>JAQCDG010000033.1 GCA_027731085.1 Actinomycetota bacterium | reverse complement strand
GGGCGGCGCACGAAACTCAGCGGCTCGGCTTTAACGCCTGTCGGGCGAGCAGAGTCGCCGTAAATCAAATCAGCCGTCGGATCTTTGCGGATAACTTCGCGCAAACTTACCAAAGACTCGCGATATACACCATCGCCTGCATTCAAGAAAATGACGAAGTCACTGGTCTTAAATTCGTCGGCTGTTGCTACAACGCGTATGCGACGAAACGACCAACGACGCTGCAAGTGTTTGACTGCATCAGGCACCGCGCCATAGACGAACCATTTAATGTCTTTCGAACCTGAAACGACCAAAGATTTGTGCGTCGCCACCAAGTCGTCAAGCGTCGCCCCTTGGGCGTCAGTGACTACCAAAAATTCGCTCATATTGAAAGTTTCTTTATCATCTTGCGCAACGGTCTCGGAATATTGCGGTAGATAAATCGCACGGGACGCATCCAGCCTGAGTGCACCCAGTTAGTTACATGCACTTGCGATGTATTCGGCGGAAACGAATATTCGCGCACTTGGCCATAACGTTCAAGTTGTCTTTGCTGCTCGCGTGTTTTGGCCATTTTGGCGAATTCAGCATCGCGCTCGGCGAGAACTTCGATCTTTTGTTGCACGACAGCAGGGTCGAAAGTAGGCGACACCATGACTAGATAAGGATATCTAACTAGATCAGACGCAGTTAGATCATCATATTTAGCGCGTCAACAACCCGTTCGCCGAGTGCGACATCGCCAACAATTTTTATTTTCTCCCGTAGTTGATCGCTCGTGGCACGACCAGTGGCAAGTTCAATGAACACGTTGCTATCAAATTCGATTTCAACGATTGGTGCGATATCACTCGCTTCAAGAACCGCCGCGCGTCCGTCTTTAACAGCAATCACAATATTTCTTTGAACTGGCCCCGTTATTTTCACGGCCGACACAGAACCCTCTGGTGCTTTCGCCCGTTTGCCAACGACCATTGGCAAAGTGCGACAAAGTCGGTCAACGCTTAGTTCTGCGCAAAGCGAACCTTGAGTGCCCGGCTTATTTATTGCGCGGCGAATATCTTGCTCGTGCACCCAACTATCCATTGCTCGAATGCTCAAGAACACTGCCATCGGTGCGTTGCCGATCGGTGTCATTGATTCATTGGTGAAATAACTCTCGGGCGCCGAATCAAAAAACGACTTTCGTAACGCAACGATTTCTTTGAACTCTTTAAGAACCTGTGCTCCGGGCAAATTTCGTCGTGCATCAACTTCATGTTCGTTCATCTCACCGATTGGGTTCTTCACATGCTGCAGATCGGTGGCCTTGTGTTCGGTGCCACCAAGACCACCGAGCGCCTTCTCGGTGCCGATGATGTGCGACAAATTATCTTGCACCGACCAGCCTGGGCAAGCAGTCGCCGTCTTCCATTCATTTTCGGTCAGAGTCTCACAAAGTTCTTGGGTTGACTGCCATGTCTCAAAGAGACAACGAAGTGTCAATTTGTAGTCGAGATCATTCATGGCGCTGGTGTCTGCACGGTGCGCCATTCGCGCGCTTTGATGTATGGCGAAAAGACTTCAGCAATATTTTCTAAATCTTTGTTCGTCTTCGGAGTTTTGATTTCGTATAAACCATTTATCTCGCTGTAGTCATTCACGAGTTGCCAAAGTTTCATCGCCTCCTCGCCGCGCGGTGGCGGCACCACAACCGGGCCAAAAATATAGCGACCATTTTCAAAAACAATTAACGGCACACCAAACGCCGCAAATTTGCCAACCGACTCTTCGTGATCGCGACGCACATCGTCGTGCGTCGTCTTGTCGGCGAGTGCTTCATCCCATGAGTTTTCAGGTGCGGCGATGCCGGCCAGAAGTTCGCGAGCGGTCGATTCTTCGTAGGGGCGCAATCCATCTTCGTGCAATGCCTTTGCCGCCGCGAGATACCAATCGTCACAGAGGTCGACATCAATGCGACGCAACCATGCCGCAATTCGCAGTGGTGTCCAGCCGTAGGCAAGTTCGCGTTCCCACGGGTGCTTCTTGCCTTCTTCGCGGTTTATCTCTTCGAGACTGAAAAACTTCCAGTTGATTTCAAGGTCGATCTGTGACCGCACTTCGCGTATCCAAATAGAAGTTTGATACGCCCAAGGGCACATGATGTCAAAGAAGAAATCGATCTTCTGCGGCTTGCTCTTTAAACTTGCCATCGCTATCAGACTAGTCACCAAGCCAATATCGAAAACGAGCCGAGGCTAGATTTGACTCATGCAAAGACCAACTCGATTTGCCCACACGCGATACCTGGGCGACAAGCGAACTCAATTCGTCTACGACGTTGATTCACTCGACGACGCCAAGTATGCATCGTTGATCGAAGAAATCTGCAACAGCAATGTCGGCATTTGTTTCGCGCCCGACACATTGCCTGAGGCTCGCAATCGCGGATACACATTGGCAACCGAAGGCAAGACTCGTCGTCACCTCAAACCTCACTCTTAAAAACTGACCGAGTGCCACAACTGTGAACGGGTCGTTTCTCTCAGGTGGCATTTCGATCGCGCGTTATCTCGCCAAGCCTTCAGGCAAGACCGGTGCGATACCGGGCATGTTGTTGTGTCATGGTTTTCCGGTTGCGCTCAACGATGCCCGGCACTCGGCGAGCACTTTTCCAGAATTGATCGATCGTGTCGCCAACGAGTTGGGTTGGGCAGCGATGACTTTTACATTTCGTGGTTGTGGTGGCAGCGAAGGCGACTTCTCGATGCAAGGTTGGATCGACGATTTTCGCGCGGCAATCGATCACCTCGTCGAACAAACAACACCGAGTGGTGTTTGGTTGGTCGGCACAAACACTGGTGCGTCATTGGCTTTGTGTGTGGCGGCCGACGATCCACGGATCAACGGCTGCGCGTTGCTCGGCCCCCGCGCCGACTTCGACGACTGGGCTGCACAACCTCGACGTTTCTTAGAACATGTGCGCGAGGTTGGCGCGATTCACAAACCAAAGTTTCCCGAATCATTCGACGAATGGTCGCGCGAGTTGCGCAGATTCAGACCCACCGATGCTGCGCGCAGGTTTGCGCCCCGTCCGCTGTTGTTGCTTCATGGTGACGACGACGAAGCCGTGCCAACTGCCGACTCAAGAGTTCTCGGCGAGGCACACGGTTCGGCAGAACTTCAAGTTATTGCGGGTGCTGGTCATCGTTTGCGTCATGATCCGCGAGCGATCGCCGTGTTGTTGGGCTGGCTCGATCGCCAACGCTCAAACATGCCGAACTAAAAATTTATTGGCGATACCCGTTCGGGTGAGTGCTGTGCCACGCGTACGCCGATTCGACGATTTGTTGCAACGACTTGGTGGCTTGCCAACTTAAAGTTTTATTCGCAAGTGTCGCGTCGGCATAAACGCTGACAGGGTCGCCAGGGCGTCGTGCAGCGACTGTGTACGGCACTTTACGCTTGGCAATTTTTTCGGTGAGATCAATGAGTTGCATTACCGAGGTGCCGCGGCCTGTGCCGATGTTGCAGGCAAGTGTTTTGCCACCTGATTCAAGATATTCGAGCGCCTTCAGATGCGCAGTCGCCAAATCTTCGACGTGTATATAGTCGCGAATGCAGGTGCCGTCAGGCGTGTCATAGTCGTTGCCATAAATTTCAAACTTGAATGCGGTGTCCAACAATGCGCGCATCACTCTGGGCAATAAGTTTTGCGAACTCGACCAATCTTCGCCGATCTTGTTGTCGCTGCTCGCACCTGCGGCGTTGAAATATCGCAAACTAACCGAATTGATTGGCAGCGTCGAGTTCAGTGCAAGTGTGCCCAGAAACTTTTCGACGGCTAGTTTCGTCTCGGCGTAAACACTTTCTGGCACTGTCGCCATCGCCTCGGTTACTGGCACCGATTTAGGTGTGCCATAGACAGCCGCCGAACTAGAAAAAACAAACTTGTCAACTTTTTGTTCGGCTAGAACAGCCAAAAGTTTTTCGGTCGAGGCAACATTGTTGCTCCAATACATTTCGGGCTTGATCATCGATTCGCCAACGGCTTTGTATGCCGCAAAATGAATAACGCTCGTAATTTTGTGGTCACGGCAGATCTTGCCAACAAGTTCTTGGTCGGCAATATCGCCAACAACTAGTTCAGCGTCGACTACGGCCTCGCGGTTGCCACGCTCGAGCGTGTCAAGAACTATGACGCGGCGTTTCGCCCCGCACAGCGCTCGCACGGTATGCGCGCCGATATAGCCGGCGCCACCAGTTACAAGAACTGTCACTTTTTGACTCGGCTCTTTTTGCTCGCCAAAGGTCGATCTTGTTTGTCTGTATCGCGGGCACGTTGCATCTGTTTGAATCCACGCACTTTCAATAACGTTGCCGCCGAGTAAATGTCAGCGACGCTTCGTGGTCGCGCATCAGAAAACACACCCGCATATTTTTTCCAGTCTTTTGGTCGAACACCAAATCGTTTGCCGAGCAGTGCAATAAAAATTTCGGCCTTCTCTTGACCGTACCCCGGCAACTTTCGTAGTCGCGCCATCAGTTCTTTGGCATCTTCGACATCGCGCCAAACATTTGCGCCTTTGCCGTCGTAATCTTCGGCGAGTGCCGCACAAAGATCATGAATTCGCGTCGCCATCGACCTCGGAAATCGATGTACCGCCGGTTTCTCAGAGCAAATTGCGACGAACTTGTCGACATCCATCGCTGCGATTCGTTTGGCGTTCAAGTGACCAAGTCGTTTGCGAATCGTGAATGGCCCAGTGAATGCCCACTCCATCGGCACTTGTTGGTCGAGCAACATGCCAATCATCAGGGCAGTGCCGTCGCGATTCAATAGCGCATCTGCGCTTTCAATACCAGTTATATATAAAGTGCGTGTCATTGGTGCAGAGCAAATGCAATTTCAGGATCAATCCCGTGCCGTTTGATTGCTTCGCTCACAACTTCAGATTTTATGTCACCAGAAATCGACAATTCGTGCAATACGGCAACCACGATGTGTGGTGCGTCTATTTCAAAGTGACGTCGCAACGCCGCGCGCGTATCACTGCGACCCATGCCATCAGTGCCAAGCGGCGTGAATGATCGACTCGGCACAAATCGCGCCACTTGTTCGGGCACGATGCGCATAAAGTCGCTAACTGCCACAATCGGTCCGGCGCCACCGTCGAGCAATTCTGTGACGAGTGGTTGGCGTTGCTGTTGTTCGGGGTGCAGGCGATTAAAGCGTTCGATTTCGATTGCTTGTTCGCGCAACAACTTATACGAAGTTGCCGACCAAAGTTCACAACCCACGCCATATCGCTCGAGCAGTTCGGCAGCGGCGGCACTCGCGGCGGTGTGCGCCGAACCAGAGAACAAAATCGAAGCGCGATGTTTTGCGGTTGGTGCTGGCTTCCATAAATAGAGCCCCTGAACTATTTGCTCGGCCGTGCTCTTGCCAGAAACATTTGATTCGGGCATCGCCGGCATCTGATAGTTCTCGTTGTAAAGCGTCAGATAATAAAACACGTCGCGCTGTGCATCGCCGTACATTTCTTTAATGCCTTCGCGCACAATCGTTGCCACTTCGTATGCAAACGCCGGGTCGTACGCGCGACACGCCGGCACGGTGCTCGCCAAAACTAGCGAGTGACCATCTTGGTGTTGTAAACCTTCGCCATGCAAGGTCGTGCGTCCGGCAGTTGCCCCAAGCAAGAAACCGCGTGCGCGAGCATCAGCAGCCTGCCAAATTAAATCGCCAACTCGCTGAAAGCCGAACATCGAATAGAACGTGTAGAACGGCACCATCGGCACGCCTCGAGTTGCATAACTCGTGCCCGCGGCGATGAAACTCGCGAGACTGCCTGCTTCAGTGATGCCTTCTTCAAGAATCTGTCCGTCGCTCGCCTCGGCATATTTAAGCAACATGTCGTGATCGACAGGTTCATATTTTTGACCTTGCGAGGCATAAATCTTGAGTTCGCTAAACAACGAATCCATGCCGAATGTTCGTGCCTCGTCTGGAATAATCGGCACGACGCGTTCGCCGAAGTCTTTGTCGCGTGCCAAGTTGCGCAATAACCGCGTGAACCCCATCGTCGTGCTCACGCTCTGCGCAGAACTGCCAGATTCAAATTCTTTAAACACATCATCACTCGGCAGAGTTATTGCTTTGCGCACGGTTGTTGTGCGTCGTGGAATCGCACCACCAAGTGCACGGCGGCGCTCGATCATGTATTGATATTCGACGCTGTCGACCGGTGGCCGATAATACGGCGGGTCTTCGGCTTCGAGTTCGGCATCAGAAATTTCATCGTTCAGATGCAAGCGATCGCGCAATGTCTTTAACTGAGCATCGGACATTTTTTTGATTTGGTGTGTGGCGTTGCGACCCTCAATGTCGTCGCCGAGCGTCCAGCCCTTTACGGTCTTGCACAAAATCGCCGTTGGTCGACCTGAGCCAGTGTTTTCGATCGCGGCGCGATAGGCGGCATAAAGTTTGCGATAGTCGTGACCACCGCGCGGCAAGTTTTGCAGGTCTGCATCTGACAAGTGGCTGACCATTTCTCGCAAGCGCGGGTCTGGGCCGAAGAAGTTTTCACGAATGTAGTTGCCGTCTTCGATGGTGTAGCGCTGAAACTCGCCGTCAACGGTCGTGTTCATTTTGTTGAGCAGGGCACCCGATGTGTCGCGCGCCAAGAGTTCGTCCCACTTCGAGCCCCAAATTACTTTGATCACATTCCATCCGGCACCGCGAAATGTCGCTTCAAGTTCTTGGATAATTTTTCCATTGCCGCGCACCGGCCCGTCGAGGCGCTGCAAGTTGCAATTCACGACGAATACCAGGTTGTCTAGTTGCTCACGTGCGGCAAGCGAGATCGAGCCGAGTGTTTCTGGTTCATCGCATTCGCCATCACCCAAGAACGCCCAAACTCGGCTCGCAGATGTGTCGTCAATTTTGCGATTCATCAAATATCTGTTGAATCGCGCCTGATAGAGAGCCGTCAATGGCCCAAGACCCATCGACACAGTCGGAAACTCCCAGAAGTCGGGCATCAATCGCGGATGCGGGTAACTCGACAAGCCACGACCACCGCGACCAATCTCGCGTCTGAATGCATCGAGGTCGTCTTCGTTAAGTCGGCGCTCTAAAAATGCACGAGCATAAACACCTGGCGCTGCGTGTCCTTGAAAATAGACATGGTCACCCGGTGTACCGCTGTCTTTGCCTCTGAAGAAGTGGTTGAAACCGATTTCGTAGAGACTCGCCGACGAAGCGAATGTCGACAAGTGACCACCGATGCCTTCGGCTTTCGTGTTCGCACGCACGACCATGACAGCGGCGTTCCAACGAATGTAGGCGCGAATTCTTCGCTCGAGATGTTCGTCGCCCGGAAACCACGGTTCATATTCGGTCGAGATGCTGTTGATGTATGGGGTTGAAACCGTCGCCGGAAAACTAACTTGACTCGCGCGTGCGCGCTCTAGAAGTCGCGACAACAAATATCGCGCGCGAGTTTTGCCCTGCACTTCGACCACCGCGTCAAGCGAGTCGAGCCATTCTTCTGTTTCGCCTGGGTCGGTGTCTGGCAGTTGATGCATTGATCCGTCAAACAGCACATGGCTAGTCTCGCAGAAAATTTAGATACTGCACAGATGTATGTCGCTATTCACCTGAAGTTTGGGCAAGTATTAGAGGAATGTCAATTGTTATCTACACCGACGGTGCTTGTTCGGGCAACCCTGGTCCTGGTGGGTGGGCGTGGGCAGTTGCGCCAACGGGCGAGCCATGCGGTTTTGGCAACGAGCCGAAAACAACTAATCAGCGGATGGAGTTGCTCGCCGTGATCAACGCATTGCGCACATATTCAGATTTTCGCGAACCGATTGAAATTGTCAGTGACAGCACTTATGTCGTGCATTGTTTTCGTGACAAGTGGTGGATGGGTTGGCAGCGCCGTGGTTGGAAAAACTCACAGCGCCAACCAGTTGCAAATCGCGACCTATGGGAGCCACTAATTGAGTTAGTCAACAGTCGCGACGATGTTTCGTTCACTTGGGTCAAAGCACACAACGGCGAACCGATGAACGAACTTGTCGACCAACTTGCAGTTGCTGCGTCGCTCAGCGCTAGTTAGCGCAAAGATCTGCGCACCCAAGTTGCTCGCACGCGCGCACGTTGCGTAGTCTGCATCCATGGACATTAAAGGCGTAAGCGCGATAGTGACAGGCGGAGCATCAGGTATTGGAGCAGCAGTGTCACGCATGTTGGCTGCTCGCGGAGCAAAAGTTGTCGTGGCAGATGTGCAAGAAGAAAAAGGCAATGCACTCGCCAAAGAAATCGGTGGCGCATATTGCAAAGTTGATGTCACCAACACGCAAGACATCATCAACGCCACCGAGATGGCCAAGTCGATGGGCCCGGTTCGTGTGCTCGTCAATTCGGCCGGCATCGGTTGGGCACAACGCACGGTTGGCAAAGATGGCAGTTATGAGTCGGCCGCCAATCTCGACGCTTTCAAAAAAGTAATTGCGATCAACTTGGTTGGTTCGTTCGATTGCATTCGCATCGTCGGCACCGCGATGAGCACCACCGAACCTCTTGCCCATGGCGAGCGCGGCGCGATCGTCAACATTGCATCAGTTGCCGCTTACGACGGTCAGATTGGCCAAGCTTCATATTCGGCCTCAAAGGGCGGAGTAGTCGGCATGACATTGCCGATCGCTCGCGATCTTTCGGCAATCGGCATCCGCGTCAACACCGTTGCGCCGGGTTTGATCGACACACCTATATATGGTCAGGGCGAAGCGAGCGAAAACTTCAAGGCAAACCTCGAGAAGGGTGTTTTGTTTCCGCATCGCCTCGGCGCACCAGACGAACTCGCGTCGATGGTCGTTGAGTGCATCACGAATAGTTATATGAATGCCGAATCGATTCGCGTCGACGGCGGCATTCGCATGCCGCCGAAGTGACGAATCGATAGTTTGCGTGGCTAGTAACCACGTTCTTCATCGTCATCCGTTTACGCCGTTCGACGAGACGCCCGTTGCTGAGGCTGCGTCGTTCAAAGCGATGCCGATACCCGAGCAGATTTTGCCGCAAATTGCTGGCGAAAATTTTCGACATCGTCTCGGCATTTGGCCGCTTGATCTTGCCAATTGGTTGCCTCGAGATGCAGAAACAGAGTTGACACTTGATTTAAAGAAAAAACTTTTGGCGTCACGCCGCGACGAAGTCGTGGGGCTAAAACCGGGCGGCGACGATGTCGCGCAAGAAGCGGCAATGATGGTCAGTCAGTGGGCGGGCGTCGGTTTATCGAGCACTGGCATCGATGCGCTGGTCGAAGCGAGTTTGCTGGTTGCCGATGACCTCGTAGTTTTACAGCCCATTAAGTCGCAAGACGGCGTCGAACAAATGCTGTTAACAGCCGCTGTTCTTTGTGCGCCAAGTCGATGGATGCTTTCTGAAAAGATGGGCAAAAATATGCTCGAGATTCATGCGCCAGTAGCAAAATATGCCGAGCATGTCGGCGCTGCAACCAATACATATTTTCAGCGCATCGCTGTCGACAAGCCAGTGTGGCGATCAAATTGGATCATTCAAGACCACCCCGCGCTGTTTCAACCGAAAATACCGGCAGCCCCGCTCGTCAAAAAGCCCGAAGAATTATGGATTCGTATGGAGCGTCAAACCCTGCGCCGACTGCCTGCAACAAACGGCATACTCTTCACAATTCGTGGATATCAACAGCCGTTGGTCGATTATGTTCAGCGAAGCAAAGAAATCGCCCAAAACACACGCACGATGCTCGAACGATTGCCCGACGATGTCGCCCAATACAAATCAGTTCTCACTTATCGCTCCGACATTTTGAACTGGATCAACCAGTACTGCTGATCGTTACGTCGTGTAGTCGGCGTTGATGCGAATGTAAACGTCGGTTAGGTCGCAGCCCCACACTGTGCATTCGGCGCGGCCGGTGTTGAGCGTGACATGAATCAGCACGGTGTCGCTGCGCATATATTTGCTCAGCGCATCAAGCCCAGAAGCGTCAACAAAAGTTGGGTAGACCTCTTGGGTGCCGAAACGAATCACGACTCGTGATTCATCGATGTCGCGTTCGTCGCTGCATTTGCCAATAGCCATGGCAACTCGACCCCAGTTCGGGTCTGCGCCATGCACGGCAGTCTTGACCAGAGGCGAATTGACTATTGATTTTGCCACAAGTTTCGCTTGGCGCACATCGCGCGCGCCATCGACACAAACTTCGATCAGTTTTTCGGCACCTTCGCCATCGCGGGCAACTTGTTTGGTCAGTGACAGCGCAACTTCGTAAAGCGCTGTCTCAAACGAAGCAGCATCGACTGCACCGGCCTTGCCGCTCGCCAGAACAATCGCTGTATCACTTGTCGAAGTGTCTGTATCAACAGAAACGCAATTAAAAGTTTTATCGATCACACGACGAAAAATCTGGTCGAGCGATGTTTTGTCGATCTCGGCATCAGTAAACATCATCGTGATCAGCGTCGCCATGTTGGGTTCGATCATGCCGACGCCTTTAGCCACACCTATAACGCGTGCCTTTGAGCCAGCGACATTTGCTTCAGCCGTTTTATGCACCGTGTCTGTCGTCATAATGCCACGGGCAACATCTTCAACCGAAGTATTTTCAAATTTGTTCGGCATCGCAGCCAAGCCAGCACGAACATTTTGCATTGGATACTGACGGCCGATCACGCCAGTTGAGGCGATCAGTACATCGTTTGCACTGCAACCAATTTTTGCAGCGACAGTTTTGACGACCCCACGAGCATTGTTCATGCCCTCGGCGCCTGTGGCGACGTTGGCATTTTTCGAAATCACAACTACTGCTCGCGCCGAGTTGTCGGCGATATTTTCGCGACTGACAACGACACTTGGCCCAGCAAAACGGCTTTGTGTAAACACACCAGCGGCGGCGCAAATACTTTCGGCAACGACAAGCGTCAGATCTTGTGTCGCGTCTTTAATGCCGATGTTGGCGACGTAGGCACCAAAACCTTGAGGCAGTTTCACGCACCCAGCCTATTTTTTATCGGTGAAGTATTTAGCCAAATTATCGAGCGTTTTGCGAATGGCGAGCTCATTTTTTCGAACATAGCCAGCCAACTTAAGCATCAAGGGTGACTTTGAGGTGCCGTATGAAAACTGTTCAGTCACCATCGTGCCGCCTTGCGTCGATTCGAGGATGTAGCGCCAAACATGCCCGCCAAAGTGGCGCCATGCGATCTGCTTGCCTTCAACAAACTCGACAACAGTGTTTGTAATTTTGTACGGCGCGCCTTTTTTCATGCTCATTCCAAAAGTTGCGTTCAACGAAAGTCTTTTTGGCGCTGTGTCTTTTGCTGCTATTACCGAACCCGAGCCATCAATCACGGCGTGCATTGCTGGGTTTGCGAGAAATTCAAAAATTTGTTCGGGGCTGGCCGAGACCAACTTGCTTACAGAAACAATCTTGTTTCTCTTGTCGTGAGCGCTCGTGTTCGGTGTCGTCATGGGTTTGATGTTAGGCGAGTGATGCGAGCACTGCTTCGCCACAGCGTCGACCCGAGTAAAGCGCGCCTTGAATCGAGCCAGTGTCGCGATGATCACCACAAACGAACATGCCATTGCCAAGTGAAACTTTTTGCTTCGGGTCAAACGGTGGCAGTTGTTCGGGCCCCGCATGAGTAATGCGATATGTCTTGATGTGGCTCCAGCTGTCGACCTGCGGTCCCCACCAGGTGCGCAGTTGATCTCGTGACATTGCTTCAAGATCGCCGGTGATGATGCCAGGCAACGCGGCGACAATCAAGTGCTTGCCCGGTGGGGCATAACTTGGCGCGATATTGCTTAATACTGCTGCGTTCAACACGGGGCCTTGGCCCGTGCCGTCGAGAACAACAAATTTCTCGTGCGTCGGTGGTGTGTCGGCAGAAAAATAAACGCATCCCGCAACCCGTGAAGTGATTTCAGTGGTTCGCAAAAGTTCACTGGCGCTCGGCTGGTCAGTCGCCACAACCACAGCCTTTGTTTCGATTCGTGCATTCGCAGTTGATACGAAACCCGGTTCGATGTTTGTTACTCGCGTATTAAGAAATATATTTTCAGCGCCCAAGTGCTTAGCCATTTGTTCAGGAATTGCACTCATGCCGTTCGTGGGCAAAGCACTTTGCCCCTCGCTTAGATACTTGAAAATAATCTCGAACATTCGTCGTGAGGTACGCAACTCTGGGTCGAGTTGAATGCCGCCAAATAGGGGTCGAAAGAATCGGTCGATCATTTTTGTCGAAAAGCCGAGGCCACGCAACGCAACAACAGTCGAGATATCGGCACTATTTAAAATTTTGTCTTCGTTACGATGCATCACCCTCCAGCGCAAAGCAGCAACGCGTAATTTGTCTGTCAGCGAACCAATCGGTGCAAAAACTGTCGCAGCGGCTCTTTTGGGTTCGCGAAACGGGTCGGTGACGACTGATGGTTTGCCGTCACGCATCACGAGTGCGCCCGAACTGAACATCTTCAGATCAAGTGCACTCATGTCGATTTGAGTTTTCAATTCGGGATACGCGGTCAGCAGCACTTGAAATCCGCGATCAAGCAAAAAACCGTCGACTTTATCGGTGCGCACGCGACCACCAACGCCGTCTTGTGCTTCGATCACGATTACAGATCTGCCACGACTTTTTATTTGTCGCGCGGCCGCCAGTCCTGCCAAGCCAGCGCCAACGACAACAGCGTCAACACGCGTTGGCAGTTGGTTCATTTGTTAAGCAGTGCTCGCAATGCAACATCGATCGTCGAGTGTTGAAATGCAAAGCCAGATTTCTGCAACTCTGCTGGCATCACTCGCTGCCCAGTGAACAACAAATTCTCGGCGAGTTCGCTGCCCAGCAATAGTTTTGGTCCAAATTTGGGTATCGGCAGCAGCGCAGGTCTGCGCAATGTGCGGCCGAGTGCTTTCGTGAATTCGGCGTTCGTCACTGGGTTCGGGGCAGTTAAGTTAACCGCCCCCGATATGTTTGCTGTCAACAGATGTTCGATCGCCGAGATTTCGTCATCTAGCGAGATCCAACTCTGCCATTGTTTGCCGTTGCCGAATTTTCCACCGAGACCGAATTTAAATAGCGGCAGTTGTTTCTTCAGTGCGCCACCCAATGGCGTCAAGACAATGCCCGTGCGCAAAAAGACCGTGCGCACACCGGCATCAACTGCAGGTTTTGCCGCGGCTTCCCATTGTTTGCAAATTTCGGCCAAGAAACTAGCACCATGACTCGACTGCTCGGTTAATTGTTCGTCGCCACGCGCACCATAGATGCCGATGCCTGAAGCCGACAAAAATACACGTGGCTTTTTGCTGCACTTGGCGATCGTCGTTGCCAATAGTGTCGTGCTTTTGGTGCGGCTGTCGAGCAACTCTTGCTTGTACTTTGCTGTCCATCGGCGATCGCCAATGCCAGCGCCC
>JAQCDG010000032.1 GCA_027731085.1 Actinomycetota bacterium | reverse complement strand
TGGGGCGGCTGGGCCTTCTTGTGCCTGTGCGGCAAATCGAAAAACTTTCCCTGCGGCACCAACAGATGACCCACCGATCATTTGTGCAAACGGAACTGCTACGCCGGTTGCTGCTGCTGCCTGAATGAAGTGACGTCGCGACAAACCATTTGTCGAAACTTCATTTGTTGTTTGCTCAATTGTTGACATTTGTTCTCCTTGTTTTTGGATAATTATGACGGTGATAAATAATTCAACGCACGACCTCACCAAGACATCCTGTTATTATATGCCAAACAGCACCTCACAACAAACTGAAGACCGGCGATTTCAACAGCAAAATTCGGCCGATTTGGGCTTAACCTACCGAATTTCGTGCGCTAATGAACGCCTGAATTTATGCGTTTATACGGTCTGAAGCCATCTTGGCCCCGACCTTGCCGATGCGCTCAATTCGCTTGAATAGAGCCTCTCGGGCTTTTTCAGCCTCGTCAGTCAAACCCGTAACCTGCTCGAGTTTCCAATGGCGCATCACAACAGGTTGCAAGATCTGGTCGTGATGAATTAACAAATCATAAATTCCGACGCGAGCGATTTCTCGCGAGAGTTTTTCAAAGTCAGTGATGCCAGTGCCAGGCATCGCAAATGTACGCACTGCACGCTCGATGCCAATGACCATGTTTGATGGATCAACTGCGATCGCTGCCGTTGCAAGATCGCGGTAAAACAAGTAGTGCAAGTTTTCGTCGTTGCCGACGCGTGACATAATCGCCTCGCCAACTTCGTCGTTCATCATCTTGCCCGTGTTGCGATGGGCGATGCGAGTTGCAAGTTCTTGCATGGTCAAATACGCGAGTGCTTCATAAATATCTAATGGCGCGGGCACCTGCCCACTGCGCACTTGTTGCATCCGTGCACGCTCAAGTGCAATCGGGTCTATAGCCCGAGTAACCGTGAGATAGTCACGAATGACAATTGAGTGTCGGCCTTCTTCCGCAGTCCAGTTACGACCCCATTCGCCATAAGCACCGTCGTTGCCAAACAACTGATCAATATCGCGAAAGTAATACGGCAAATTATCTTCCGTCAACAAATTTACATAAAGCGATGCACGAACGGCTTCTGACATTTCGTTACTGACCGATCCGAAATCTGCGTCGTTCTTATCCCACTGTGAGCCAGGCACAAAATCTTTGCCGCGACTATACGGAACCATTTCGTGCGGAAACCACTCTTTAGCCACACCAAGATGTCGATTTAATAAATCGCCGGCAACTGGTTCAATCTCTTTTAAGAGCTTACGTTCGTCCACGCCTCAACCTTAACTCGTCAAACGATCGACAAGTCGCTGTAAGGGTGTGTGATAATCGTCAAGCAGCGTCACGTTCGCCTCACGCATTTGTGCATTTTCTAGCACCGAATTCGCTGGGCGTTTTGCCGGGCGCTGAGGTCGCAAGTCTGCAGTTGCGATTGGTTGCACGCGATTTGGGTCGAGTTCTGCCGCGCGCAAAACATCTTGGGCGAAACCAAACCAACTCGTCGAGCCTTGATTAGTTAAATGCCAAATACCTGCGCGCGAACTGACTGCTAAATCAACGATCGCTGGTGCCGCATCGCTAGTAAACGTCGGCGAGCCGATTTGGTCGTCAACAAATGTCAGTTGCTGACTAGTGGCCGCTAGGCGCAAAATTGTCTTCACCATATTCGCACCGTGCTCGCCACAGACCCATGAAATTCGCACCACGGCGTCTTGAACAAGATCTAGTTGCTGCTCGCCCGCGAGTTTGCTTGCACCATAAACAGATTGCGGATTCGGCGAATCACTCTCTATATAAGGTGTCTTTTTAGTGCCATCAAAAACATAATCTGTCGATATATATATGACTCTGGCACCGGCCGCACGAGCCGCCGAAACGATATTTGCAGTGCCGTCACGATTCACCGCTATTGCTTTTTGCGGATCGGATTCGCACGCATCAACTGCAGTCCAGGCGGCCGCATGAATTATCGCTTCAGGCAAAACGCTTGCAATCTTTTGCGCTACCTGTTCTTTGTCAGTGATGTCAAGATCAGCGTGTGTAGTGCCGACGACTTCAAGCCCCGCATGATTGGCGCTCAAAGCGAGATCTGTGCCCAGTTGACCAGCAGCACCCGTGATTAGAACTTTCACTATTTTTTTACTTTCAGCGGCTCCCACCACCAGCGATTGTCGCGATACCAATTCACCGTCGCTTCGAGAGCCTCATCTAAAGATCGTGTTCGTTTCCAGCCGAGTTTCGTAATCTTGGTAATGTCTACCGAATAACGCCGATCGTGACCCAACCGATCGGCCACATATTGCACGCTCGATTCATCCTTGCCAAGTTGGGCTAATAGTTTGTCGACGAGAACTCGATTCGCGGTTTCATTACCGGCGCCAATGTTGTAAATTTCGCCCGGCTTGCCCTTCTCAAGTGCGAGATGAACTCCTGAACAATGATCATCGACATAGATCCAGTCGCGCTCGTTCAGACCGTCACCATATAAAGGTATCTTCTTGCCGTCAAGCAAATTCGTGGTGAATAACGGAATCGCTTTTTCTGGATATTGAAACGGACCAAAATTATTTGTACAACGTGTCACCACTACTGGCGTGCCATGTGTCGAAAAATATGACAGCGCAATCAAGTCGCTGCCCGCTTTAGACGCCGAATACGGACTTCTCGGTTCGAGCGGGTCGCTCTCGCGCGACGAACCGGTTTCAACCGAGCCATAAACCTCGTCGGTGCCGATGTGCAGAACTCGAGCGATGCTCAATCTTCGCGCTGCGTCGATCACGACATTCGTGCCAAAACAATTGGTCAAAATAAAATCTTCGCTGCCGGCGATCGAACGATCGACATGGCTCTCGGCGGCAAAATGCACAACTGCGTCGTGGCCCGTCATTGCAGATTCGACATCGCCAGGTTGGCAGATATTGCCTTTTATAAATTTGAACCTCGGACTGTCGTCGACGTCTTTGAGAGTCGACATATTGCCGGCATATGTCAGCGAGTCGTAAACAGTTACTTCATGGTCAGTGTTGGCAAAAACCCAACGCACGTAGTTTGAGCCGATAAACCCGGCACCGCCAGTGACAAAAATCTTCATGGATTAGTTATGTTCGCATCGGCCAGAACGGGCGAACCTGATCTTTGATCGCATCGCGAGTCGGGTTGGCTGCATCGCGGTCGGACAAGATCGGCTTGGCGATACCCCAGTCGGCTTTAACGGCTTTGTCGTTGTATGCCAAGCCCAATTCGTCTTTCGGGTTGTAATAACTGTCAACCAAATATGTGATCGCCATATCGGTGAGCGATGCAAAACCGTGGGCCACACCAGGCGGAATAAATATGCCCCGATGATCATGCGTGCCATCTGCGCGAGCGCCAATGTCTAGTACCTGAGTCGCGCCATCGGTTGGCGAGCCAACTCGCAGATCATGCAACACAACGCGACAGGTACCAATCGGTACATACCAATAGTCGGCTTGATGCAGGTGATAGTGCAACCCGACGATGCAACCCGCCTGACGATCGCCACGATTGCCTTGCAACATTTCGCGACCAAGTGGAAACCACTCGCGACGATATGTCTCGATAAAAGTGCCACGCGAGTCGCCGAACGCTTGAGGCTCGACTATTTGCACGCCGGTAATTACTTTCGATTCTGTGATGGTTGCCATTATTCAAGCTCTACTTTTGAGTCGTCGCCGAGCATCAGGCGCAAGGCGCGTGGTTGTTGAATACTGCGGATCACTTCGACATCTTTGCCGATCAGCGAGTCTGTGAGTTTCGATACACCAATGATTGAACTTCCGTCAAGCACGACCGAGTGGTCCATCTCAGATTTAATCACGCGGCAATTTTTGCCAAGTGATGTATACGGCCCGATGTAACTGTCTTCAATAATCGCGCCTGCACCAATAACAACCGGGCCGCGAATTCTCGAGTTCGAGACTTTCGCACCGGCTTCAATAGTTGCACGGCCTTGAATCTCTGACGCTTCGTCAATGGTGCCTTCCATTTTGGTTTTCATCGCATCAAGCACAAGTCGATTGCACTCAAGCAATGGGTCTTTCTTGCCGGTGTCAATCCACCAACCTTGCAAAACTTTGTGTCGCACCGGAAACTTGTTGTCGACCAGCCACTGAATTGCGTCAGTGATTTCAAGTTCGCCACGCGAAGATGGTTTGATCGATCGCACTGCTTTATTGATTGTTTTGTCGAACAAGTAAACGCCGACCAGCGCAAGATCAGACGGCGGATCTTTTGGCTTTTCGACAAGTCGCACGACATGGCCGTTTTTATCGACTTCGGCAACACCAAATTGCCGCGGGTCTTCAACATGACACAACAAGATCTGTGCCGACGGTTTGTCTTTGGCGTTGCTCGCGCGCGCACTTTCAAATTCGTTGACGAATTCTTCGAGACCTTGCTCGAGCATATTGTCGCCCAGATACATAATGAAATCGTCGTCGCCGAGAAACTTGTCGGCGATTAACACGCAGTGTGCCAAACCAAGCGGCTCGTCTTGCGAAATATATGTGACTTTCACACCGAATTGACTGCCGTCACCGACCGCCGATTTGATTTCTTCGCGAGTTGAGCCGACAATTATGCCGATCTCGCGGATGCCTGCCCGTGCCATGGCTTCTATCCCATAAAACAAAATCGGCTTGTTCGCGATCGGTACAAGTTGCTTTGCACTCGTATGCGTAATTGGCCTTAACCGCGTGCCGGCGCCACCAGAGAGAATCAGGCCTTTCATCAGCCCCTAAGCCTAGAGCGACACACTGAACTAGCGTGAACTGTTATGAATCAAGCCCGCAATGCGTTTTTGCACCCGTTCGCTAAACCCACAAAAGACATATTTATAAAACTTGTGCGTGGTCAAGGTGCTCTTGTTTGGGACGACAAAGGCAACGAACTCGTCGACGGCATGGCCAGTCTTTGGTATTGCGCAGTTGGGCACGGTCGAAAAGAAATTGCGGATGCAGTTGCCAAGCAGATTACGACTCTCGAGGCCTATTCAACATTCGATCCGTTTACGAGCGAGCCTGTCGAGCAACTCGCCGCAAAATTAGTTTCGCTTTGCCCGATGCCAGATGCTCGCGTGTTTTTCTGCGGCAGTGGCTCTGAGGCTGTCGACTCGGCGATGAAACTGGCGCGACTCGCCCATGTTCAGGCAGGTCACCCAGAGCGCACACTGATTATTTCGCGCATGCGTGGCTACCACGGCACGAACTATGGCGGCACCAGCGCGCAGGGTTTGCCACTCAATAAGGTTGGTTACGGGCCACTCGTGCCAGATGTCGAGCAAGTTGCCAGCGACGACCTCGAAGCGTTGTCGGTGCTCATGACTCAGCGAGGCAACACCGTTGCTGCAGTTCTCGCCGAACCACTGCAAGGCGCGGGTGGTGTCTACCCTCCATCGGCCGACTATCTCAAAGGTTTGCGCAAACTCTGTGATCAACACGGTGCGTTTTTGATTTTTGACGAAGTGATAACTGGTTTCGCTCGGCTCGGCACTTGGTTCGGTGCAAATTTTTATGATGTCAACCCAGACTTGTTGTGCTTCGCCAAAGCAGTTACTTCTGGTTATCAACCACTTGGTGGCGTATTCGTTGGCAATGCAGTTCGCCAGCCACTTGAGGCTGACGCCGATTTCTTTTTGCGTCACGGCTACACATATTCAGGCCACGCATCGGCGTGCAGTGCTGCACTCGTAAACCTCGAGATCATCGAGCGCGAGGGCTTGCGCGACCGCGCAACTGTGATTGGTAAGCGAATCGGCGACGCACTGAAAGCACTCGCAAAAGATGGCGTCATTGACCATGCACGAGGTGATGGCGCTGTTTGGGCGGCTGGTCTTCACGCATCGCAAAACAATGTCAAGATTCGCGACCGAATGCTCGAGTTGGGTGCGATCACGCGGGCGATCAACGCTGACACAAATACTTTTTGTCCGCCTTTGGTTATCACCGACGCGCAACTTGACAAACTGCTCGACGCCTTCGCCCAAGCCGCCTCTGGCAAATAACTCTCGCTCTGTAGCGTCGCGCGAACACGCGATCGCGCGCGAATTATTTCTTAGGGTGAGTTAGCAGTTTCATCAGGCTGCTGGTGTCCCAGCGGGCGCCACCCATTTCGATGACGCGTGCGTAAAGCGCATCAACCAGTTTCGTCATCGTCAAATCTGCGCCGCTATTTTTCGCCTCGTCGAAGCAGATGCCAAGGTCTTTGCGCATCCACTCGACGGCAAAACCAAATTCGAATTGATCGCGAACCATTGTCTTTGATCGGTTTTCCATTTGCCATGACTGTGCAGCACCCTTTGAAATCACTTCAACAACTTGGTCAGCGTCGAGACCCGCGCGCATCGCAAAATTGAGTGCTTCTGCAAGACCAGATACGACACCCGCGATACATATTTGATTGACCATTTTCGTCAACTGCCCCGCACCCGCAACGCCCATGCGTTGACAAGCTTTGGCATAAGCATCAAAGACAGGTCGCACACGATCAAAAACTTTTTGATCGTCGCAACCGCACATCACGGTCAGCGCACCATTTTCTGCACCGGCTTGTCCACCAGAGACTGGTGCGTCGATAAAGCCGACACTCTTTGCAGTGCACGCTGCCGAAAGTTCGCGAGCGAGTGTCGCTGATGCAGTTGTGTGATCGACTAATACCGTTCCATTCTTAAGACCAGCAAGTGCGCCATCAGCACCGAGCACGATACTGCGCACGTCATTATCGTTGCCGACACAAACCATCACGACGTCGCATTGCTCGCCAACTTCACGCGGCGTCAATACAAAACTTCCACCATTTTTCTCGACCCAATTCTTGGCTTTTTCAGTGTTGCGATTGTAGACAACCACATCGTGACCCTTGCTGGCCAAATGTCGCGCCATTGGCGAACCCATTACACCGAGTCCGCAAAAACCAACTTTCATTTTGCGTCAGACCCGTCGAAAACTATTTCTTTTTCGCTGCAGGCTTCGCAGCCGAAGGTTTTGCAGCCGCTTTTGCTGCTGCCGATTTTGCCGAACCTTTAGGGGCAGTCTTTGCCGGTTTGAGCACGCCTTTTTCAAGCGCCTTGTCTAAATAAACCTCGGCTTCTTCGGTCGTGCACTTGAGTGCTGGCTGAATCTCAGAAATCAAATTGACGCGCGCACGGTCATACATTGTTTTTTCAGCAGCCGACAACGCCGAATCGCGATCTCGCGCCGCAAGATTGCGAACAACTTCAGCAACTTGATAAACATCACCACTCTTGAGTTTTTCTTGGTGGTTCTTGAAACGTCGCGACCAGTTTGCTGGCACACGCGGGTCGGCTTTTGCAAGAACAGAAACCAAGTCTTGTAATTCGCTCGAAGAGACTGGCGGACGCACGCCGACAGCAGATATTTGTTCGACGGGTATCGACAGCGTCATCTCGTTGATCACCGTGCGCAAGATCAAATAGTCAGATGTCTTGCCGAAGGCCTTCATTCGCTTGATATTCATAACGATGCACGCACCATGTTGTGGATAGATGACTGTGTCACCCTTTTTCCATTTAAGTTTCACTAAATACCCTTCTCAATCAGACCCCAAAGGATACGCCACGAACGACCAAATAGCTGAATAATTTAAGCCCTTAACCGCTCGTTGCGCATGTCAAACAACGGCTCTTGACCCACCGTGGCCTTCTTGCGCTCGCCAAAGATTTCAATCTCAAGTTTTGTGCCAGCCGCCTCAAACTCGGGGCGCACATAGGCAAGCGCCACACTCTTATTCAGCGTGAAACTCCAACCTCCAGAAGTTGCGATGCCAATCCGTTTTTCGCCACTAAACACCGAAGCACAGAACGGCGCATCGGCGTCGCCGTCTTCGTCAAGCGTCATTGGCACGAATCGATATTTCGAACCCGCGGCCTTTTCGGCAATCAACGCCTCGCGACCGACAAATGATGCCTTGGTCAAGTCGACGAAGCGATCGAGTGACGCATCAAACGGCGAGAATCCAATTTCAAGGTCGCCCTTCCATCCGCGATAACACTTGTCGAGTCGCAAACTGTCGACTGCGTAGATGCCCATGTCGGCGATTTGATATTGCTCGCCCGCCTTCCAGATTGCATCATAAAGAGCAACCATCTGCTCATTCGAAGCGTGCAACTCCCAACCCAGTTCGCCGACATAGTTGACGCGCAACGCCCGCACCGGGCCGACTGCTGTGTCGATCATGCGCATCGACAACCACGGAAATGCGGCGTTATCAAGTGCGGATGTCGTCACTTGCGACAAAACATCTCGCGATCGCGGCCCAACCAAAATTAGCGAGCCGTAATCTTTCGTCACATTCTTTAACGTCACCGAACCATCTGTCGGCAACGCCATCTCGAGCACATCCAGGTCGTGCCACTCTGAACTTGCGGCACCGACGAGATAAAAACTTTCTTCGGCAACGCGCACAACTGTGAACTCGCTCAGAACTTTGCCGTCGGGCAACAATGCATAAACCAAACTGATGCGCCCGACCTTTGGCAATTTCGTGCACAACAAATTGTCGAGATACGCAAACGCACCAGGGCCTTTGACTTCGATCTTTGTGAAGCCAGGTAAATCTAGAATCGCAACACCGTTTCGTGCTGCGTGCACTTCTTTGGCTACAACTTTGCGCCAGCCATTGCGTCTAAAGAACGACAGCGAATGATCAGTCACCTCATTTTTCGGATCAAAATAAGTTGGTCGCTCCCAACCACCGCGTGCGCCGTAAGCAGCACCCTTCTTCTTTAGTTTTTCGTAGAGCGGCGAAACATATGCAGGTCTGCCCGCAGGTCGCTCTTCGAACGGAAAGCCCATCGCATATTCGTTTTGATAAACCTCGACTGCTTTATCAACCGTGTATTGCGTCGTCGCATATTCTTTGTAACGACGGCGGTCAATCGACCACAAATCGAATTCTGGGCGACCAGTGAGTATCCATTCGGCAATTGCTTTGCCAGCACCGCCACCTTGAGCGATGCCGAAACTGAATGTGTTGCAGTGGAAGAAATTGCGCATACCACGCTCTGGTCCGAGATATGGGTTGCCATCTGGCGCATACGGAATCGGCCCGTTGACAACTTTGGCAATGCCCGCGTCACCGAGCACGGGCACACGCTCACCTGCATCAAGAATTTGTTTTTCGAGACGCTCAAGATCTTCTGACCACAACTGGTTGGCGAATTGATCTGGAATACCATCGAGCCACATTGGCGTTGCCTGCCACTCATATGGTCCAAGAATGAAACCATTTCGCTCTTGACGCAAATAGTAAGAAGTGTCTGGGTCACGAAGCAGCGGCAGTGGCTCGCTGCGTGCAGCAAGTTCGTCGATCTCTTCAGTGATCAAATATTGATGAGCCATCGTCATGATCGGCAGATGTCGACCAATCAATTGCATCAATTCGCCCGCTCGATAGCCGGCTGCGTTGATAATAACTTCGCACTCGATTTCGGTTTCAACACCAGCAGCAGTAGTTGTTACAGTCCATTCAAAATTTTTGTGTTGACGTAATGCGGTCACCCGCTCGTTTCGTCGCACGCGCGCACCATGTGCTCGGGCCGCACGAGCCATCGCCTGAGTTACTTGCGATGGGTCGATATCGCCGTCTAATGGGTCCCATAAGGCGCCGAGCAAATCATGGGTCTTAATTAATGGATATCGATCGACAAGTTCGGCCGGTGTCAACATGTCATATTCCATGTTGTTGGCACGCGCCATGCTCTTTACATGGCGAAACTCGGCCATGCGCTCTTCGCTGTGCGCCAAACGCACAGATCCAGTCACGTGATAACTGATCGGAAAATCTTTGTCTTTGGCCAACTCGCGATACAGCGCTGCAGAATATTTCTGCACCTGCATAACGCTGTAACTAGTTGAGTATGTCGGCACGTTGCCCGCGGCGTGCCAAGTCGAACCTGAAGTCAGTTCGTCGCGTTCAAGCAACAACACATCGGTGCACCCCATTTTCGCGAGATGATAAAGCGCGCTGCAACCGGCAATGCCTCCACCGATAATTACAACTTTTGCTCTCTCGCCCATCGCGTTAACCACACCTTCTCTAAAAATTCGCACTTTTTTTGACGCCAAATTCTTGAAAACCAAAGCCAAACTGTAGCGTTGTCAAGGCTAAAGAATTAAAAAGCACTTAAACAAATTGTGAACAAAATAAGAGGCATCAAATGGCAGAATTACCGACCAATGCTCGCGTCGTAATCGTCGGCGGGGGCATTGTTGGTTGCAGTGTTGCCTATCACTTGGCTTTACGCGGGTGCACCGATGTCGTTTTACTAGAACGCAAACAACTTACTTGCGGCACAACCTGGCATGCTGCAGGGCTGGTCGGTCAGTTGCGCGCAACTCACAACTTGACACGCCTTGCGCAATACACGACTAATTTATTTAAAACTCTCGAGGCCGAGACAGGTCAAGCGACTGGCTTTCAGCAACGTGGCTCGGTCGCCGTCGCCCCAAACCATGAGCGATTCGAAGAACTCAAACGTGGCGCATCAATGGCTCGTGTATTCGGCCTTGATGTCAACATCATCACACCCAAAGAAATTGCCGAACTTCTACCCCTGGCGCGAGTCGACGACTTGGTCGGCGGCGTGCATCTGCCCAACGACGGAGTGGTTAATCCAATTGACACGACACAGGCGCTTGCAAAAGGCGCCCGCTCACACGGCGTGAAGATAATTGAAAACATTAAAGTCGATTCGATAATCGTCGAAGACGGCCGAGCCGTTGGCGTCAAAACGACTCTCGGCGATGGCAGCAACACGAAATCAGAAATTCGCAGCGAGTTTGTTGTCAATTGTGCAGGCATGTGGGCACGCGAACTCGGCGACGCCGCAGGCGCGATCGTGCCATTGCATGCCGCCGAACACTTTTACATCGTCACCGAAGCGGTACCCGAAATTTCGCCGAACATGCCGGTGCTTCGCGACCCAGACGGCTGCGGATATTTTAAAGAAGACGCCGGCAAACTTTTGGTCGGCTGGTTTGAACCAGTAGCAAAACCCTGGGGCATGAAGGGCATCTCCGAAGAGTTTTCATTCACATCACTACCTGAAGACTTTGAACATATCGAACCATTGGTCGCCGCTGCGACACACCGCATGCCATTGTTGGCAAAAACCGGCATCAGATTATTTTTCAACGGCCCCGAGTCGTTCACGCCCGACGATCGTTACCTGCTCGGCGAATCGCCAGATGTCGAAAATCTTTTCGTCGCCGCTGGTTTCAACTCGATCGGCATTCAGTCTTCGGGTGGCGCTGGCAAAGTTCTCGCCGACTGGATTCTTGACGGCAAGCCACCAATGGATCTTTGGGATGTAGATGTTCGCCGGTCGATGCCATATCAGCGCAACAAAAAATATCTGCACGATCGCACCGTCGAAACGCTCGGCCTGCTCTATGCGATGCACTGGCCGTTTCGTCAGCCAGAAACCGCTCGTGGCGTGCGCAAATCTGTATTGCACGATCGCCTCGCTGAGCGCGGCGCTTGCTTCGGTGAAGTCGCCGGATGGGAGCGCACCAATTGGTTTGCCCCTGCAGGTGTGAAACCTGAATACATATATACATACGGCAAACAGAATTGGTTCAAATATTCTGCCGAAGAACACAACGCGGTGCGCAATGCAGTTGGCCTATTTGATCAGTCATCGTTTGGCAAATTTATTTTGCAAGGACCAGATGCGATGTCGGTGCTCAATCAAATTTGCGCCAACGAGGTCGATGTACCAGTGGGCAAAATCGTTTACACCCAATGGCTCAACGAAACTGGCGGCATCGAAGCCGACTTGACTGTTACGCGTCAAGCCATCGACTCGTACTTAATAGTCACCGCCGCGGCCACCCAAGTTCGAGATTTCGCATGGTTGCGCGATCACATTCCAGCGTCGGCTCGGGCGATGGCTATCGATGTTTCATCAGGTCAAGCCGTTTTGAGTGTGATGGGCCCGAACTCGCGAGCCTTGCTCGAGTCACTCACACCAGACGATCTTTCAAACGAAGCATTCGCCTTCGGCACTTCGAAGATCATCGACTTGGCATACGCCCGTGTTCGGGCGAACCGCATCACATATGTCGGTGAACTCGGCTGGGAGATTTATATACCTACTGAGTTCGCAATGTCTGTGTTTGATGCGATCACAAATGCGGGCAGAAATTTTGGTCTGCGCCACGCCGGTTATCACGCACTCAACTCATTGCGCACCGAAAAGGGCTACCGACACTGGGGACACGATGTTTCGCCTGACGACACGCCGCTCGAGGCGGGTCTGGGCTTTGTCGTGGCGATGAACAAACAAGACGGCTTCATCGGTCGCGACGCTTTGGCAAAACAAAAAGAAACTGGTCTCAACAAACGAATGGTGCAGTTTTCGCTCGCCGACCCAGAGCGTTTGCTTTATCACAATGAGCCAATTTGGCGCAACGGCGAACTCGTCGGCAGCATCACGTCTGGCATGTTCGGCCACACGGTGAATGCCTCACTCGGCATGGGCTATGTCACGAACAAAAACGGCTTGGCCGACAAAACTTTTGTCACAGAAGGCAAATATGAAATCGAAGTTGCTGGCGACCGCATCAGTGCCACCGCGTCACTCGATCCGTTCTACGATCCCAAGAGTTTGCGCGTCAAGTCGTAATATGATGGCGACATGACAAGTTCGCAAAAAGAAGGTCGTCGCGGAGGTCCAGGTGCACGACGCGCGCTTCGTGCCGCACCGCTCGCTCTTGACATTCGTCCAGTCAACCCAGGCATGGAGAGCGGTCGCTACAAACCCCTTACAGATGCCGAGGTTTTAAAAATTCACAACGCCGCGCTCGATGTGCTCGAAAACATTGGCCTCGCCGACGCGATACCAACTTGTATCGACGCACTCACACCGTTTGGTTGCAAACTTTCGCCAGAAGGTCGATTGCTGTTTCCGCGCAGTCTGATTGAACACACGCTGTCAATCGCTGCTCGCAAGTTCACGCTTTACGGACAAGACCCGAAATATGACATGGAGCCTTGGGGCAAAAAAGTTTATTTCGGCACAGCGGGCGCAGCGGTTTACATCGTTGATCCTAAAACTGGCGAGTATCGCGAATCACTTTCGCAAGATGCCTATGACATCGCACGACTTGTCGACCAAATGGAGCACATCCACTTTTATCAGCGCACCGTTGTGCCTCGCGATTTGCCAGACCCAGCCGAAATGGATATCAATACTTGTTATCTGAGTGTCAGTGGCACAACCAAACACGTCGGCACTTCGTGGGTTCACCCCGATCATCTCGACGCGTCGCTGCGAATGCTGCACGATATTGCGGGCGGCGAAGACAAGTGGCGTGCGCGTCCGTTTGTTAGTCAGTCAAATTGCTTTGTAGTGCCACCACTTAAGTTCGCCACAGATGCATGTCGTTGTTTAGAGACTGCTGTTTATGGCGGAATGCCTGTGTTGCTGCTATCTGCTGGTCAAGCAGGCGCAACTGCACCCGCGGCTCTTGCAGGTGC
>JAQCDG010000031.1 GCA_027731085.1 Actinomycetota bacterium | reverse complement strand
CGTTCAGCGTGCTCGAGCGCGACCAAGTGCTCCTGCCTAAAGTTGGCGACACGTTGCCTAGATTTGATACGCCGACTTTCGACAACGCGCGCGGTGTCGATCCGATCTGCACACGGCTACCCAAGCCTTGCCCATTTCACGAACTCACGCTTACCGAAGCGTTGCAACTTAAAAAGCCGGTCGCGTATTTGGTCGGCACACCTGCTCATTGTTCAACTGGCACTTGCACGCCGGCGTTGAACCAATTAATCGGCGTGGCAAGAACTCTCGTTGACCGCGCAGTGTTCGTGCATGCCGAGGTTTACACCGATGACACGGCAACAGTTGTTGCGCCAGCAGTAAAAGCATTCGCGATGACTTTTGAGCCGGCGTTGTTTATCGTCGACGCCAACTTAGAAATCGTCGAGCGACTTGACGCCGTGTTCGACACAAAAGAAATAACCGAAGCGCTTGCGCGCACTGGTGTCGAGACTAGTTAAATACTAATTAATTCAGCTGAAGCTTTGACCACAACCGCAACTGCGTGACGCATTTGGGTTGGTGATCTTAAAACCAGCGTCTTGCAAACCATCGTTGTAGTCGAGGTTCGCACCTTCGAGCAGTTGCAACGAGGCTGGGTCAACAACGACCTTCACCTCACCAAAAGTTTTGACAACATCGTCGGCGGCAAATTCGCCGTCAAAAAACATTTCATACGAGTAGCCCGAGCATCCGCCTGGTCGTACTGCAACGCGCAACGCAAGATCGGTTGCATTCTCGGTCTCGAGAAGTTGCTTTACTTTGACTGCTGCTTTGTCTGTCAGGGTGATCATTTAATGGTCTCCGTTTTAGTAAGTGAAACTTGACTTAAGACTACCGTCTCGGTCAATGCTCAGTCGTGTCAGGTAGTTTTATATATATGACTGCTCGCCGTGTGCAGCCCCCGACGCCCGCCGAAGTGACCAATTTGCTGCGCGCCGTTATTGACCCAGAACTTGGCGACAACATCGTCGACCTCGGCATGGCGACAGGAGTCACGGTCTCAAACGAGGGTCTCGTCACAATCGGTGTCAAACTCACGATCAAGGGCTGCCCGTTGCGTGTGCAAATTAAAAATGATGTCGAGTCACGCGTGACTACACATCCAGGTGTCACAAAAGTAAAAATCGAATGGGGCGAAATGGATGCCGATGAGCGCTCGGCAGTCATGACTCGCGCCAGATGGAACGCCAAAGAAAACGCCGCGGCAACCCAAGTGCCAATGAATACTCGCATCTTGGCTATCGCCAGCGGCAAGGGCGGTGTCGGCAAAAGTTCAGTCACCGTAAATCTCGCAGCGGCTCTCGCCAACCAGGGCCTCACAGTTGGTGTGCTCGACGCCGATATCTGGGGCTTCTCGGTGCCGCGAATGCTGAACATGTCAGATCGCCTTGAAGCAAAACTTGTTGATGGCAGTGACAAGCCAAGAATGATTCCTAATGAGCGCGCAATCGGCAAAGGATTGTTAAAAGTCGTCAGCACGGGCATGCTCGTCGAAGACGAAAGCACAGCGCTGATGTGGCGCGGGCTAATGCTGACAAAAGCCGTCGAACAATTTTTGAAAGATGTTCACTGGGGTGAACTTGATTATTTGTTGATCGACATGCCACCAGGCACTGGCGATGTGCAGATGGGTTTGGCTCGAATGTTGCCACGCACTGATTTGATAATCGTCACAACGCCCGCAGTCTCGGCTCAAAAAGTTGCAATTCGTGCCGCTGATATGGCCCGTCGCAGTTTCTTGCGCATCGCGGGCGTTATCGAGAACATGAGTGCCTTCACTTGCGAGCACGGCACGAGTTACCCATTATTTGGCGCTGGCGGCGGACAAAACCTCGCCACCGAAATTGGCTCAGAGCTACTTGGTCAAATTCCGATCGAAAGCGATGTCAGTCATGGCAGCGACAACGGCGAACCAGTTGCGATCGCCGGTGCTGGTGTTGCCGCCCAAGTGTTTCGCGATATCGCCAAGAAAATTATTTCGCAGACTGTGCCCGTCAACGAAATGGCTGGCTGCTCAGCCCGCATGCTCGAGTCTGTCGCCCTCGCCCTCGGCGAAAAACCCACAAAAAACAATTAGAACAGATAATTAGTATTCGGGGTCGTTGGGCATGATCACGCCGATGACTTTGCCGTCGCTGTTAGTGCGCAAGCGGGGCAAAATCGCCACGGGGTTCGAAACTTTCTTGGCCGCAGCCAACACTTCGGCGGTTGTGCCGTAACTCGCCAAGAACTTTAAGTTTTCTGAAGTCGGCGGAAACATCGCCAACTCGCCACGCTCAAGTTTGTCGAGTGCCGTTTGGGGCTTGACCCACAAACTTGCAATTGTTTCTTGCGAATCGTGCAATGGTTCTTGCGACTCGGGTGCGTCAGCAACAAAAAATCGTGTGTCAAACCTGCGCGCCTCACCAACTGGCGTTATCCAGTGACTGACATAGTGAATAGAACCGGTCACGAGTTGCAAACTCTCGCTCTGACAGAGTTCGATCATGTTCAACGACGAGTCATGCACACTTCGGCGCGCCGAGTCGAAGCGATCTTGCGTTGCGGCATCATCAAACGCCACAATTTGATTCGTTTTAGTATCACGAGCGAGCAATACGCCGGCTTCTTCAAAACACTCACGAATTGCCGCCACCCAATAGGCGAGACCGCCATTTGGGATCTGCAAAATTGCGCTGGCTTCAAAGTCGTTCAACCCATCACAAAACGGTTCGAGTGCTTCGGCACTGTCGGTCGCGTCGACTTTGCCACCGGGAAACACATACATACCCCCGGCAAACGCTGCCGAGTGTGTGCGTTGCAACATGAATACTTCAAAACCATCTTCGACATCGCGAATCAACATCACGGTGGCTGCTGGTCGCAATGCAGATTTATCGTCGGTCGACGAATATTGGTTGGCGCCAGAACTTGTCACGACAAGATCGTACGACTAGCCAGAACTGCAAATCGCATTGAAAAACTTGGGCGCTTCACTCGCCATTTGGCGATAGGTTCAAAGCAATGAATCGCGTGTCGGTCGACACTGCGGGGCGTCCACCTTCGGTCGATGCGCTCGCACGAGAGCTATCGATTCGCCATTCACTACCACACGCTTTGCTCGTCGACATTGCTCGTCGTGCGATTGCCGACTCGGCAACAACCGCCCCAACTGCAGCAGTTTCAGTCAAAGAATTTGCCGATCGACTTGCGACCGAGTTTTCACAAAGTTTGTTACGCGATGTCATAAACGCCACAGGCGTCTTGTTGCACACGAACCTCGGCCGAGCACCAATGGCGATGCAAACTTCAAATCGCGCATCAAATCTCGAACTCAATATGTCGACAGGCGATCGCGGTTCGCGTCAATCAACCGTCGGCAAACTACTCGCCTTGTTATGTGGCGCCGAATCGGCAATCGTCGTCAACAACAACGCCGCCGCGGTGCTGTTGGTCGTTGCCGCACTCGCGAATTCGCGTGATGTCGCGGTCTCACGCGGCGAGAGCGTTGAAATCGGCGGCAACTTTCGCATTCCCGAAGTCACCGAGCAGTCGGGCGCACGCTTGGTCGATGTCGGCACGACCAACCGCACGAGATTGCGCGACTACAAAAAAGCAATCGACAAACGCGGCAACGATATTGCGCTTGTGCTCAAAGTGCATCCGTCCAACTATCGCGTTTCGGGTTTCGTCGAAGACACACCGGTTGCTGAACTCGCGACACTGTCTGTGCCTGTTGCAGTAGATATCGGCTCAGGGTTAATCGACAACACTTGTCCGTGGCTCGAGTCGCGCGCACCAGGTTGGTTGAGCAACGAACCCGCTGCACGGCAAACAATCAAAGACGGTGCCGCAATCGTGATGTTTAGTGGCGACAAACTTTTCGGCGGCCCGCAGTGTGGTGTGATTGCAGGTCGCGCAGATCTCATCGAAGCGTGTGCGCAGCATCCGCTTGCTCGTGCGCTTCGCCCCGGTTCAACGACAATGTTTGCGATGCAGAGTCTGGCGATGTCATATCTCGGTCGTACGGCGACAAAAGATGTTGCATTTTGGAAGATGGCGACGATTGCGATTACAGAATTGCAGTCACGCGCTGAAAAAATCATCGCAGCTGCAAAAACTGGCGAAATTTGCATGCTCGACTCGATACCTGGTGCGGGCTCGGCACCTGGCGCAACCATCGCCTCAATCGGCATTGTCGTTAACGGTGACTATCTTTCAAAATTGCGGATGTATGAGACACCGATTATTGCGCGCGTCAAAGACAACAAGACTTTTCTCGATCTGCGTACGATTCAGCCAGATGATGACGCAATAGTTGTTCAGGCTCTGCAACGGCTTGCAGAATAATTATTCATGACGGTTATCGCCACGGCAGGCCATGTCGACCACGGCAAGTCGTCGCTCGTTCTCGCATTAACTGGCACCGACCCTGATCGTTGGGCCGAAGAGAAGCGTCGCGGCATGACTATCGACTTGGGTTTCGCGCACACTCGCTTGCAGTCGGGCGCAACCGCGAGTTTCATCGACGTGCCGGGGCACATTCGTTTTTTGCGCAACATGCTCGCCGGAGTTGGCGCAATTGACGGCTGCATTTTGGTTGTTGACGCCAAAGAAGGTTGGATGCCTCAAACAGAAGAACACTTTCAGATTCTCAAACTTCTTGGCCTGCAACACGGCATCGTTGCATTAACAAAAACTGATTTAGTAGATGCTGAAGTGGCAACGGTGCGGCGCGGTGAAATCAAAGCAAAGCTACGCGAGTCGTTTTTGAGCGACGCACCGATCGTCGGTGTTTCGGTGGTTGCATCGACTGGCCTCGACGAAATTCGTCTTGCATTAGATGCGCTAATCGCCGAATCTCAACGCGCCAGCGCCACACGCAACAGAAATAGACCGCGACTCTGGGTCGACCGCTCGTTCTCGGCGCGCGGCGCCGGCACTGTCGTCACCGGCACTTTGATCGATGGCTCGATAAAACTCGACGATGAGTTGACTGTGATTCGCACACAACAACGCGTGCGTGTGCGCGAAATTCAGCAGCACGAACAGTCGGCGAACGAACTCGCACCAGGTCATCGATGTGCGCTGAATCTCGTGGGCGTTAGTCACGACGAAATCTTTCGTGGCGACGCGTTGGTCAACAATGACCAATGGTTGCCGAGCACAATGTTTGATGCTTTGTTGATGATCGTGCCGACGCTGCAACACCGCGTTACTCGCCGCGGAAGTTATTCGGTCTATATCGGCTCAGGCGAGTTCGCCGTCAAAATTCGCCTGATCGGCACACGCGAGTTGCATGCCAACGAAAGTGGTCTCGTTCGCATTGCGTTGCCGACCGCGATACCTGTTTTGCCGGGTGATCGTTACATCTTGCGCGAATCGGGTCGTCAAGAAACAATCGGCGGCGGTGAGGTGCTTGACATCGCCCCAACTCTGCGTGCGTCAAAAGCAAAACCTGATCGCTCTGTAGATCGCGTGATTAGCGAGCGCCAATGGATCACCGTAAAAGATCTTGAACTTTTGACGGGCGAAATTCGACAGCCAGTAGTTGGCAATTGGCTGACAACACCCAAACTTTTAGACGAAAAGCGAAAAGAATTGGCGATCAAACTCACCAAGAGCTCTGAACCGTTAGAAATTTCACGACTCAAACCTCACGAACAAGCAGTTCTTGCGACACTGCCCGATGTTGTCGTCGAGATGGGGCGCGCTCGCATCAAAGGCGCTTCGTCAATAACCGAACATCCATATGTTGGTTTGTTCACCAAGGCGGGTGTGACGCCACCAGACACAAAGACGCTCGACAGAAATATCGTTCGACAAATCGTGCAACGAGGTTTGTTCGTTGACATCGACGGCACGGTGTTTCATGTCAGCGCGCTCGAAACAGCACGCCAAGAGGTTCTAAAAATTCTGCGACAACTTCCGCAGGGGTTCACTGTTTCGCAATTTCGCGAAAGCCTCGGTATCACTCGCAAACACGCAGTGCCGTTGCTCGAGGCTCTCGACCGACGAGCAGTCACGAAACGATCCGGTGATTTGCGAGTTGGCGGCGCAAGGCTTAATGGCGAGCCAACACAAGTCTGAGAATTATTCGGTCTTAGGTTTGCGCATCTCGCGATAATCGCGCGCGGCACCTTCGAGTGGCTCAACTTCAAGCGTCACACCGTCGATCGCCGCAACGCGCAACTCTTGACCATCTTGAAGTGGTGTGGCGCGATTTGTGCGCGCCCGCCAGTCGGCATCGTGAATGCGAACGATGCCCAGCGGATTAATCGTGCCTACGGCCCGACCAGTGCTGCCGATCATCCACTCGCGACCGATCGTGGGTGTCGCAAAACGTGTGCGCACCATCGACGGCATGCCAACGACAAATGCCAACGAGATTGAAATCATCCCACTGACAAATGTCAGCCACGAGAGTCGAATTTCACCACCGTCGCTGCTTCGAAACAAAGTCAAACTGCCAAGCGCCAGCAAAACGAGACCAGCCCCCGTAAAAAATCTCGGGATGCCAACTTGCACATCAATCGCCAACAACAACATCGACACGATTATCACCGCAAGGCTCGCGCCGCGAATCGGCAAAGTAGCCAGACCGTGACTGCCGAACACGACGCAAATTGCACCAACGACGCCGGCGATGCCGATGCCTGCAGTAAAAAATTCAAACACAAGTAGTGCTAAACCGATTATCAAAAACAAAAATGTGACCGGTGGGCTGGCCGCCGTATGTAAAAGTCGCTCAACCAAACCAAGTTTGAAAAATCTGGTCGTCGCCGCTTCACGAATCAGTTCGTTGCCTGATTCAGATTTCACATCGACAACTGTCTGCAAAACTCGACCTTTGATCGAAAGTCCGTTCATTGCCAAGAGCATGTTGCGCAGCACAGGCACACCGTCGTCGTCGGTTGTCAGTTTCAACGCGCCAAGTCGCTTGGCTTCTTTTGAGTTGAGTGTCGTCGTGCGCAATGTCGCTGAAGCGTCACCAAAACTCACTTCGCCCGCACTCGTCATCAACAATTTTCCGGTTTTACCAATTCGCGTACCGTCGGCCATCGCTGAGACATCGGCAACCGCCAGCAGTTGTGCCGCACTACCGTAGGCGCGCGCAGTTGTCGGCCCCACCCAAACTGCAATCGGAATTTTCGACTCAATAATCTTGTTGAACAATTCTTCCATTCGCGTCGCCGAAACAACACCACCCAGCGAATTGACCTGCAAAATAATTGCCTGCGAAGTTGACGATTCTGCTCGTTCGATCGCTTGCTCAATATCACTGACGACGATCTCGTCGATCAAACCGTTGACTTCGACTACATCTACTGGGGCCAAATCGTTGGTGCCACCATCGGCGTTCACAGTTGTTGACGCACCAAAAGTCATTGCAAGCGCCGCAGCGAGTATCGCAATCGACAACACTTTTCGCAATTTAGTCATTGATTTCCGTAATCCGTTCTACAGATATTCGTGCGCTGGCGTTTACGCTAACATTTGCGCGTGCATATTTTGTTGGCAACTGATGCTCAGTGGGTGCTCGATGAAGTGCACGCAGCCCTTGGCACACCTGATACTTCGTTCGTCGTGTGCAGCGACGGTCGCGATGTGTCACGTGCCATAAAGCAACGCACGCCTGATCTCGCAGTTTTAGATTTGCAATGTGGCTCGATGGGCGCGATGGCAGTCACAATGGATCTTCGCCTTGACCACAGCGATGGTCGCTCGCCATTGGTGCCAGTTCTAATGTTGCTTGATCGCATCGCCGATGTGCATCTGGCAAAGCGCAGCGGTGCGCAAGGTTGGTTGATCAAACCACTTGATTCGTTGCGGCTTCGACGTGCAGCAGATGCAATCGTTGCCGGCAATCATTGGCACGAGGGCGTGCCGGCCGAAGTTTAAAAACTATTTTCGGTTCGCGACAATAACTTCGGCAATTTGCAGGGCGTTGAGGGCTGCGCCCTTGCGCAAGTTGTCGTTCGAAACGAACAGGGTCAAACCTTTGTTGCCATCTATTGAATGATCCTGGCGAATTCGCCCCACAAAACTCGGGTCTTTGCCGGCAGCAATTAGAGGTGTCGGCACATCTATGACGCTGACACCGACACTATTTGACAAAATTTTATATGCCTGTTCGACCGTGATGTCTTTTTCAAATTCAAGAGTCAGCGAAAGCGAGTGGCCCGTGAAGACGGGCACTCGCACGCATGTGCCCGAAACTCGCAAATCAGGAATGTGCAAAATCTTTCGTGATTCGTTGCGAAGTTTTTTCTCTTCGTCGGTCTCAAGCATGCCGTCGTCAACCAAAGTGCCCGCAAACGGAATGACATTGTAAGAAATGGTGCGCGGAAACTTAACCGCAGGTTTGAACGTAATTGCTTCGCCGTTGTAAGTGAGATCATTGGCTCTCGGCGCGCCAGTCTTTATCTGTTCGTGCAATTCCTCCACGCCAGAAACGCCCATGCCACTGACGGCTTGATAAGTGCTGGCAATCATGCGCACCAGCGAGGCTGCGTCATGCAACGGCTTGAGAACGGGCATTGCCGCCATTGTCGTGCAATTCGGGTTGGCAATGATGCCGAGTTTCGCGTTCGCAATGTCTTCGGGGTTGACCTCAGAAACGATCAGCGGCACATCAGGGTTCATACGCCACGCCGACGAGTTGTCGATGACGATCGTGCCTTGTTTGGCGTATTTTTCGGCGATTGCCCGCGAAGTCGTTGCGCCTGCCGAAAAGATTGCGATATCAAGATCGCTCGTGTCGGCGGTTGATGCATCTTCAACTTTTATTTTCTGACCGTCAAATTCAATTATTGAGCCGGCTGACCTTGCAGACGCAAAGAATCGCACCGATGTGGCAGGAAATTTTCGTTCAACCAAAAGCGTGCGCATCACGCTGCCGACCATGCCGGTCGCACCGACAATGCCGATGGATAGTTTTTTTGTCACGCGTTCAGGATACTTGAGCGACCAACCACCAGTGGCTTGGATTAATTCTCTTCGTTGGCACTGTTTTTAAGGTTTTGTTTAGGGCATCAGCAACCGACATTTTGCGTTTTACCGAATGGAATACTTTGATATCGCTTAATTGCGACTTGAAATTTTCTAGAACTATGTCTGGCTTGAGTCTGTTTGCTTGCCAACCCAGACGAGTCGACCAGCGCCAGCGCGCCAGACGTCGACCAAGAATAGGCATTTTCCATAGGCGACGCACGGCAATGCCGAGCGGCACGAGTGCGATATCGCTGCGCACCCAAGTGCGAAAGTTGAGCACGACCAGACCGCCACTTCGTGTCACACGAATTGCCTCGCTAACAAGGCTGAGAGCGTCTTGGGGTTGACAGTGTTGCAATGTGATGTAAGAAAAAGTCATGTCGACCGAGTCGTCGTGACGGCCAAGTGTTTTGCCGTCGGCAACATGCAGTGTGCTTAATCGATCAATGCGACCAAATCTCGCAACTGTTTGCCGACATCGCTCGAGAAACGCAGAGTCAACATCGGCGGCGATTACGGCGTTGCAACGATTAGTGAAACTCGATGTCATTCGACCGATACCGCTGCCAATTTCTAGAAGTGTCGAATCTTCAAACCGAAACGACTCGAGTTGCAACAACCGAATGTATCGTTGCACTTCTTTGTCGCCGGTTTCAACGAATGTTTTCAGCGTTAGTTCGTCACCAGTTTCGTTGTTGAATACCCATCCTGTTTCACGCACCACGTCATCAGCGGTCAGATCGTTGTCGGCGAGGTTTCCGGCCGAATTCCATGGCAGGTGATGCGCGTGCAAACTTATGGCGCGACGAGACTTCATACGCAATTCAATTTAGTTGTTATTTACGCACTGGCAGTGGGGCTGAATAGTCTTCGCCGCTATCAAGGTCAAACGCCGTGTGCAACGAACGCACTGCTTTTTCGAGCATCGGTGCAGCCACAACAACCGAAATGCGAATGGTGCTCGTTGAGATCATTTCGATGTTGACATTGTTGTCGGCAAGAACTCTGAACATTTTTGCGGCGATACCGGGGCTCGACTTCATGCCCGCGCCGACAAGTGAAATCTTGGCGATGTTCGTGTCTTGCGTTACGCCAGTTGCGCCAACTTGTTTGGCGATTCTCTCGACGATCGGTTGGGCGATCGCAACATCGGTTTTTGGCAGAGTGAATGAAATATCGGTGGTGCCGGCAGTCGAAGTGTTCTGCACGATCATGTCGACGTTGACATTTGCATTGGCAAGCGGTTCGAATAGCGCCGCTGAAACACCAGGTTGGTCGGGCACGCCGAGCACGGTGATTTTTGCATCGCTGGCGTCATGAACTACTCCCGAGATGATTGGTTCTTCCATGTTTTTTTCTCCTTTTCGTTCTTCGCTTGTCACCCAAGTGCCTTGCTCCCAGGTGAAACTCGAGCGCACATGTATCGGCACATTGTGATTGCGCGCAAATTCGACACTGCGCAGCGCCAATACTTTGCTTCCTGCACCAGCCATCTCGAGCATTTCATCAAACTCGAGGTGCTTCAATTTGCGAGCCTGAGGCACAATGCGCGGATCAGCAGTGAATACGCCCGTTACATCCGTATAAATCTCGCAGACGTCGGCTTTTAATGCAGCAGCGAGCGCAACAGCAGTTGTATCGCTGCCACCGCGACCGAGCGTCGTGATTTCTTTTGCAGTGCTCACGCCTTGAAAGCCGGCAACGACGGCAACTTTGCCTTCGCCGATTGCTTCGCGAACTCGGTCACCTTTAATTTCGAGAATTTTCGCGCGACCGTGCACCGTATCGGTGATGATGCCGACTTGACTGCCCGTAAAACTCATCGCTTCAACACCCAGATCTTGCAGCGCCATGCACAACAAAGACATGCTGATGCGCTCACCAGTCGTTAGCAACATGTCCATCTCGCGGCCAGCCGGCGCCGAAGAAACTTGGCGAGCAAGATCTAACAAGTTGTCGGTGGCTTTGCCCATCGCCGAAACAACAATCACAAGTTGATTGCCCTGTGCTTTTGTGGCCGCAATATGGCGCGCGACATTGCGCATGCGCTCTGGGTCGGCAACCGATGTGCCCCCATATTTTTGAACGATCAACGCCACGGGCTTCAACGCTAGCCCTACTGGTGTTGCCGACCTGTAGCATTTTCACCTCATGGGCACAGACAAACGAAATCGTCAAAAAGAAAATCGTCGGGCACGCCAAAGCGAACTCGAAAAGCAGATACAACGACAAAAAACGGTTCGTCGTGGCACACGAATCGCACTGCTTGTCGCCGTCGTTGTTGCGGTTGTTGCAGCGATCAGCCTTTGGCCCGAGAGTGACGACGCGCAGACGACAGAAACAACCGAGAGTTCTGTAGCCGAAATAACTGAAACAACAGTTGCGCCAGCGCCAGCAGGACCATTTGAATACGGGCAAGGCGAGTGTGCACCAACCGATGGCTCGGGCGATCAAGTTCAAAAATTCGCTGCTGCACCAAAACTTTGTATTGATCCAGCAAAAACTTATACGGCGCAGGTCTCAACCAACAAAGGTGACCTAACGATCGTTCTTGACTCAGCTTATGCACCAGGTACGGTCAATAATTTCGTCAACCTGGTGCGATCAAAGTATTTTGATGGCACCGTTTGTCATCGCGCGATACCAAGTTTTGTCGTGCAATGCGGTGACCCAACTGCAACAGGTTCTGGCGGGCCTGGCTACGCAATTGCCGACGAATTGCCGAAAATGGGAGAGTACAAACTCGGCTCACTGGCGATGGCCAACTCGGGGCCGAACACAAACGGCAGCCAATTCTTTATTATTTCGGGCGAACAGGGCGTGACGCTTCCGCCGAACTATTCGTTATTCGGACAAGTCATAAACGGTCTCGACACGACGCTGCCCGCGCTCGACAAAGCAGGCAACGCCGACCCATCATCAAATGGCGTGCCACCAACCGAAGAAATACGAATTATCTCGGTGACAGTTAGCGAAAGCTGATAGCTGCTAAACCAGCAACTCTGCACGCAGTGCAGTGAAAGTCTTTTCATCAACACCGATTTCGCGCAGATAGTTCTGCACCGAGCCGTGCTTTGCGTTTAGGTCAGAAAGAATAATTGCCATTGCGCGCGGGTCTGAAGCAGCAAACCTTGCTGGCATATTTGCATAAGCGTTTGCCAACTCAGGCTGGTTGACTTCTGCCCACTTGATTAGACGCTTGTGACCGTCGGCAGTTTTGCCGTAGTCGGCGCTGATAATTTCTTCGGGCACACCAAGAATCGACAAGATAAACGCGGCGAGCACACCCGTGCGATCTTTGCCAGCGGCGCAGTGAAAAACTGCGGGTAAAATATCTTGTTCGGCGATCAACTTAATCGCGTCGGCAAATTTCTTTGAGGCGTGTTCAAGCATCTCGCGATACGCCCACACCAAAAACTCAACTACATCTTCAATCTCGGGTGTGTCGCCGTCGTTCCAGGTTGCATCAATTATCGGTAGATGATGAAAGTTGACTGGAAACTGCTTCACAGGAAACGTTCCGCGAGTCTTAACCTCGTTTGGTGTGCGCAAGTCGATCACGGTTTGCACGCCGAGATCTATTACGGCTTGAGCATCTTGCGGTGTAAGTCGATATAAACCGTCGGCGCGAAATAGGGTACGCCACTTAGTGGTTTGACCGCTATTTGTTGGGTAGCCGCCCAGGTCGCGAAAGTTGTGCACCGCCTCAAGGCTGATCAACCGTTGCGGATCACTAATTAGTGCCGAGACCTGTTGATTATTCATTCGCCTAAGGTTATCGGTATTGAGTGAATTCAAGATGATCACGAGGCCACTAATTGGTAAATGTAACTACTTTTTATACATCTCGTGAACCAATTGCATAGTGTCGAATGCATCCAAAAAACCAACAATGGTAGATGATTCGTTATTCATTTTTCGAAGAATCATCTCGGCCTGAGATCGAAACCCTGGTTTAAATCTTAAGTCCCAACTTGATTCTGGTGTGATATCAATAATTTGACCGTTATCTGAAATATTAAGAAGCTTCTCTAGGGGTTTCATCATGAACGTTGATCTATCTGTTTGGATTGATAACGACCAAGGTCCTACATCATTCCACTGACACTTGTATATGCCTACATCTCCAGAGTCAAATGTTAAAGACACTTCATGCTCCATTTTTTGCATCGATCGCCAACTCGTATTTGGCTTTATGTCAATAATTTTACCGCGACCAGAGTGACGCATTAGATCAATCAAGTGAACTGAATTGGCAAACATCCAATTCTCCACTACGCGCGGTGATATTCCCGCCAGTTGCGCGGCAAACTGATCTTCTTGGTCCAAAACTGTGATAACTCGTGGACCCGATTTTAACTCCACATGTTTTATCAATTCGTGAAAAGTCGCATAATGACGACGGTTCAACGCAACGAATATTCGATCTACGTGGTCACAGAGTTTGCCCAAGAGACTTTTGGCCTCTATTAAATCAACTCCTAGGGGCTTCTCTGTGAGGATAACCCAAGGGAACTCTGCGCACGACAGCAGTACCTCGTATGTTTGATCAATGTCGACTGCAATGACAACTAAATCAGCTTGAGTTGCACGGTAGAGACTTTGGATACTGGTGTGCTTGTTTTTAATTCCAAATTCGTTTGCGAAATTTTCAAGAGACCCAATTGAGCGACCAGCAACTCCCACTATTTTGACGTCATCCAAATCTAAGAATGCTTTCGCATGTGCTCGA
>JAQCDG010000030.1 GCA_027731085.1 Actinomycetota bacterium | reverse complement strand
ACCAGCGATCTGCGGCACGCCACATGCTGCAGCTTCGGCAAACACGATGCCGAAGCCCTCTTGCTCGAGACCCATCCATCGCCTACGACACAACATCGCGTTGACGTCAGCACAGCCATAAAGTTTTGGCAAGTCGTCATCGGCAACTCGCCCCAAAAAAGTAGTTGGCGATCGCAACTCGCGCGCAATTCTCTCGAGTCGCGCACGATCACGACCATCGCCGCCAATGATCAACCGCAATTTAGGATGCTCATTTGCGAGATGTGAAACCGCCCGGATCAAGACATCAAAACCTTTACGCGGCACTAGTCGACTGACGCCAACGATCAGTTCTGCGTCGTCGGCGACGCCGAATCGATTGCGTGCTTCGATCTTTTGTTCGGGCGTTAGAACTTTGAATCTCTGGGTATCTACGCCTGGCGTAATGATTTTTATTTTGTCAGCAGAGATACAAACACGAGACGCCTCTGCCGCCGGATAACTGCCTGACGCAATAATAATTTCAGCGCCATTTAAAACTCTCTTCAGCAACCGCGAGGCAACAGGCAGTCGCCCAGGCACTGTTATCTCGGCGCCGTGCAAAATAACTGCGTAAGGCAAATTCAAATGTGGCCCAACTAAACCAAGTGGCAATGCAGGATCTAAAACAACAAGATCAGCACCAACCTCTGCCGCCATTTTGTTTATTTTGCGAACCAATAGCGGATGTGGCAATAAAACCGGCTCACGGGTGCGACGAATTTCAAAATCTTGCGCCGCGTCGAATGTTTTGCTGCCTGAGTATGGGCTGGTCAAAACTGCAAAACTTTCGGGTGGCAATCGCCGCCACCACTCGAACAACAGATTTTGAATGCCACCAATTTTTGGCGGAAAATCGTTGGTGACTAAAAGATGTTTCATGGCTATTCACTTTACGCTTGGCAAAGACTGCAACTCTGCCTGCACAAGTTGATCGTCGTCATCTCTATTGATCAACTGATCTAGCCCCAAGCGAGCCGCAGCCCAAACGGCATGTGCGCGAAGCACCGGGTCTGCATGATGCAAATATTGTTTAAGTAAATCAATTACCAATACATCTTTGGCGTCGCCAATGTTGCCAAGAATGATCAAGGCATTTCGTCGCAGCCACTTTGGATCGCGATTGGCGATGTACCACGCGCCAAACTCTTTGATGAGCGATTCATCGTCGCTAGTCAAAATTTTTGCAACTGAAACCCATGCCGTAGGTTGCTTAACCGATATCGCAACTGTCGAAATATTTGATTTTTTCTCGAACCGAATTGTCGGCGGACAAACTTCTTGACATTCGTCGCAACCGTAAATTCGATCGCCAAGAGCAACGCGGTAGTTGCGGTCAAATACGCCAGGTTTTTGCAACAACCACGCCAGACATTTATTGGCATCGATCACACCTGGTGCAATAATCGCTTCTGTCGGACAATTATCTAAGCATCTTCGGCACGACCCACAGCCATCTTCGACCTGCTGAGTTGCCACCGACAGTTCGGCGTTTGTAATAATGCATCCCAGAACGAAGTAACTTCCAGCCCCAGAAATCAACAGGTTTGAGTTTTTTCCGAACCAACCTAAACCTGCTTGATATGCAACTTCACGGTCGACCATCGCATTGTCGTCTGCAAGCACCACAGCGCGATGACCATCGAGTTCGAGTTGACGCGCGATTTGACCGAGCGACTGGCGCAACTGCGCGTAATAGTCAGACCATACATATCGGGCGACTCGCGCCGAGAGCTCGCTAGTTTTTTCTGGAGCCTGTGAAGAAGAATACGAATATGCACCGACAATCACCGACCTTGCCGAAGGCAAGGTTTTGGTCGGGTCGGTGCTGCGCTCTGGGTTGCGATAAGTGAACTGCATTTGGTTGTGCAGACCTTGCTCTTTGCGCTGATTGATCGCTTGTCGTGCGCGATGCAAAACTTCGGCGCTAGCCACGCCAACTTCAGCGAGCCCCGCCTTGCGACCAAGACTCAAAAGTTGGGCTGTATAACCTGAGTTATCGGTTGATCCTGATTCGTCAGCTAACTGCACGATGCCGAAGCGTAGGCACTAAACCGGCATTTGCCAGCATTCGCAGAGTTCTTTGCTCTTCGAGGTCTAAAACAACGGCCTGGGCGCCTGAATCTTCGCAGAAAAACGAGACGACACAATCGTCACAGGCTGCAGTGGCCCGCATCACGCAATCGTCGCAACTGATTGATAGAACATCGACCAATGAGTCGGTATTGCCAGACGCAGTGTTGTTAGTTGCTTTGATTGCGGGGAAATCTTGCACGAACTTTGCTCCTTGACTTGGGTTCTGTTGATGTTGCTTTACATCAACAACATTGCCCGAAGCGTGTTGCACAGTTATATCGCGAAAAGTTCAGCCCCTTGTTGCGCAACTCCTAAAACCATTTTTGCGCCGTTGGCTGGCAACGCATCGTCGACTTGTTGCGCAGAATCGCGATCAACCATCGCCGCAATCGTTGGCCCCGAACCAGACAACCAGGCACACCACGCGCCGGCATTGACGGCTGCTTGAAGCGCCAATTTTGACTCAGGCGCTTTGGTGAATCGCAAATCTTGATGCAGACGGTCTCCGGTCGCAACCGATAGCGCACGAATATCGCCTGCAGCGAGTGCCGCTACCAAGAGCGCAGTGCGTCCGACGTTGAAAACTGCGTCTTCGAACTTAATGTTCGCTGGCAATTTTGTCCGCGACTCTTTGGTCGAAGTCTGTTTTTGCGGCACCCAAACGATAATCGCCGGATTGAGCGGTGTTGGTATTCGCACAGCAAAACCATCGACACTGGCGACAAAACCGCCAAACATCGACGCCGCGGCGTTGTCGGGGTGACCTTCAAGTTCGCTGGCTGTGCGCAAGATGTCGAGTTTGGCTTCGTCAAATTCTTTTTCGCCTGCACCGTGTTTTTCGGCGTGCGCCAAAATGCAACCAGCAACTCGTGCCGCACCACTAAAACCCAGACCCTTACCCATCGGCATTTGTGAACGCACCCACAAATCTTGTGTGCCTCCGCAATGACGAAATGCGACTGTTAGCGGATGATTTTCATCGGCATCGTTCGATTCAGCGGGAGCATTGCCGAACCCCGCTTCGAGATGCAAGTCAAGTGCCAACCCCAAGACATCAAAACCAGGGCCAAGGTTTGCCGAACTCGCGGGCACGCGAACAGCAACTGGTTTTTGATTGACACTCATGGCTTTTATTGTGCCATCTGTTTGGCAGCATCAACACTGACTCGAATTAATTCATCAAGAACATCTCGTGCCGCGCCAGAATCAATTGAGTCGAATGCAATTTCGAGACCTTGACGCATGTCGTCGGCTTTGCCGGCGACCACGATGCCGGCGGCAGCATTGAGCGCGACAATATTTCTGACTGCGCCTTGTTTACCGTCTAACAGATCGCGAAAAATCTTGGCGTTATCTTTCGGCGATCCACCACGCACTGCTGCGACATCGGCATGCTCAAGCCCGAGTGAAGTTGCGTTAATTTCGAATTCAAGCATTTTTCCAGAGTTCACTTCGACCACGGGACATGGGCCGCTGAGCGAAAGTTCGTCCATTGAGCCGTGTCCGTGCACGACCCAAGCACGCTTCACGCCACGTGTCGCTAACGCCTTGGCCATTACATTGGCAGCCGCGGGGTCACCGACACCGACGACCATGTAAGAAACTGGCGCAGGGTTGGCCATTGGCCCGAGCAAGTTAAAAACAGTCGGCACGCCGATTTCGCGACGCGACGGCCCCGTAAATCTGAAGGCCGGATGAAACCTCTGGGCGAAACAAAAACCAAAACCAGTTTCTTCGACGCACTTGGTCACGCCGACGCCGTCTAACTCGATCGCTACGCCGAGCGCCTCGAGTACATCGGCGGCACCACTCTTTGACGACGACGCGCGACTGCCGTGTTTGCAAACCGGAATCTTCGCACCCGCCACAACGAGACCCGCCATCGTCGAAACGTTTACCGAGTGACTGTGATCGCCACCAGTGCCGACAATGTCTAGTGCGTGTTGGGCAATTTCGTCTGGCAAAAAGACGCGCTCAGCGGCACGACGAACCTCGGCCAACATGCCCTCGAGTTCGACTTCAGTCTCACCTTTGGCGCGAAGTGCGACGATGAACGCAGTTATCTGCGATGGTGTCGCCTCACCCGAAAGCACCGAACGCATCGCTGCACCAGCATGGCTCGCGCTTAAATCTTTGCCAGCCAGAAGTTGCGAGATAACTTGCGGCCAAGAACCAGCAACATCGATCTCGCTCATGTAAAAAGTCTCTTAAGCGGTGCGGCGAGTACGCAACAACTTGCGGCGTTCACGGGCAGATGTGCCACCCCAAACGCCTTGCTTTTCACGACTGTCAAGCGCATATGTCAAACACGCTATGCGCACTTTGCACTCACTACAGACTGATTTTGCCTGACTGCAGTTTTCTTCGTTGTCTGGGTAGAAAATCTGGGGGTCAAGACCCTGGCAGGCACCGCTGCTGCGCCAGCTCAGGTCGATTTCAGGCACGCGAACCCCCTTGATCTCGTCGCGCACAGACTAGAACTTGGGTCTAACACCGCGCCAATCGGCTATTTTGCGTGTCTCTATTCGTCGCAGCGACTGCTGGTGTTCGCGACTAAGTTTCTAGTCGCGCAAATCTGTGAGCAATTCGGCCACAGTGAAGTCAGCGAGTCGAACTACTTCGAGATAATTCGACAAAGTCGAGACAATCTGCACATCGCCTTTTGCGAACTCTTCCACCTGTTGAGGTGTGAATTCAAAGCGGATGTAATGCACTGCAGCTGTCACGGTCTCGCGCGTCAATTGTTCGGCATGGGCCTCGTCGACTATTGATTTCACGACTTGGCCATTTGCCAGTTTGATCACGATCGATTTTTCGATGTCGACAAGTTTCGTCAACCATTCGCGCATCTGGTCGTCGGTGACCAGTTCGATAAACACTGTTGCGCACAGTTGACCCGCCTCTGGGATCAAAGGGTTATAGGCCTTCAACTCTTCAAGTACGCCCTCATCGCTGACGACTCGCTCGACTCGCAACATTTCTTGAATTTGAGACTGCATCGTCGCACGATTTTCGAACATCACCGTGACGATCGTGCCGAGCGCAATTCGACGGCGACGCTTCAGTTCGATGACTTCAGCGCGACGCGTCTCGCGAATTCGTTCGTAAGCGCGTTGCTCTAAAATATCGCTAAGCACTAATTTTCGGTTGCTGTTTGTTTGGGTCATTGTTGTCATATTTATTTTCTTTCTGGTTTGATTCCGTAGGCGCGAGCCACAACTTCAAGTGGATGAAGCGGTGTCTCGCCTGTTTGTTCTGTAATTGCAGTATTTGCAAGGTGACAGTCGCCCGCCACAACTTCTGAAGCGGCTTCGCGCACCATCTCGCCGAGTTTTGCGGCGATCGGCAACGAGAGTTCGGCGTTTTCTGCACGCAATCCCCACATGCCGTCGATACCCGAACATTGCTGCACAAGCTTAATTTTTGTGCCGGTCAGTTTCATTAAATCGCGACTTTTCAAACCGATGTTTTGCGCGCGCAAGTGACACGGCGTGTGATAGGTGACAGATTCTGGCACTTCGCCGACAAAATTTACATCGAGCGAAGAGCCTTCAGTCTTGTGAACCTTCATCAGATATTCGGCTGCATCGTATGTGTGCTCGGCGACGAGTTTTGCGTCTGGCCCACCGACATAGTCGAGATAATCTTTTTTCAAGACATAACCACATGTTGGTTGCGGCACGACGATGTCGGTGCCTTTGCGCACTTCGGCAGCCAGCGTTGCGACATTTTTAACGGCTACTTTTGTGAATTGCGCCATGTCACCGCTGTGCAAGAACGGCGCACCACAACAACCTGCGTCGCTGAGACTGCACTCGATGCCATTGCGCTCGTAAACATTGACCAGTGCGTGGCCAATTTTTGGTTCTTGATATTCGACAAGACAAGTCGGATAGACGGTGACTTTGCCCTGCAACTTTTCGATTACCGCTTTGGGCCGTCGATTGAACCAAGTCGAAAAACGTTGACGCGCAAAAGCCGGCAACAATCTGACGCTCGACACGCCTGCAGTTTTTTCGACGAGTTTGCGCACAATTGAACCAGCTTTTGCGCCCATCACCATGTTGGCAATTGGTCCAGAAGAAGTTGCCGCCATGCCCAACGCATCTGTGCGACCGAGCATTGCAGTCGTCACTTTATTGCGCACCGACACGTGGCCGTTGGCGCGGCGCATCGAATCAACGCGCAACATTAATCGTGGAAAGTCAAGCGCCCATTCGTGTTGGCCGGGTGTATACGGACAATTGACGTAACAAAGTTTGCACTGAAAACACTCGTCGGCAACATGGTCTTGTTGCGCGATAGTCATCTTGCCGGCGTCTTGATCTTCGTGTTGATCGATATAACTGAATAGCGTCGGAAAGCTCGGACAAAACTTGAAACACAACCGACAGCCATGGCAAAGGTCGTAGACCCGAGTCAACTCTTCGCGAGTGTCGGCTTCGTTTAAATAAACAGGGTTAAGCGGGTCATATGTAATTGTCATTAACTAAAAATCTCTCGTGCCGACATGTTGAAACAAAAATCTGAAATTCAAAATGATCTCGCTGTTGGTGCCACAAGCCTGAGCCTGTGACACCAACACGAAATAATTGCTCTTACTTCTCAACTAACTGCTAATTGCTTAACCGAGTGCCTTAAGACCCTCACCGAATCGACCAGCGTGGCTCTTCTCTGCTCGCGCAAGAGTTTCGAACCAGTCGGCGATTTCTGTGAAGCCTTCTTCGCGTGCAGTCTTAGAGAAACCTGGATACATCTGGGTGTATTCATATGTTTCACCAGCAACTGATGCTTTGAAGTTGTCTGCGGTCTCGCCGATTGGCTCACCTGAAGCTGGGTCGCCAACTTCTGCGAGATAGTCGAGATGACCGTGTGCGTGACCGGTTTCGCCTTCAGCAACAGATCGGAACAATGCCGCTGCGTCTGGGTAACCCTCGATGTCTGCCTTCTGTGCGAACCACAAGTATCGACGATTTGCTTGGCTCTCGCCGGCAAACGCGTGCTTGAGATTCTCATGTGTTTTTGTGCCATTTAGCTTGGCCATGATTTTCTCCATTTCTATTTTGGTTGTTGTTTATTTCTTGAATTGCACTTACTTGGTTTTTGCTACTTGCTTTTTCGCCTGATGACCAGGAGATCTCTTGATTGCTGCACTGCACCGAGTGCACTTGCCGTGAAACACGACGCCTACTTCATTGACTTCGTAGCCAGCACCTTCGCCGCGAATTTTTGGTGTGGATGAGATCTCGACATCGTGAATCGACCCGCACGATTCGCAAACAAAGTGATGATGTTCGCCCATGTTTGGGTCGAAACGTTTTGCGCCATCGCCCACATCAACCAACTGCAACTCGCCCATTTCGGCAAGTTCGCCCAATGTCTGGTAAACCGTGCGCAACGAAATGCCGGGCATTTGCTTGCTGGCAACTTCGAACAGGTTCTCGGCCGACGGATGGGCATTGTTTCCATGCAATAGACCGAAAAGCAGCTGCCGCTGGGGGGTGAGCTTCAGCTGCTTTTCGCGAAATATTTGGGCTAATTCAGTTGGCGAATGCACGCCTACGAAACTAGTCGTTTCAATCCTAATTTGCAAGTCTTGCTAACTAACAATCAATGTGACTTTGGCTACTTCGTCAGGTTGCGCAAACGATTTGCGACCACCACGAGCCGAACAAAATTGCATTGCTCGTTTAGGCTAAAACAATGCCGGATATTGATGTCGTCGCCCAGCGTCGTCGCGTCCTAGACCAATTGCAGCAGCAGCAATTTGATGTGTTGGTGATCGGCGGTGGCATCACTGGCCTCGGCGTCGCCGTTGACGCAGCCACCCGCGGGTTAAAAGTTGCGCTTGTCGAGCGCGACGACTTCGCATCGGGTACATCTTCAAAAAGCAGCAAGCTGATTCACGGTGGAGTCAGATATTTACAACAAGGTGAAGTCGCACTCGTCTACGAGGCACTGCACGAACGACACCGACTCAAGCGCAACGCACCACACTTGGTGCAAACGCTGCCATTCATGATTCCGATTTTGAAGCGCGATGGCGTTGTGTCACGCAAAATCGCACGCGCACTTGGCACTGCTTTATGGATGTATGACTTGACCGGTGGTTGGCGAATCGGCAAATTTCATCGTCGACTCAAAGCCGACAAAGCCTTCACTCACCTACCGACGATGGATCGCAAACGACTTGGCTCGGCATATTTGTATTTTGATGCAATGGCCGACGACGCAAGAATCTGCATCGCACTCGCCCGCACGGCTGAAAGCCATGGTGCTTCGGTTCTGAATTACACGCGGGTCGATAAAATTCTGCACGACGAGCAAGGCCGTGCATGCGGCGCGATCGTCAAATCTCATGATCGCGACGCTTTCACTGTCAACGCGCGAGTTGTCGTCAACGCTGCTGGTGTTTGGTCTGACGAAGTGATGACAACCGATGCAGGCAAAAACCCCGAATCGATTCGCCCCGCAAAGGGCGTGCACTTGACAGTGCCATGGAAACTCGTTCGCAACGACATCGCCGTCGTTATTCCGGTGCCAGGCGATAAGCGCAGTTTGTTTTTGGTGCCATTCATTTCAAATTATGACGGCACATATCAATACACATATATAGGTACGACAGATACCGACTATCAAGGCTCAATTGACGACCCGCAGTGCACAAACGTCGACATCAATTATGTGCTCAAGGCACTCAACGCCGCAGTAACTACAAATGTGACTGCCGATGATGTGACCGCAGTGTGGTCAGGGTTGCGACCACTCGTTAAAAGCGTGAGTGGCGAAAAGATTAGTTCGCGGACGGCCGACTTGTCACGGCGCCACAAAGTTTCGAAATCGCAGTCTGGTGTGATCACGATCGCTGGCGGCAAACTGACGACATACCGCAAAATGGCACAAGATACGGTCGACCAAGTTCTTGAAACTCTTGACACTTCGGCTCGATGCAAGACCAAAACTCTCAAATTGATTGGCGCCGAAAATAGTTCAGCAAACCTCGAGGATAAAACCGCGATGCATCTTCGTGACCGTTTCGGCAGCGAGGCAAAGATTCTTGCCGAAATGATTGAGCAAGACCTGAGTCTCGGCGAACCTTTGATTGCTGGTTTGCCATATTTGCGAGCCGAGGCTGTTTTTGCGGTGCAGCACGAAATGGCTCGAACTCTTGACGACATTCTTTCGCGACGCACACGATCTCGAATCATCAACCGACGCGCAAGCGTCGCCAGCGCCCGAAATGTCGCTGAACTGATCGCGCCGTATCTCGGCTGGAGCGAGCAAGAAATCAACACTCAGGTTCTGAGTTACTGTAATTCATGTGCAGACGAAGACCACGCGGCGCTCGCATTGCAATAATTTATGACGATCAAATCGACATCACCGATCGAGTTTTTAAACGCGGTTGATAGCGTCACCGATCGAATACAGACTGTCGCCACGGAATTATCGCCTGAGTTCTTGAGTTCGCTAAGCAAAGTTTGCCCGAGTTCAACTTCGACGAGCGATCTCGTCGAGCACGCGCGCGACTGGTGGCCACTGGCAATGCATTGGTCGCTGAACGGTATGACGACCCGACGACCAGGCGCCGTGTGTCGACCGACTTCGACCAAGCAAGTCAGTGAAGTTGTTTCGCTTTGCTCAAAACACTCGGTGCCCGTCACAGTGTCGGGCGGTCGTTCAGGCGTGTGCGGTGCGGCGGTGCCGCTTTTTTCTGGAGTCGTTATCGACACGACAGATCTGCACGGCGTCGTCAGCGTCGATCAACTCTCTGGTCTGATTGAAGTGCTGCCTGGCACCTTTGGTCCAGATCTCGAAAACGAAATCAATGCCAAATATGAACTGACAGTTGGGCACTTTCCTCAGTCTTTTGATATTTCTACTGTCGGCGGATGGATTGGTTCGCGTGGAGCAGGTCAGTTTTCGACTCGCTACGGAAAAATCGACGACATGGTTGCCGGCCTCGAGGTCGTGCTGGCTGACGGTTCGATAATTTTGACCGGCACAGAACCAGCGGGTGCCGCAGGGCCAAATTTAACTTCGCTGTTCATCGGTAGCGAAGGCACGCTAGGCATCATCACCAAAGTTTGGTTGCGTGCGCATCCACTGCCTACATGCACAAAAAAGGCTGCGTTTCGATTCACGACTTTCGCTGCTGCAGTCGAAACAATGCGCACCGCGATTAGATATGGCGCTACGCCTGCCGTGTTGCGACTTTATGACGAGCGTGAGAGCAAACGCAGTCACGGTGGCGATGGCACGACCTGCACGCTGTTGGTTCTCGATGAAGGTGTCGAAATATTGGTTGACGCGACCCTGAAAATAGTCGGTCAAGCGGCGCTAGACAATCACGGCGAAATTGCCGACACGCAACTCGTCGACAATTGGCTTAGTCACCGCAACGACACAAGCGGATTGCAAATTCTTTCGAAGAAGGGTTTCGTGATCGACACGATGGAAGTTGCCGTTGCCTGGTCACGCGTAAACCAAGTTGCCGACTCGGTGAAATCTTCGATCATGCAAGTGACTGGTGCGCGTAGCGCGACTTGTCACATTTCGCACAGCTACACAGACGGCGCATGCATCTATTTCACTTTTGTGGGCGAACCACGCGACAAAGATCTTGCCTCGATCGAACTCACATACTCACAGATTTGGGATGCGGCCCAGAACTCGGCGTTGCAAGCAGGCGCAAATCTCACGCATCACCACGGGGTCGGCATCAATCGCGCCAAATATATGAAGCGTGCACTCGGCTCGGCTCACGGCGTTTTGGCATCCATAAAGAATGTTCTTGACCCACAAGACATTTTGAACCCTGGCAAATTCGGTATTGCATCAAAACGCGGCGAATACAAAATTTAAGCGAGCAATCAAATATGAGAGGTTAAATTTTGAGCGTTCTGGTCATCGACATCGGCACTAGCTCTTTGCGGGCTGCAGTTGTGCGCCATGATGGCTCGTTGCACTTTTTAAATCACGAAACTTGTCGACCAAATACTCCGGCTCCCGGGCTGGTCGAGTTTGATGCACAACAAATGGCCGACGCGGTATTGCGAGTCTGTTTAAGGACAATCGAACAGGCACGAGCGTCAGACAAGATCGTCAGTGTCGGCATCACCAACCAGCGAGCGTCGACCGTGATCTGGAGCAAGTCAACTGGCAAACCTTTTGGCCCTGCATTGGGTTGGCAAGATCTGCGTACAGTCGGCGAATGCATGACGGCCGCGGCCGAACACAACATCAAACTCGCACCAAATCAGACTGCGACAAAAGCAGCGTGGATGTTGCGGCATTACATCGATGCAAACAAGATTGATATCCGTGATGTTCGCATCGGCACAGTCGACTCGTTTGTTGCTGCCGTGCTTTCAAACAATCAACTGCACACAACCGACTCAAGCAATGCGGCAGTTACTGGTCTGTGTGAACTTGATGCGTTGTCATGGTCGCCGCGACTTTGTGAACTTCTCGGTGTCGACATCAACACACTGCCAAAGATTGTTGCTTCAAGTGGTGTGATCGGCAACGCGACTGCACTGCCAGGTTCGCCACCGATTGCGGCGCTAATCGGCGATCAGCAGTCATCGTTAATCGGCCAGGCTTGCATCACAAGTGGTGCCACAAAAATTACTTTCGGCACTGGCGGCATGCTCAACACTTATACCGGTCAACAAAGTCCGACAAAGTTTGCGCGCAACGAAAATGGCACCTACCCAATTGTTGCTTATCGCGATGCGAGACAAACTCATTGGGCGTCTGAGGCGATAATGCTTGCCGCTGGCACGAACATCGATTGGCTTCGGGAAGACATGCAATTGGTCAACTCGCCCGAAGAAACTCATGAACTTGCCGCCCAAGTTGCCGATAGTGCGGGCGTCATATTCGTGCCAGCACTTTTCGGTTTGGGCACCCCACATTGGGATTATGGCGCGCGCGGCACTTTGCTCGGCATCACGCGTGGCACGTCTCGCAGCCATGTTGTTCGCGCCGTATTAGAAGGTATCGCCCACCGCGGCGCCGACATGGTCGACTCGGTCGTCGCCGCGACGCAACTTGAGGTCAACTCGATTCGCATCGACGGCGGCATGAGTCGCAACCCAACTTTTGTGCAGGCACTGGCCAATGCGACCGGAAGAAATATCGAAGTTTCACCAGTTACCGAAGCCACGACTCTCGGCGCCGCATTTTTGGCCGGAGTCGCGGTTTCATTTTGGTCATCGCTTGATGAAGCCACGAACACGTGGAAGCCAGCGCAAATCGTGAGCCCAGATAGAGATCTTGATCGCGCACAATGGCACGAGGCAGTTTCTCGCGCACGCAATTGGATCCCCGCTCTGTCGAGCCTTGACTTCTAAATTCGTCTAGATTTAACGGGTGCTTTCTGACGACGACATCAACCTTCTCGTTGCCGCCCATGCTCTCGAACTGGCCGCTCGAGATATTTATGCAATTGTAGTTTCGCGAAAATCGAGGTCTGACGACGAACAGGGTTTGCTAGCGCTGATGCACAGTCACCACGTTGCTTACGAGCAAACAATTAATGGTGTGCTCGGCAAGCGTGCGGCAACCGAGCGCAACAACGAGGCATACAACAAATTTTTTGTGCTGCTGTCAGATGCAAGCAAACTTTGGGAAACACTGCTCGAGCTCGAAAACACCGCAATCGCGACCCATACGACGATCATTTCGAGACTGACATCAGCCAAGAACGCGTCGCTTCTCGCCTCAATCACCACGATCGAGGCACGACATGCAGCGATGCTCGCCACACGCATCTCTACAAGTTTAGATCTCGCACTTGAAAACACGGCGCAGTCGTTGGTGACACAATGAACCAACTGAATCAACTTAGTCGCCGCGAATTATTGCGCTTGAGCGGTTTGTCGCTGGCGTCAGGTTTGGTTTTGGCTGCATGCGGCAAACAAGCAGGAGTTATTGATGATGGTGCAATCGCGCGTCTCGGCGAGGCGCCATCCACCACCGCATTGGCGGAGGCCGAAGTTACCGACACGGTTTTATTGCGCACGGCAGCATCCCTCGAATACAACGCGATCGATACATATACGGCGGCGCTCGGTCTTGGCGTGTTCACTGGCGACCTGGCTGGCGCAACCGAAATTGCCAAACGATTTCGCGATGATCACCAAGCCCACGCTGACGCCGTAAATAGTTTGGTTCGTGCGTTGGGCGGCAAAGAACATCGCTGCGCAAATGTGCGCATTAATGATCTATACATCACTCCGGCGTTGTCGTTGATCACCGACGACAAAAATCCAAATGTCGGCATCGATGTCGTCGCACTCGCCCACGCCATCGAAAATCTTGCTGCACAGACTTATCAAGGTGTTGTCGAACTAATTTCTGATCCAAAATTGCGCGCCGACGCTATTCGAATCGGTCAACAAGAGTCGCGACATGCCGCGCTGTTGGCTCAAGTGCTCAATCCGGGCATCGCCTCGATGGGCCCAACAAATGACGCCACCACCGGCAAACCAAACATCGCCGCGATTCCTGCTGCATTTGGCTCGCAGGCCAATATTCAGTTGATTGTTGGCGCACCCAAAGCCGATGGCACTCGCACCACCCTGTTGCTTGAAACCCCAAGTTTGAACTCGCTTATTTACGACAGCGTCTCTTGCTGAGCGATTAATTTCTCTAATACACTTAAAGCAACGGTGAGTCGGTCGGTCGACCGCAGTGTTGTGGTGTTCGCATTGCAACATTGAGGAAAGTCGGGACTTCACAGGACAAAGTGCTGG
>JAQCDG010000160.1 GCA_027731085.1 Actinomycetota bacterium | reverse complement strand
AAAAAGAAGCGCTAGTTAAAGTCCGACGCTGTCGGACTAATTGCTAAACCCGCACGTACGGGTTGGCACATGCCCCGAAATTAAGGGCGAGTTTTTGGAGATTCTGTTCTGCGGGGGTCGCTGATTATCACGCCGTCAAGCACTTTGTCGATTGCCTTGAGAGTGTCGGCATCAAGCACGACACCTGCAGCCTTGACATTGTCGTCAAGTTGCTCGGGTCGACTCGCGCCCACAATCGCCGAAGCCACATTCTTGTTTTGCAACACCCAGGCGATTGACATTTGTGCCATCGTGATGCCGGCTTTCTCGGCGATCGGCTTGAGTTGTTGCACGCGTGTCAGCACATCATCATTGAGCCAGCGAGCAATAAAGTTTTTGCCACTCAGTTCGTCGGTTGCGCGAGAGCCAGCGGGTGGTGGCTGACCTGGCAGATATTTGCCGCTCAAAGCACCCTGGGCGATTGGCGACCAGACAATTTGCGACATGCCCGCATCTTGCGAGGCAGGTATCACTTCTTGTTCGATAATCCGCCAAAGCATCGAATATTGCGGTTGATTCGAAATGAACGGAACCCGCAATTCGCGCGCGAGCGCCGCACCGCGAGTGATCTGGTCTGCATCCCACTCTGAGACACCTATATATAGGGCCTTGCCTTGGCGCACGATGTCGGCGAATGCCAGCATCGTCTCTTCGAGTGGAGTTTCAACATCAAAGCGATGCGCTTGATAGAGATCAACATGATCCATGTTCAATCGCTTCAAAGACGCGTCAATCGAATGCATGATGTGCTTGCGTGACAGACCGCGGTCGTTTACGCCGGCGCCAGTCGGCCAGTAAACCTTGGTGAAAACTTCGATGCTCTCGCGCGGCACGCCCGCCAAGGCGCGACCCAAAACTGCTTCTGCGCGTGTGCCGGCGTAAACATCGGCGGTGTCAAAAGTTGTGATGCCAAGGTCAAGTGCACGCTTGACGCATGCATTGGCAGCGTCTTCTTCGACTTGACTGCCGTGAGTGATCCAGTTGCCATAACTGATTGCTGAGATTTTAAAACCACTGTTGCCTAGATGTCTAAATTCCATGCCTTAAAACTACTTGCCCACCACTTATTGTGCTAAATAACGTTGCCCAAGCGATATTTGTAGACCTATCCTGACTCAGTGTACAAAGTGCGCGATTTGGTGCCCGGAGACATGTCGTCGGCGGTTCGACTACTTGAGCTTTGTCGCAATGTTGCCGACTCACGACCAGTAGATATCGCTAAATTCGTCGCCGACTCAAGCGCAGGCTCGCCAGCAATCGTTGCCGTCGCCGAAAATGAAGTCGTAGGTTTGGTCTCAAGTCGAATCAGCAACGACGACGCTTGGATCAATATCGTCGCGATTAGCCCGAAATGGAGAAATCAGGGCATCGGCTCGGCGATACTTCAGCGACTTGAAGAAAAGTTGTTGCACCAAGGTGTGCACAAAATATCTGCGCTACTAACGAATCTTGAAGCAGGACAAACTGCACTGGTTAATCGTGGCTTCAGCCCGACGCATGGTCTCGTGCTCTACGAAAAGTCAGAGCCGATTGAACCATCAGCGATGCGTGTGGTCGAACAGTGGGGCGGCGAACTTTGCGATGCCGCATTATGGGATCGCGTGGCTGGCATGGAAGCCGAAAAAACTTTAATCGAAAATAGAATCATCGCCCCGCTTGCTGACCCCGAGTTGGCTGCCAAAATTGGTGTGAACGCACCGTCTGCAGTGATGCTCTTTGGCCCTCCCGGCACGGGCAAAACAACTTTCGCTCGAGCAATCGCCGGTCGACTTGGTTGGCCGTTCGTTGAGTTGCTGCCATCAAAACTTGATAGTGGAGAAAGTTCGCTTGCTGCTGAACTTCGTAGCGCACTCACCGAACTGCTGAAACTTGAAAACATTGTCGTGTTTATCGACGAAGTCGACGAGATCGCCACGGCGCGAACCGACAGCCCGAGTACTCGCGGTGTCGTAAATGAACTTCTCAAAATGATCCCAGCGTTTCGCACGCCTGCCGGGCATCTTCTTGTTTGCGCGACGAACTTTGTTAGTAACATTGACCCTGCAGTGTTGCGCCCTGGTCGGTTTGACCTTGTCATACCGATCGGCCCACCAGACGATGACGCCCGCCACGCGCTGTGGACAAAAATTCTGGGTCAACTAGATACACAAGAGGTGAAAATCAACGATTTAGTCAAAGCGACCGAGGGCTTTACTCCGAGTGACATCGAACTCGCCTCGCAACGCGCGGCAAGCATCGCCTTTGATCGCGCGCGCAAAGGTGTCGCCCCAAGCCACATCATGAGTTATGACTTTGTTCAGTCAATCTCAAGAACGAACGCGTCAATTACGTCACAAATCGCCAAGCAATTTGCTGAAGAGTCAAAGAAATTTGGGCGCGCTTAATCTTGAGGCTCTTTCCGTCGCCGAAAGCCAACAATAAAGATTCCGTAATTGGTGCTGTTGGCGCTGCACTCGGTATGGCGATTACTTGGCTCAT
>JAQCDG010000159.1 GCA_027731085.1 Actinomycetota bacterium | reverse complement strand
CCCATGGAACTTTCCTGCGGCGATGGCGACTCGTAAAATCGGGCCAGCCCTGGCGGCTGGTTGCACGGTTGTCTTGAAGCCCGCGAGCGAAACACCGCTGACTGCGCTTGCAATCGCAGAAATTATGCAACGCGCGGGTGTGCCCGAAGGCGTGGTCAATGTCGTTGTGCCAAGCCCGTCAGGACCTGCAGTTAGCGCAATGTTGAAGTCAGATCGCGTGCGCAAACTTTCGTTCACCGGTTCGACGCCGGTCGGCTCGTTGTTATTGGCGCAAGCCGCAGAAAAAGTTATCAACTGCACCATGGAACTTGGCGGCAACGCACCGTTCATTGTTTTCGAAGACGCCGATCTTGCGGCCGCAATCGATGGCGCGATGTTGGCCAAGATGCGCAACGGTGGCGCTGCTTGCACGGCAGCCAACCGATTTTTTGTGCATGAAAAAATCTACGACGCCTTCGCTGATGGCTTAACCGCGCGCATGAGTGCACTCGTCTTGGGTGATGGTCTCGACGCGAAGACAACTGTTGGACCGCTGGTGTCGAAATCGCAACAGCAACAAGTTGCCAAGTTGGTCGACGAGGCGAAAAGTTTTGGCGCGAAAGTCGCTTGTGGCGGCAACGCATCAACAGACGGATCTTTCGGCTACTTTCCGACTGTGCTCACAGATGTTTCGTTTGATGCACCAATTTTGCGAACCGAAATTTTTGGTCCGGTAGCACCGTTGGTGCGATTCAAAGACAGCGATGACATTTTGTCGCAAGCCAACAATGTCGAGCATGGTCTCGTCGCATATGTTTTTACGAGCGATCTGGGTCGGGGTATGCGAGTTTCCGAGGCACTTGAATCTGGAATGGTCGGCTTAAACCGTGGCCTAGTTTCTGACCCCGCGGCACCATTCGGCGGCGTTAAGCAGTCTGGTCTTGGTCGCGAAGGTGCTCACGACGGCCTGTTGGCATTTCTCGAAACCAAGTATGTCGCCGGAAACTGGTAGCAACACTTCGCAAGTTGATGATGCCACGAATTCGTCACGCCATCTGAAACAATGTTGATAACTAAAAGTTTTTGGAGCAATAAATTGGGCGAGATCACCGACACACGAACGAACTGGCTAGATAACGACCAGCTTGAACAAGTGCGCGGTCAAGTGCCACTCGTATATATAGACGCAGTTCCCGTGAGGGTCAACGAACTTGGCGTCGTCACGCATGTCGGCATGCTTCTGCGTCAAGCCCCTGATGGTTCAATCTCGCGCACAGTGGTTTCGGGTCGAGTTTTGCTCAACGAACGAATTCGTGAAGCGTTGTTGCGTCATATTGAAAAAGATTTGGGTTCAATGGCTCTGCCGAAAATTCCGCCGGAGCCAGCGCCATTCACGATCGTTGAATATTTCACGGATCCAGAAATCAGCGGCTTTCATGATCCGCGACACCATGCGGTGAGTCTCGCGTTCGTCGTTCCTGTTTCAGGTGACTGTCAACCATCGCAACAAGCCCTTGATCTTGGTTGGTATACGCCAGCGCAGGCGATCAGCGCCGAGATGCGCCGCGAGATGACTGGCGGACATGATCGTTTAGTGCGTCTCGCGCTTGCTTCTGTAGGTGTTTTGCCGTGATGTTCGCAATTTTGAATACGACGCAGCGACAAGCAGCATCGTTACGCATCGCTTTGATCGGCAAAAGTATGACTTCGGTGACGATCGCAGATGATGTCGCGCTCAGCCCAAAGATTGGCGGCGTGATCGAAGAAGTTCGTGCGTTAGGCCGTGAAATTGAAATCATTTGGGACGACGGAGTCGTGCTGCGAACAAAACTTCAAATTCGTGGTAATTGGCGAATTTTTCGAGTTGCTGATTGGCAGAAAAAAAACCGCGATCTCGCCAAAGTTGTAGTTCAAACCGGAGAATACATTGCCGCGTGTTTTGATGCGGTAGAAGTTGAAACATATCATGACTTTGATCCGGGTCGGCATCCATTGTTGGGTCGACATGGCCCTGATTTGTCAGATTCACGAACCGACCTAGATCGCTGTGTAGACCTGATGCTCGATTATCAAGACGCCGATGCAACGATTGCTGAGGTGCTGTTAGATCAGCGAGTGATGCGAGGCATTGGCAACGTGTTTCGTTGCGAATTGTTATGGACATGTGAACTGCATCCATGGGCAAAAGTTAGTTCGCTCAATCGGGATGAATGTCGCGAACTTATTTCGATTGCAGCTGAGATGTTGCAATCGCAACACGCACCCGAAGATCGGTTACTGGCCGTTTATGGTCGACACGGCAAAAATTGTCAGCGATGCAATGGTCAAGTGAGCGTGACACATCACGGTGAAGCAAATCGGGTGCTTTATTGGTGTGCCGATTGTCAGACCCGTCATGCAGGCACAAGCTCAAGTCGCTATGTAACTGAGCACGATACGCCGCCAGGTGTGCACCCAGCAGAATTTATCTATCTCTCAGAACTAGAGCGCGCGCGAAAATCAGGCTGAGGCGATAGCCGAGATAATTTCGGTACGAGTCGCGC
>JAQCDG010000158.1 GCA_027731085.1 Actinomycetota bacterium | reverse complement strand
AACAAATCATGTCAATCACGACATCTTTATGAAAAGTCTGCCGATACTCGAATGCCAGTTGCGCAACTCGCACGCACGCTTCTGGGTCGTCACCGTTGACGTGGAAAATGGGCGCTTGAACGGTTTTCGCGACATCACTGCAATATTGTGACGAGCGCGCATACTCGGGCGATGTCGTGAAACCAATTTGGTTGTCGATAATCAAATGAATAGTTCCGCCGACGCGATAACCAGATGTATCACTCATCGCCAAACACTCGGCAACCACACCTTGACCGGCAAATGCTGCGTCACCATGAATCGCCAATGGCAACACGCTGTATGCAAGAGGTGGCTCAATTTGATCTTGCATTGCGCGCACCGTGCCGAGCACAACGGGGTTGACAGTTTCTAAATGACTCGGGTTCGACACCAACTCGACATGCATCTTCGCGCCGCTCTCGGCGACGAACTCGCCAATTGCGCCGAGATGATACTTGACATCGCCCGAGCCTTGAACCGACGACGGATCAACATAACCTTCGAACTCTTGAAAAATCTGGTCGTATTCTTTGCCCACGACATTGGCCAACACGTTTAACCGACCACGGTGAGCCATGCCGATAACCGTGCCCTGCATTTTTGCATCAGTCGCAAGATTCAAAATCTTGTCAAGAATCGGTATCGCTGATTCTGCACCTTCAAGACCAAACCGTTTCGTGCCGACATATTTGGTTGACAAAAATCGCTCGAACGCCTCGGCAGCATTCAGTCGTTCAAGCAGGCGAATCTTGTCGACCGCAAAGTCATTGCGCTTGACACCTTCAAAATGTTCTTGAATCCACCGCTGCTCGTCGGTGTTCTGAATATGCATATATTCGACGCCGATCGTGCGGCAATATGCGTCACGCAAAACACCTAACAATTCACCCAACGTCGCGCGATTGACACCGCCAACACCGCCAGTCAAAAATTCGCGATCTAAATCCCAAACTGTCAGACCGTATGTTGCCGGGTCAAGCTCGCGCGGCATTCGCGGCGCACGCCAATGCAGTGGGTCAAGGTCGGCTATTAAATGACCACGCACGCGATGCACACGAATCAGAGTCGCAATCTGCATTTGTTTTTCGAGCAACGCATCTTCGCTATCCAGCGAATTTGAGTCGTCGCGCCACTTCACCGATTCATATGGCACGCCCAGGCTGCTAAACACATCGGCATAAAAATTGTGCTCGCCCGTCAGCAACTCGTGCACATACTTCAAGAACATTCCGCTTTCGGCGCCCTGAATTATGCGGTGGTCGTAAGTGCTCGTGACTGTCACGACTTTCGAAACACCAAGTCGACCGAGCGCGCGCTCATCGCTGCCTTGAAACTCGGCCGGATAATCAATCGTGCCGACGCCAACAATCAAACCTTGTCCGGCCATCAACCGTGGCACCGACATCTGCGTGCCAATCGTGCCAGGGTTGGTCAAACTGACATTTGCACCTTGAAAATCATCGAGTGTCAACTTGTTGGCTCGAACTTTGCGGATGATGTCTTCATAGGTCAGCAAGAAACCCGCAAAGTCAAGCGTGTCGGCGTTGCGCAAAACTGGCACCACCAAACTGCGTTGGCCTTTACCTTTGTCGACATCCACTGCCAAGCCCATGTTCACCCGATTGAACTTTTTAATTTGAGGTTTACCTTGATCATCGACCGAATAGACATGCTTCATGTTCGGCACCGCATCTGCGATTGCACGCACAATTGCGTACCCAATCAGATGCGTGAAACTGATTTTGCTTTCGCCGCTTCGCTCACGATAACCGTTTATAACTTTGCGGTTAACTTCTAAAAGTTTGGCTGGCACTTGACGAACACTTGTCGCTGTCGGCACAGCAAGGCTCGCCTCCATGTTCGTGGCGATTACCGACGACACACCACGCAACGGCTCTGGTTCGACGACCTCTAAAGGCGTCTGCGGGACTGGCGCAATAACGGCAGCGGGTCGCGGTGCTCTCGGCGGCGCTTCAGGCGAGATCGGCTCTTTGATCGCCGACTTACCGTTGCCCGAGACATTGCTCTCAGTTTTTGGTTTCAACTTCGTCGCAGCAACTGCCGGCGCAGGGACGCTTTCGAGAATGTCCTCAGGCAACTCGTTAAAATTTGGTCTGATCAATTCGCCTGTCGGGTCGGTCTTCGGTGAACCTACCGGTTTATAGTCACTAAAGAATTCGCGCCATGCCACTGACAAAGTTTCAGGTTCATCGCGATAACGCTCATACATCTCCTCGACTAGCCAGGAGTTCGCACCAAAGTCTTCTGTATTCGACTGATCAACCATCAGTTACATCGTAACTATGGCTATTTAAGAAGCACCTCTGACGCAACCCAGAGAATGAGCCACAAAATGCCGCCAGTTATCATCGAATTCTTATGTGACTCAAATGGCCACAAAAGTTTGTTTGTTGCTGCAGTGCCACCCAGAAGTCCGAGCGCGTTGATTTGCAAAATTGCGGTCAATACAAGAGCGATGATCAAAAGTGTCATTGCGTTGCTTGATGTC
>JAQCDG010000157.1 GCA_027731085.1 Actinomycetota bacterium | reverse complement strand
TCAGAAATCTTTGCCGTACGGCGCAACGCTTCGCTGACTATCGCAACCTTCGTCGACATGTGCTGTGAAATATCCAGATGTTGCCAACTGCAGCCACCGCAACCAGCGGCCACAAATTTGCAAGGCGGCGTCACACGATGTGGCGAAGCACTCAGAATCTCGACGATGTTTGCGCGCGCAAAATCTTTTTTGTTGGTCGTAATCTCGATCGCAACTTGCTCGCCAGTAATCGCACCGTTGACAAAAACAACTCGCCCATCGGCCAACCGTGCCAGACCGTCGCCGCCCGCCACCATGCGCTCGACAGTCACATTTTCGTTAATCATCATCGTGAACCCTAGGCTGTAGCGAGATATGAAACCGATTCAAATCGCGCCGTCGGTATTGCCAGTTAACTTTTCGCGCCTCGGTGAAGCAATCTGCGAACTCGATCAAGCCGGCGTCGACCTCATTCAATGGGATGTAATGGACGGCCAATTCGTGCCCAACCTAACATTTGGTCCCGACATCATCGCTTCGACTCGATCGCTCACAAAACTGAAGTTCGAAGCACATCTGATGGTGCTCACGCCAGAAAAAATGGCGAGTCGTTACGTCGAAGCCGGCTGCAGTCGCCTGATCGTGCATGTTGAAGCGTGCAAAAACCTGCGCGAAACGCTCGAAACCATCAATGCACTTGGCGCCAACGCGGCCGTTGCCTTGAACCCCGAGACACCGGCCAGCGCAGTCGCGAACGCACTCGATCTTGTCGACATGGTTTTGGTGATGACGGTGCGCCCAGGTTTTGGCGGCCAAAAATATATGCACGAAATCGAGCCGAAAATCGCCGAAGTTCGCAAAATGATTTCGGCAGCGAACCTAGACGACAAAGTCAACCTCGAAGTTGACGGGGGCATCAGCGTCGAAACGGTTACCGGCGCTGCAAAAAATGGCGCCAATGTTTTGATTGCTGGCAGCGCACTGTTTCGCGATCCAAAAGGATTAACCAACGCCGTCACAGAAATTCGCGCGGCCGCCACCAAAGCTTTCGCTAGTCGCTAACGGCAAGTCACAATTATCCGCGCCGAGCACGGCGAGACGACCGGCGCAAGGATCAGCGTGAAGACCGGCGCGCGGCTTGAATAAGTCGCTTCAAAATTACGAGGCCAATCAAGAACACCAGCACGAAGAACAGCGGCAGCAGAAAGACTTGCAACAACCGCGTTGGTTGTTTACCGAGCAGCGACAACACACCCGACTCGATGAACTCGCCGTTCGGCTGCAAAGTGACTACTGGGTCTTCAAATTTCGGGCATGGCACATCTGACTCGTCAATGCCGACCACGGCATCGCCACCAAAAAGTTCTTTTTCAGCTCGCACTTTTGACTCAAGCGTCGTAAACAAATCGCTCGCACCAGCACCAACCAAATAAGTTTCTCCCACTTCCAAAAATCGCGATTCGCGATTGGCATAGCGCACCGAGATCAAACCTGAGTTGACATATGCACCGAGCGAGCCACCACGCACTTGCACAACTCGATATGTCGCCAACAAATCGTCGGTCGAAACCAACTCGCCGAGAAAAGTTGCGGTTGCTGCTCGTGGCGCAACGCAACCAGCTGGCAATGTCGTTTGCGTCGCAGGATCAATCGTCGGCAACGAATCATCGATCACGCTGCCACCACCGCCCTGCTCATCTGGTATCGGGTCGTCAACAGGTGGCACCGTGGCAATCAGTGGCGCCACCACAAACGAATTCGCGCCGACCGTGCTTACGCCGAAACTAAAACTAACCGCCGCTGCAACGGCGAACGACACAACTATCTTCCGGTAAATTTTGGCTCCCGCTTTTCGATGAACGCCCGCATCGCCTCGGCTGTATCACTTGTCGCAAAATTAATCGTCTGCGCAGCGGCTTCGTCATCTAAAGCTTCTTCGAGCGTCACATTCAACGAATTATTCAACAATCGTTTTGACTGCGCCAACGCGATCGGCGGCCCTGCTGCAAGTTTGCGCGCCCAGTTGTCGACAAATGCATCAACCTCGCCGTCAGGCAACACTCGATTAACTAACCCCATCTCGAGTGCATCACTGGCGCTAACAATCTCAGCCAACAACGCAAGTTCTTTCGCCCGATGCATGCCAATGCGACGCGGCAATAGCCACGATCCGCCAAAGTCAAGCGACAAACCGCGCCGCGCAAAAATCTCAGAAAATCGCGCCGTCTGTGACGCGACAACCAAATCGCAGCCAAGCGCCAGGTTGCAACCTGCCCCCACGGCAACGCCACGCACTTTGGCAATTGTCGGCTGTGGCAAACGTTGCAACGCAATGCACGCATCATTAACTCGTCGCATCGCCGCCAAATGGTGAACCTGATTCTGCGCACCAGCACCAGCGGAGTCCCCAGCACCAGAACCACCGCGCCCACTCAAATCTGCGCCCGAACAAAAATCATCACCTGCACCAGTCACGACCACGACACGATCATCGACCCGCGACGCAATCTCACGAAAAATCTCCGTCAACCCATCCCACATTGCCGAATTAATCGCATTTT
>JAQCDG010000029.1 GCA_027731085.1 Actinomycetota bacterium | reverse complement strand
GAAATCAACGGCGTTTGGGAAGACCACTTGCGCTATGCCATCACCTCAGAAGAATGGCACGAACGACGCGATGCCCTCACCCACCAATGGCTGACCACAAAAAAGTAACTCTTATTTTTTGAGGCGAGATTGCAGGGCGGCGAGACGCTCGGCGAACCAAGGTTGGCGGGTCGTCCACACTTGGGGCTCGAGTTCTTTAGCTACTGCTTCTGCGTGTGTTGCAACATTTGCCATTTCTTGAATCGTGCGCTTGGTGAGAATCGCTAACTCGCGCGGCGCACTGGCTGCACGCGCCGCCATTGCGTGGGCAACCGACATCAACTGATCATCTGGCACGCATTTGTATGCCAAACCAACACGCTCTGCCTCTGCGCCGTCGAGAATTTCACCAAAAACGACTGCAGCCATCGTGGCTTGCGGGCCTGCAATATTGCGAAACATCCAAGTATGGCCACCACCAGGATGCAAACCGATTTGCAAAAACCGCGTGTCAAATTTTGCACGAACGGCGGCGATACGCACATCGCAACACAGAGCCAAGTTCATGCCAGCACCAACTGCCGCGCCGTTTACTGCTGCGATCGTTGGCAAGGGTGTGCGTGCGATGCGCAAGAAACCTTCATAAATTTTCGTCAGCGATGCGCCGTCGGCCTCGGCCAAGTTGCCGAGGTTGGCGCCAGCACAAAATGCTGGGGCTGCACCAGTCACGACCAGAGCGCCGACTTTTGGGTCGGCTTCGATGTCGTTCATCGCAGCCGAAATATCGGCGACCATCTCGGCAGTCATTGTGTTGCGCTCGGACGGATTATTCAGTGTCAGTGTCGCGACACCGTCATTTCGCTCAACCTGCACAAGACTCATGAGCATTTAGTTTGGCACATTGTTAGCGTGGTTACCACATGTTGGACCATGTCTTTAGCGATGCGATTGGCGCCTTGCGCGACGCCTTTTCGAACGCATTTCTTGAACGACAAGCGTTTGACGAACATTTTCAGTCTGATGTTTTGCTTGGTGACCTCGTCTGGGAGACAAGTTACGGCCTGCCGGGTGAAGGTCGACCGCCACGCGTCGTTGCTCATATCACTCTGACTTGGCCGAGCTGGAGCCAAGCGATTTATCGGGCGTGGTATACCGATGAAATTTTTCACGAAGCACCAGAAATCGAAATGGAAATCGTGTTTCGTGTGCAACGACTCACCACGCAGCCAGATGCATCGATGGTCGAAAACATTGCTCCGATCAAGAGCCCGCAAGTCGGCAAAGAAAAACTCTCACGCGAAGGCATCACGGTCGAAATTAATCAGCCAACGCCAACAGATAAACACGCTGCTCAGCATCTCGATTATGCGATTGAAGTTACATATCAAGGCAGCTATGAACTCGCCGAAGAAACTTTGCAAGACGGCACAAGCAAATTGCTTGACGAAAACTTCAGCAGTCTTGGCAGTTGGATCGCCACAACACTCGTGCAACTGGGCGATCTAAAACTCGTTTTCTTTCCGGCAGACGAAATCTAAACACGCAACAAATCGTTTGGCACAACCGTAGTCAGCGACACAAGCGGTCTTGGCCCCATGTGCGTGATTACTTCTGAGGCAACGAGCGAGCCGATCTTGCCACACTGTTCAATTGGTTTGCCGCGCACGAAACCATATAGAAAGCCTGCCGCATACATGTCACCAGCACCAGTTGCATCAACCACGCTGTCGACTGGCTCGGCATCGATAATCACGACTTCATCACCATCAATAACGACTGAGCCGTGTTCGTTGCGCGTGACAGCGGCGAACTCGCAATCATCTCGCAACTGATGCAGACCATCGTTGATTGATTTAACTTGATAGAGCGCCTTGAGTTCGTCTTCGTTTGCAAACAAAATATCAATGTCATTTTTGACCAGCGATAGAAAATCGTCTCGATGACGGTCGACACAAAAAGAATCTGAAAGCGTAAGTGCAACTTTTCGCCCAGCCGCGTGGGCATATTCAGCCGCCGTGCGAAATGCGTCTTTAGCAGCGTCTTTATCGAACAAGTAACCCTCAAGAAGTACGACCGCAGCACTCTGCACAGCAGTCTTAGAAATGTCGGCTGCATCAAGCAACGATGCTGCGCCAAGAAATGTGTTCATTGTGCGATTGCCATCCGGCGTGACAACGATCAAGCACCGACCAGTATCTTCAGTCGCGCAAGTCGCACCCGGAAAAAACTTCACACCCACCGCTTCGAGGTCGCGCGAGAACGACTCGCCCAATCGATCAGCAGAAATCTTGCCGATGAAACCCGCCCTGCCACCAAGACTTGCCAGCCCATACGCCGTGTTCGCCGCCGAACCACCACTCATCTCGGTGCGCGAATTAACGAGTGAATGCAAATGCTTCGAGCGTTGAATATCAACGAGGTTCATCGAACCTTTGACGATTTTTTCGCGCACTAAGAAGGCTTCGTCAACGGTTGCCAAGACATCGACCAGCGCATTGCCGATCGTCAACGCATCAAGGCTCACGCCATCAAGAGTTGTGAGATTTACTGGAGGCACGCGAAGATTAACTCGTACGAGAGATCGCTGTAAGTTCGCCCTTGGCCAGGCGTTGTTGAAGTTCGCGCTTCAAAAACTTGCCCGCGGCGTTACGCGGCAACGGCTCGTTCATCACAATCACATGAGCAGGCACCTTAAACGCTGCAATTTTGCCCTCGAGAAACTTCCATAAATCTTTTGGATCAAGCACCGCACCGGCCTTCGCTAAAATCGCGACGCCAACTTCTTCACCGAGGCGCTCATGAGGCACGCCGAAAACTGCAGCCTCATGCACCGCCGGGTGATCGTAGATTGCGCTCTCAACTTCGGCACCGTAAATGTTTTCACCGGCGCGAAGAATCATGTCTTTGACGCGGTCTTCGACATAAACAAAACCTTCGGCATCAAGCCGACCGATGTCACCCGAGCGCAGCCAGCCGTCGACAATCGTCTCGGCATTTGCTTCGGGGCGTTTCCAATATCCACGAATCAACATCGGGCCAAAGAACCAAATCTCGCCTGCCTCGCCGGTTGGCAAAGGCTTCAAGTTTTCGGCGCGCACTTCGACTCGCATCGGCAAAACTGCTCGACCTGTGCTGGTCGGGTGAGCCAAGTAGTCAGAGCCGGTGATGCCAGGGCCGAACGCGTTTGTTTCGGTCATGCCATAACCAAGTTGCGGACTGCCGTTCTTGACTTTGTCGTTGACTTTGCCGACCAGCGAAGTTGGCGATGGCGCACCGCCGCCGCCAACTGCGCGCAAACTCGTCGTGTCGTATTTATCAAACACGGGTGAGTTGACGAGATCCCAACTTTGTGTGGGCACGCCGACAAAATTCGTGATCTGCTCGCGCTCGATCATTTCGAGCGCCTTCTCGGCATCCCACTTGTACATAATCGCGAGTTTCAAGCCTGCGATGAAACAACTCATCATTACAGGCACGCAACCAGTGACATGAAACAACGGCACGATCAAAATAAACGAAGTCGGTATTTCGGGGCCGGTCACGTCTTTGAGTTTCGTACCCGACATTGTGAGCACCGAGTTGCGTGAAGAAAATGCCATCAATGCAGAAATGATCGCGCGATGCGTCGACACTGCGCCTTTGGGTCGGCCAGTTGTGCCCGATGTGTAAAGAATCGTTGCGTCGTCGTCAGGCTTGATTTCGACGACCGGGCATTTGAGCGCGGCTTTCAAATGTGGCGCCAAAGCATCTTGCCACTTTTCGACACCTGCAGGAAGCGGCTTTTCAGCCCGCACGACCAAAACTTTGACACCAAGTTTCTTGCAACTTGCGGCGGCAATATCAAAGCGTTGTTGATCGCAAATCAAAACCGTCGCACCAGAGTCTTGCAACGCAAAATCCATTTCGTCTTCGACCCACCACGAGTTCATCGACACCGATATGGCGCCAACCGAAATGATCGCCGCAAACGACATCACCCACTCGGGATAATTGCGCATCGCGACCGCGACACGGTCGCCCTTCTTGACGCCATAAGTGTTCACGAGCAGGTTTGACAGCGCGTCAATTTGATCCATTGCTTGGGTAAATGTGTAGGTCTCGCCTTCGTAGACCAGAAACGTCTTTTCGCCATGACCGCGGGCGCCAGCAAAAACCTGACCCAAATGCGCAGGTGCGTTTTTGAAGACCTGCATCTTGACGCCAAACACTTCGGCGTCGACAAGTTCGAAAATCTGCCCCGGGGCGGTGACCGCCAGGTTGGCTTCAGCCCAAGTCATTGTCATTTATAAAACCCCACTCTGGAAAATAACAGCCGTTTTGGCACTCAGATATTGTGCCACTCGGCCGTGTTCGCCGCCTAACCGCAAATTGTGGAGCTGAGGGGAATTGAACCCCTGGCCTGTACATTGCGAACGTACCGCTCTACCAACTGAGCTACAGCCCCAAACTACGAACTAGATACTTAGGCGGCGCGGTTGCGAAACTGACGCATATAGCGAGTGCTGTCGCGTTGCGCGCGAAGCTGCACTAACCAGTAGCAATAGCCGATCAAGGCGATGAGGCTCAGCGTGAAGGCATATACCAAGACAATCGACCCAGTTGTAAACGCCAAGAAAAGCGAAACTACTGCCGCCGAAGCCAAGCCCACGACCGTGTGCTGACGGCGCTGGCGCACGAGTTCGCGGGCATAAAACTCGCCCGAAACTGACTGATGCGAGCGAGTGCCTTGCGGTCGCAAAATCGGACCCGTCAATTGCGACAAATGACTTGCCTGACGGGTGCGCATTTGGTTTGGTGCAAGTTCGCGCGACATGCCCCGAAGCTGGGCTTGAGGGTGACGCAGATTTGTATTCTGCAAGGTCGAAAGATTACGCCTAAAAGCGCTAACCGACATGTTTGGCGACTTGTTAATGCGGGCACGCAATATCGGCGGCAAGAGAACTGCCAGCCATGCGGCGCCAACGATCAGAAGAATTAACTTGCTCATGGGGTCTCCTAAGTGTATTCCGGGTTAACGAGATCGCTACCCAAACGGCTCAGAGCCTTAAAAATAAAGGTTTTAGGCTAGACCTCGCGCCGATAGGTGCCTTGTCGCCCGCCAGATTTCTCCCACAGCGTCAGTTCACCAATCACCATGGCGCGGTCGGCGCTCTTGCACATGTCGTAGATCGTCAGCGCGGCAACCGAGCAAGCATGCAACGCTTCCATTTCGACGCCGGTGCGGTCGATCGTGTCGACTTGAGCCTCGACTGCAATGTGGTCGTCGCCGATTTCGAAGTTGATATAAACGGCACCAACCAATAACGGGTGACACAGCGGAATCATCTCGGCGGTTCGCTTTGAGGCCTGAATGCCCGCAACGCGAGCGACGGCGAGAACATCACCTTTTTTTACTTCACGATTGGCGATCGCAGCCGTCGTTTCTGACCTCATAAAAACCTTGCATCGCGCAACTGCCCGCCGATGTGTGGGCTCTTTTGGCGTGACATCGACCATGCGTGCTCGCCCCATTGGGTCAAGGTGTGAAAAATTTAGTTCAGACATGACTTGACGCGATCATCATTAGCCGCCAATCTGACTCATCGAGCGTTTCGGGCGCACGAAAGTGACATTGCCAATTGCGTGACCCGCCCACTTTGTGCCGACAGCACGCGCGATTTCGGCCGCGATCGCGTCGTCGGTTGCCTCGCCACGCAACATCGCTCGCAAATCAAACTCTGTCGTCGAAAACAGACAAGTGCGAAACTGACCTTCTGCAGTCAGTCGCACACGATCGCAGTCGCCGCAAAAAGGTTTTGTTACGGATGGAATTACGCCGACTGTGCCGGCCCCGTCAAGATAACGCCAACGATCTGCCGGTGCCGCACCGCGAGCCGCAACTTGCTCGAGTGGGTAAACGTTGTTGATTGTCGCCACGATCTCGTCTTGACCCACAACATCGTTGCGCTGCCACTGCCCTTGTGCATCAAGCGGCATGAACTCGATAAATCGCACTTCAACTTTTTTGTCGCGACCAAAGCTGGCCAACGCCAAGATCTCGTCATCGTTGACGCCACGCTGAACCACAGCATTGATCTTGACTGGGGCAAAGCCAGCTTGAATTGCCGCATCAATGCCGTCTAAAACATTTGTCAAGTGATCTCGTCGCGTGATCTTAAGAAACTTTTCGCTTTGTAGCGTGTCGAGGCTGATGTTGATGCGCGACAAACCTGCGGCCTTCAATTCATCGGCGATGAGTCGCAGAGTTGCGCCGTTAGTTGTTAGCGCTAGGTCAATATTCTTGCCAGCCAACGGAGAATGTGCTGTGCTCGGCACTTTTAGTTGAGCGAGTTTTTCGACCAGCACCGGCAAGTGTGCGCGAACGGTTGGTTCGCCACCAGTCAGACGAATGCTGTCAACATCGAAGCGTTGCACACAAATAGTTGCCAAGCGTTCGATCTCTTCGAAAGTTAAAATTTCTTTGCGATCAAGCCATGCCATGCCTTCTTCGGGCATGCAATAGGTGCAACGAAAATTGCATCGATCAGTTATCGAAATTCGCAAATCACGGACTGTTCGCCCGAAGGGGTCAATTAATTGCACGACGGTCCCATACGTTGAGCATATTACGCAAGCATCATCACTTCGACTTCGGCGCCAATCGGCAGACCTTGGCCGTCGGGCACCATCGCCAAACCATTTGCCTGCGCGGTGGCGGCAAGTTGATGGCTGCCCTGCGGGCCAGTGTCGCGAACATGCAAACGACCATCGTCACCGAATGCACCGAATACGCGCATGAAATGAACTTTGCTGTCTTGTTTGCGTTTCATCGGTGCGTCGACAATTGCGCGCACCGTTGGTCGCGTAAGGTTCTGCGTGTGCCCCATCATTTTTCGCAATGACGGTCGCGCCAACAATTCAAAACTAATCATCGACGAAACGGGGTTGCCTGGCAATCCAAATATTGGGATAACTCGCGAGTCACTTGTTGTCAGTTTGCCAAAAGCGAACGGTTTAGCCGGCTTGATTGCCATCTGCATCCACTTCATGTCGGCGATGCGTGACAAAACAATTTTCACGATGTCAAAGTCGCCTTGCCCGACGCCACCACTTGTAACGATCGCATCACAGCGTGTCGCGACTTCACGCAGTTTGGCTTCGAGTGTCGCTTCGTCGTCAGCGATGATGCCGAGATTTATCACTTCGCAACCAGTCGCACTAATCATCTCAGACAGCATCGTTAAGTTGCTCTCACGAATCTGGCCGGGTTTTAGATCCGAGCCATCAGTTACGAGTTCATCACCCGTTGACAACATCGCCACACTCAACTTCGGGTATGACAGAACTTTTCGCGCGTTAATGCTCGCCAACACGCCGACGCCCGCGGCGTTAATTACCTCGCCAGATTTGAAGACAATGTCGCCAGCGCATACATCTTCGCCAATCTCACGAACCGCATCGCTCACTTTTGCTGGTTTATTGCATCGCACACGCGTTGCGCCGAGTTCGGTCGCATCTTCGATCATCACCACAGCATCGGCACCCCTAGGCATTGGTGCGCCAGTCATAATTCGAGCCGATTGCCCTGCACCTATTTCATACTCAGCAACATGACCCGCGCCAATCACGCCGAGCACTTCAAGTTCGACACCAGCAGTTGTTACATCCTGTGCGCGCACCGCAAAACCGTCGACGGCCGTGTTGGCAAACGGCGGAATAAATTCGGTTGCAACAACATCTTGGGCCACGACACGACCCGACATTGATTGACAGTCGACTAGAACTGGCGCGACTGGTTCGCATCCACCGATGACGATTTTCTGCGCTTCAACAAAAGAAATCACAGCGCTGACGGTATCGGCACATAACTTCTAGCGGGCTGAACCGTGCACGGGCTGCGTACGATTGACGCCAAGATGCCCACCAGTATGAACACCTATCAGCCGCTTTCGTCTTCGGGCCACAGCGTTTCATGGCAAACGGTCAACTCTGCCAAGCAGCCGCCACAGAGCACCGTCGCCCTGCGCTGGGAGAACGAAGGCTGGACAGCGGAAGGCACCCTCGGCCTCGACAACGCACAATTCGTGTTGCGACTTTCAGCCGGTTGGGTGGTGCAGCAATGTTTATTGTTTCGCGATCTCGAAGACCCAGATCTTTGGCTTGGCACCGATAGTCACGGTCGTTGGGGCGAGATGAACGGCGCCCATCGCACCGAGTTAGATGGTTGCACCGACCTCGATTTCATCAACACGCCGTTTACAAATTGCATTCCGATTCGGCGACTGCCACTGCTCGTTGGTCACAGCGCAACAATCAGCGTCGCAGTGATTGATATCGAAACTCTCGGCATTACAAAACAAACTCAGCAATACACGAAAGTTTCACCAAACACTTGGCGATATTTCAGCGTCGCTTCAAATCACGAAGTCGAGTCTGCTGTTGATGAGTTCGGGTTCATACTCGACGAACCAAATAAATTTCAACGCGTCGCCTAGTTTTTACTAGTCGGTGACGGCGGCGTAAACCAGCGAACGCAAATATGGGCGAATCGGATACGTACTCGACGGAATCAACTGCGTGAAGAACATTGCGCTGATCTCGTTGACCGGGTCAACCCAAAACGCAGTGCTGGCCATGCCGCCCCAACCAAACGTGCCGTTCGGGCAAGCCACGCGAGACTTGGCTTGATCGACAACTACAGAAAACCCGAGACCAAAACCCAAACCGTCATAAAAAATTTCTTCGCCAAGTGATCGGCCAAATGTCGTGATGTCGGCGTTGTTCGGCAGATGGTTCATCACCATCATTTCGAAAGTACGCGATGAAAGAAGTTGCACATTGCCTGACTGACCACGACCTTCGAGCATGCGGATGAACTTGAAATAATCGCTGGCAGTCGAAATTAAGCCACCACCACCCGACAGAAACGCTGGCTTTTCGAGACTGCTGTTGCCGAAACTATCGAGTTTTGCCTTTCTGCGTGTTGCCTCGTCGTATCTGTAGAGCGACGCAACTCGCTCGTGTTTTTCTTTGGGCACCCAGAATGCTGTGTCGAGCATTTCAAGTGGTTGAAAAATATTCTTGTCAAAAAACTCGTCGAGCGGCATCTTGCCAACAACTTCGATCACTCGGCCAACGATGTCGGTGGCGACGCTGTAGTTCCAACTTGAACCTGGCTGAAATAAAAGTGGCAACGCCGCATATTTATCGCAGACGACTTCGAGCGAATCTTTATATGCCACGCCGGCTTCAAAACCAGCGCGCCGATACATGTCGTCTACAAGATCTGAATACATCCAGCCGTATGTCATGCCTGCCGTGTGGGTTAATAGATGCCAAATGCGAATTGGCTCAGTGAGCGCATTTGTCAGCGGCTTCAACACCGTGCCCGTATTCCAAACTCGAGTTTCACCAAATGACGGTATGAACTTGCTGACTGGGTCTGTGAGTTGCAGCAAACCGCGCTCGACCAACATCATCAGCGCAATCGAGGTGATCGGCTTGGTCATCGAGTAGATGCGATACATGGTGTCGTCGGTGATCGGCGCACCAGTTTCAGAATCTTTGTGGCCATACATGCCAAAGTGCGCAACTTTGCCGTGTCGCGCCACCGCAACGGCGTAGCCAGCCAAGCGACCTTCGTCAACATAGCGATTGAAATGCTTGTCAATATTTTTTAATCGCGTCGAGTCAAGACTGACTTCTTTGGCATCAACCGTCGCCCCAAAATTTTTAACCATGACACCGACCTTAAACTATTTGTTGAATTTTTCTTTAAGCCAAGAGTTCAATTGCGGCCCAATATCTTTACGCTCGAGGGCAATCTCAATGACTGCACGCAAAAGCCCCATCGGCGTGCCTGTGTCGTATCGAGTTATCTCGCTGACAACACCCAACAAGGCGTGCTCGTTTGCCAACATCGCCAGCCCATCGGTCAACTGCAGTTCGCCGTTCGCACCGGGTTTGATTTGTTCAAGTTTGTCGAAAACTTTTGGCGAAAAAACATAACGACCGATGATCACGATGTCGCTGACTGCATCTGCTGGTTTTGGTTTTTCAACAACTTGCAAGATTTCAACTGTACTTTCTGTGTCGCCTTTGTAACCGACGACTTTGACGTTGCCATAACTTGAGATTTCAGCAGCTGCAACCCGTTTTAATCCAATGCTGCTTTTGCCAGATTTTTCATAGATCGCCACAAGTTGTTTGGTCAACGAGGCATCACCCATTATTTCGTCGGGCAACATAACGACAAACGGCTCGTCGCCCACCGCTTGGCGCGCGCAACTCACTGCATGACCCAAACCCAACGGCGAATCTTGATATACGACGGTCACGGCGACTTTGTCGGTGCTGGCTGCAGATGCGTAGTTCTCGATCGACGGCTTGGCTCGGCTGGTGACGATCACGACACGCGTGCAGCCCGCTTGCGCTGCCTCGTCGATCACGAACTGCAGTGCTGGCGTGTCATATATAGGTAGCAATTCTTTGGGGGTGGCGCGGGTCGCGGGCAAGAAGCGTGTGCCCATTCCGGCCGCGGGAATAACAGCAGTGCGCACAGCCACACTGTCATCCTAGAATCAAAAGCCCTATGCCAACTTATGTTTACAAGTTCATTGACTCTGGCGAGACAATCGAGATCTATCAGGCGTTCAGCGACGATGCGTTGACCGAGGCGCCGCACCCATCAGACGGCAAGCCGCGACCTGTGAAGAAAGTTTTCACACCCGTGGGCATAACTTTCAAGGGCGGAGGTTTTTACAAAACTGATAGCGCCACTTCGGGCAAAACTGCAGCGTCGGCAACTTCGGCTGGTTCATCGACTAGTTCGTCGACTGGTTCGACAACTAGTTCGACAACTGACACATCAGGCGGTGCCACCTCAGGTTCAGCAACCGAAGCATCAACCGGCAAGTCGAGCGATTCGTCGACTTCTGGCGGCTCAGATTCAAGTTCGAGCACAACAACAGCAGCCCCAGCCACAAAAACCGAAACCAAGTCGGCACCAGTAAAGTAGCGCCGCGCGCGCCAAAAAGTTAGCGCCGCGTGGCTGCCACAACTTCGTAGCCCGCACACATTAGGCGTAGCTATGAAAACAAAACTTCTCGAGTCTTGGTATTCGCTGTGTCGTGATGCGGCGCGACAGCGCATTGTCGTCATTTCACTTTCTATTTTTTGTGCTCTCGTCTATTTTGTTTCAGCCGCATCATTTAATAGCGAAAAACTCGCACCTGCCACGCTGCAAAGTGCGAGTCGCTATGAAATTCCGGTTGGGTTTCGCGCTGTAGCAATGCAGAGTGCCGGGCCACTACCAACCCTGCAAAGTGGCAATCATGTCGATGTGATCATTGATTCGGCAATCGTGCTCGAACAAGTTTTGGTTATCGATATCGTCGAGCAATCTGGCCGACAGGCGACAATCGTTTTGGCAGTGCCGGTTGCAAACTCGGCGATGATCGCCAACGCCGCCGCGCTTGGCATTGTCAGCCTCGTGCTAGTCGGTTAGCAAATTTATAGCGAGCAGGTCGGCTTGTGGGATGCACCACCCACGAGCCGACTTACTATTGATTAGCGAAAGTTTGTGGCGACAAGCAGCAAGATTGCTGCACCAAATGCAACCCGATAAACGACATACGGCGTAAAACTCTTTGTGCGCACTAGTCGAATCATCGACCACATTGCGACCCAGCCAGAAATACCGGCGCTGACAATACCGACCAACATCGGCACAGCCAAACCTTCGGGTATGCCATCTCGCCAAAGCTGTGCGAGTTTAAACACCACCGCGCCACCAATAATCGGCACGCTCATCAAAAATGAAAGTCGCGCTGCCGCATCGCGCGAATAGCCCGTCAGGCGTGCGGCTGTGATTGTGATGCCTGAGCGCGATGTGCCTGGGTTAAGCGCCAAAACTTGTGCCGTGCCGATAACCAACGCATCACGCAATGAAAGTTGCGTGACATCGCGCGAATTTTGTGCAACCGTTGCTCGCCTATCGGCCCAAACGAGCAACAAACCAAACACGATCAAACTGACCGCAATCAAATTTGGCGTACCGAGTCGCTCGGTGATCGACTCTTCAAAAATTACGCCGACGATGCCGGCAGGAATCGCCGAAGCGACCAAGAACCACGCCTGTTTACCCAGCACCGTCGTTGAACTCTGGCGTCGAAATGCAAACTGTAAACCTGTGCGCAGATAAGCAGCAAGTTCGCGACGCAGATAAATCAAAACCGCCACAAGCGTGCCCAGATGCAACGCCGTGTCGAACGCCTTGGCAGTTGCTTGCGAATCGTAATCGTTCCAGTTAAAAAGCCACGGCACAATTTCTAAGTGTCCGCTCGAAGAAATCGGCAGAAACTCGGTTAATCCTTGCACGATGCCAAGCACAATGGCGTGCAAAATTGACATGCTGGTTATGAACCACTCATCATCACATCGGTAATTACCAAAGAAAGACCAACTGCACGCATCGGCAACCAATCGATGTCGTTGCCGAGATCAATGATGTTGAGCAACATTTTTTGCAGTGTCGATGCGATCGTAAATTCACGAATCGGTGCACCAAGCGTGCCGTTTTTGATAACGATGCCAGATGCACCTGTTGAGAAGTCGCCCGAGATCGTGTTCACACCGCTGTGCATGCCGGCGACATCTTGAATCAACACCCCGTCATCGATCGTCGCGATCAACTCGGCTTGCGTCTTGCTGCCCGGTTGCACTTGCATCGCCAAACAACCAACACCTGGCCCGCCAGAAAAGCCGCCACGAGTTGCATTGCCAGTGCTCTTGGTGTTCATGCGTCGCGCACTGTAACTCGAGTGAACAAATTTTTTGAGCACACCGTTTTCGATCAAGATATTGCGTCGCGCCGCCAAGCCTTCGCCGTCAATGTCGGTTGCCGTGTATGCCAAAGGGTTGGTTGGGTCGTCGACAAGCGTGAATCGCTGATCAGCGACTTGCTCGTTCAAACGATCGGCGAACAAGCTGCGGCCTTTTGCCAAATTTTCGCCGTTCAACGCACTCGACAAAATGCTGACGAATTGCGAAGTCACGTATGGGTCAAGAACAATCGTCACACTTTTGCTCGCTGGTTTTGTTGCGCCGAGCAATCGAGTCGCACGATCGGCCGCCTCGCGCGCCGCTTTTTTGAGATCAAATTCTTTTGGCGAGTCGCCAACCGAAAAACCAAAACCAGTTTGCGCTTCGTCGCCATCGTCGGCCAAAGTCGCCACCGAGACATAACACGAGTTGCCTCGTCCGCTTTCGCGAATGCCCGTGGTCGTCGAGACTGCAGTTTCGGCCCAGCCGTCTTCATAGTTTGATTGCTCGGCTCGCACGCGTGAATCAGCTGCAAGTGTCAGTTTTTCTAGCTCTTTGGTAATTTCAATTTTCTTATCGGTCGGATAATTCGCGAGTTCATCATCCCAAAATTTTTGTGGAATCTGCGCCACGCCGTCTGACTCAGCGAGCCCCGCCCACTGATCAACCGTGCCGAACTGAATGTTGTCGCGGGCCTCAGCCAGAACTTCGGCGATCGCCGATGGTTCGAGCGTGCCAGCGTAAGCAAAACCAGTGCGACCATCTTTAATAATGCGAATGCCGACGCCTTCGCTTTGCGCCGAAACGAAATGCTCAAGTTCGCCCTCATAGACACGCACCGAAGTTTCGCCGCCGCGCGAAACATATGCCTCGACTTGTTCGCCAGGTTTCGCTTGCTCGACTACCGAGTCGGCGAGTTTTTGCAACTCTGGCACACCGACACTCATGCTGCAGTGCCGCCAATCGTCAGCGATCGCACGCGCAATGTTGGTTGCCCGTCACCCACCGGCACGCCTTGGCCATCTTTGCCGCAAGTGCCAGGGTTGCCCATTGCAAAATCATTGCCAAGTAGGTCGATGTCTTTCAAAACTTCTGGTCCGTTGCCGATCAAATTGCTTTCGCGCAATGGTTCGGTGATTTCGCCGTTTTCAATCAAGTAAGCCTCGGCCATGCCAAAAACAAAGTCGCCACTCGCCGTGTCGACTTGACCGCCACCAAGTTTGGCGATGTAGACGCCTTGCTTCGTGGCACGCACGATGTCATCAGGATCTTCTTTGCCATTGAGCACAAAAGTGTTTGTCATGCGCACCATCGGCAAGTGTTGATAACTCTGACGCCGACCGTTGCCGCTTTGCGCGCGACCTTCTTTGCGCGCACGCAGGTAGTCCCACATATAGTCGGTCAGCACGCCATCTTTGATCAGCGTGTTGCGCTGCGACGGGTGACCTTCATCGTCGATACCAATCGCACCCCACTCTGCAGTCATCGTGCCGTCGTCGACGAGCGTGAC
>JAQCDG010000156.1 GCA_027731085.1 Actinomycetota bacterium | reverse complement strand
CGCACCCTGACCGACTCGGCAGTTTTTATCGAAGCCCAAAGTGGACCATTCTCAGATTCAGACACACAGTGGGCCCAAGGTGCGGTTCGGCGATGAGAGTTTTGATTATTGGCTCGACCGGCGTGATTGGTTCGCATCTAGGCGAGACGCTTAAACAAAAGGGAAGCGAAGTTTTTGGTGCATCACGACGAATTGACGCAAATGATCAATACTCGTTCAGGCTTGATCTTGCAAACACCGCGAACGCCATTGAAGTTGTGAGCAGGCTGCCCAAGATAGATGCTGTTGTGATTAGTGCTGGTATGACCGGGCTACGCGAGTGCGAGAAGAATCCAGAATTAAGTCGAATAGTGAATATAAGTTCGCAAGTTGAAATAGCAAAGTGGTATGTTCAATCTGGTTGTCAAAAAGTTATTTTTCTTTCGTCGAATCGAGTTTTCGACGGTAAGACAGCCAACGTCAAGAGCGACGCGAAATATTCGCCGACAACCGAATATGGTCGACAAAAGACTCAAGCCGAAGAGCAAATTTTGGGGCTTGGTGATGCCACGCGAGTTATACGGTTTACAAAGGTGATTTCTGAAAACAGCAAACTTTTGGTTGACTGGGTCACAAAAATTAGAGCGAAAGAACAAATCTCGGCATTCACCGATGTGAGCATCAGCCCGATTACAAAAAAAAGTGCTTGCTCAGTGATCGAAAGTGTCTTGTTTGGTGCGTCAGCATCGATTGTTCAATCTTCAGCTGTAGATGAAATTAGTTACTTTGAGATGGCATGTTCGATCGCTGAACAACTTGGCGCTGATAAAAGCACTGTGCGCCAACAGATAGCCAGCGAAGTTGGCGAAAAAGTTTTGCCGCATTCCTCGCTAGAATGTTCTGTCTTCACTTCAGTTGAACCGATGTCATCTTTAAGCGCCGTGCGACAAATCGTCAAAGAAATGGTCTAAATCATGAAACATGGAACCGTATTCGTGTCTGGAACATTTAATGTTTTACACCCAGGACATGTGCGACTTTTAAAGTTTGCAAAAGAGAGCGGCGAAAAATTGGTCGTAGGGGTGCTCAGTGACAAGGTCGCCGGTTTATCGGCGCACGTACCTGAAGAATTTCGACTTGAAGCTGTCACGATGAATGGTCTTGTAGACGAAGCGTTTTTGATTGAAGACTCACCAAATGATGCGATTCGAAGAATCAAGCCTGCGTTGGTAGTCAAAGGCAAAGAACATAAGAACCAAGAAAACCCAGAGCAGCAAGCAGTTGAAAGCTATGGTGGAAAACTTTTGTTTAGCTCTGGCGACGTGGTGTTTACCTCACTTGATCTAATTCGCCGAGAGATGTCCTCGCAAAACCAAAAAATAATCAACTTGCCAACTGCATTTATGAAACGACGCGGAGTCAAGATTCAAGAGCTTGTTGAATTAGTCGAAAATCTCAGCAAAGTGAAAGTTGTGGTAATTGGCGACACGATTGTCGATGAGTACATTTCTTGTGACCCCCTCGGTATGTCTGAAGAAGACCCAACAATTGTCGTAACCCCGGTGTCGAGCAAAAAGTTTGTTGGTGGCGCGGCAATTGTCGCAGCACATGCGGCGTCACTTGGCGCGCAAGTGAAGTATTTTTCGGTTGTCGGTAATGACGAAGCTGCGCAGTTTTGTCGAGACGAACTGACGAAATTCGGCGTAGTTCATGAACTGATAGTCGACGATGCAAGGCCGACAACGCTAAAACAACGGTTTAGAAGTCGTGCCAAAACCTTGTTGCGGGTGAGCCACTTGGTGCAACGATCTGTGGATGAACCGATTCAGAAATCGCTTATTAAGAGTGCAAAAGCGGCTTGTGCCGATGCAGATTTGTTGATTTTTTCAGACTTCAACTACGGCTGTTTACCTCAAAATGTTGTCGATGAATTAACGGCGATTGCTAAAGCCAGAAAAATTAGAGTCGTAGCCGATAGCCAGTCGTCGTCACAGATCGGTGACATTTCACGATTTAAAAATGTCGATTTAATAACGCCGACCGAGCGTGAAGCGAGAATTGCGTTGCGCAACACAGAAGACGGTTTGGTAGTAATTGCAAATCAAGCGTGCGAGCGTGCCAACGCCAAGTGCATCATCTTAAAACTTGGTGAGCAAGGTGTTTTATTGCATGGTCGATGGGGCAACGATTGGGAAACAGATCAAATACCGGCGCTTAATTCGTCGGCTCAAGATGTCGCCGGCGCCGGCGATTGCATGCTGGTTGCGACGTCTCTCGCTATGACGATCGGCGCAAACATGTGGCAGTCAGGGTTGCTGGGTTCACTCGCTGCGGCAATTCAAGTCGGGCGAGTGGGCAACACACCAATCAAGAAAAGCGAGATACTTCGCGAGTTGTCGGAGTGAGAGCGGTTCTTCTTGCTGCTGGTCTCGGTACTCGACTACGACCATTAACTGACAAGATACCAAAATGTTTGGTGCCGATAAAGGGCAAACCACTATTAGATATTTGGTGCGAGTCGCTTCTTTCTTCGGGTGTTGAAAAGATCTTGATTAATTTGCACTACAAACACGAAGCCGTCGAAGAGCAT
>JAQCDG010000155.1 GCA_027731085.1 Actinomycetota bacterium | reverse complement strand
CCCCAGTAATTAATATTGGGCCAGACAAACTCAGTGCTTCCGCCGAAAAGTTTGGTTTTGTCATCTTCGTAAATCGCTTGCGTGCGAACTCAACTCAAATTGAACCTTTGACAATACAGAATCTAAATCTGTCATAAAACGATTCGAAAGATATGTTGTGCTGCCTAGTTTTCCAATCGGCAATGACGAAACACCAACTGGAATTACACGAATATTCAAACCATTATTTGCCACGACTTCGGCAACCAAACTCGATAGCCCCCCAACTACATAATGACTTTCTGTAACTATACAAATTTTTGACTTGGCTAGATGCCGTCGAATCTCGTCTGCGGTATCTTCTCCAATTAAGGTGACCACTTGGTGAGAAACATCGGTTGTAAGTTCAGTAATTCTTTCGCGAATTTTGTCGCCGATCAAGTGTGCGTCACCAAGACTGAGAATAGAAATCTTTGCCCCAGAGTCAGAGTCTGGTGTTAGTCGAGCAGCATTACATTGGACTGCGTTCTTTAGAATTCTCATATAAACCGGTCCAGATAAGTCATTCACAGATCTAAATTGTGAAGAAATGTCCGCTTCGTCCGAGGGTGTCCAAATTGTCAATCCTGGTTGACAACGCAGAGACCCGACATCATCAATTGCAAAGTGGCTAAGACCGTCGAACCCATAATCCATTCCAGGACCAATTCCGATGATCCGAACGGGCAACCTGTGTGCAACCGGGCCGTTTCTGATGAATTCAAGTCCTCTAAGTGATGCGAATGTCGCGATGGAATAACAATACGGAATATATCCTGCTTCGGCTAAGACAGTAGCGGTAGCGATAAGTGACTGCTCAGCGACGCCGACATTGAAGTATCGATCTGGAAACTCCTCGGCGAATTTGTCAAGCACCCCGAACCCAAGGTCAGCGGTTAACAAAACTATACGATCGTCAGTTCGCGCGACCGTACACAATTCTTCAATTAGTTTCTGCCTCATGCGTGGTCAACTTCCATTAACAACTGTTCAAGTCGTACGTTCACTTGCGCAATAGCATCACTAAACTCATCGTCAGACATCGGCATGTAGTGCCACTTGACCTCGCCTTCCATGAAGCTGACACCTCTACCAGCAATAGTTTCGGCAACTACCAAAAGTGGCCCTGTGCCGGAAACTTCGTGAGTTTTCAGACACTGTTGAAGTTCAGCAGTTGAGTGCCCGTTGACTCTGACGACATTCCAACCGAATTCTTCCCAGCTTCCGATGGCAACACTTGTCGGCAGAATATCTCTGGTTTTGCCGAGCGCCTGCTGACCATTCAGGTCAAGAAATACAAATAAGTTCTTAAGCTTCAATTGACCGGCAAGAGCTGCTGATTCCCAAGTCGACCCTTCATTTAGTTCTGAATCGCTCAAGACAACAAAAGATTTTCGCTTGTCTTTGGCGAGACGGCCCGCCAGAGCAGCACCGACGCCATATCCAATCCCTTGACCGAGCGAGCCAGTCATAAAGTCAACTCCATCCAATTGTGGATCAGGATGGGTTCCCAAAAGAGATCCATCGCACATATATGTATTTAAAGTCTCCAATGTCATCACACCGATTTGCTCTAAAGCTGAATACCAAGCGAGAGCCGCGTGACCTTTTGAAAGCACAACACGATCTCGTGAGGTTTCTTGGGTGCCTATTCCTCTAGCATTCAATGCCACTACTGCAACTATCTCACATATCGATAACGCGCTGCCAATATGACCTTTGTGCGCCTTGTGCGATGTTTCAATAACCCTTGCACGAATTCTCTGCGCAACTAATTGCAAATTGGAGTTATGAGGTTGGTTAGACACACCTTAATCGTAGTCTCAGGTCAAAGTTGGAACCCAAGACTCAAGGGTTCATTTAACTATTTGCTGGCGAGTTGGGTGAGGTTTGAGGTGATGTCGAGAATCAAACTTGGCAAGAAGCCAATTACCAGGGTTATCGCCAAAGCAACACCGATTGCGATTCGCGAAAGCGCTGGCACGGCAACTTTTTCTGGCGAAGGACTATCAGCAAGCCACATACTGACCATGATCCGCAAATAAACGAACGCCGCGATCACCGCACAAACCATCGCAATCACCGCAAGTTGGTAACTGCCGACCGCGACAGCCGATTGAATCACGGCAAACTTTGCCACGAAGCCGCTCGTCAAAGGCATGCCAGCTTGCGCCAACAAAAACACCGTCATCACGAGACCGAGCAACGGTTGACTTTTGGCAAGGCCCTTGAAAGCGTCCAGCGAAGTTGCGTCCGCACTTGAGTCGCGAGCGACAACAGTTACGACACCGAATGTGCCGACAACCAGCGCGGCATACAACACTACGTAAACGACGACGGCAATCAGCCCGTCACCCACATTTACAGAATCGCGATGCGATGCGGCTTCAAGACCGACCAAAATAAAACCTGCATGGCTAATCGACGAATACGCCAGCATCCGTTTGATATTTGTCTGCACGATGGCAACCACTGATCCCACAACGAGAGTGAGTGCCGAGAGTACAAGCACAACGGTGCCCCAGTCATCACTGCGTGACGGAAACGCAACTACGAAAACCCGCACGAGTGCAACGATTGCGGCGATCTTCCCGACCGACGCCATGAAGCCT
>JAQCDG010000154.1 GCA_027731085.1 Actinomycetota bacterium | reverse complement strand
CCCACCTGAAATCCATTTCTGATAAGCGCTTTCGGCTATATCAAGTTTGCCCGTTGCCCTAAAACTAGTCAATCGTCTCGCCGTTTCGGCACCGTCACGATTGTTGGTTTCAAAAAGTAATCGCTCGAAGTTCGACGACACTTGAATATCCATACTCGGGCTCAGCGTCGGCACAACTTCGTTGGTGACCATCTGCTTCGACTCAAAAAACCGAGTCAAAATGTCGTTCGTGTTAGAGGCGACAACAAAGCCGTCAATTTGCGCACCCATCTGCTTGGCGATCCAACCTGCCAACACATTGCCAAAGTTTCCCGTCGGCACACTAAACACAGCCGAACGACCAAGTTTCTCGATCGCAGTTATGTAATAGACAACCTGGGCCATCACCCGCACCCAGTTGATCGAGTTAACAGCCGAAAGTTGATTGGCGTCACGAAATTTCTGGTCGTTAAACATCGCTTTAACCAAGTCTTGGCAATCATCAAATGTGCCATCAACAGCGACAGCGTGCACATTTGGCGCAGTCAGTGTCGTCATCTGTCGGCGCTGTACATCGCTCACTCGATTGTTTGGGTAGAGCATCACGAGGTCAACATTTCGACACGACGCCACACCATCGAACGCCGCGCCACCAGTGTCACCACTGGTCGCACCAACAATCATCACGCGTTCGTTGCGTTGCGTCAGAACATAGTCAAACAACTTGCCAACAAGTTGCAACGCCACATCTTTAAACGCCAGTGTCGGCCCGTGAAACAGCTCGAGCAAATATTCATTTGGCGCGATTTCTACGAGCGGTGCGACATCTTTGTGACGAAATGTCGAATATGACTCGACGCAAAGTCTCTCAAAAACCTGTTGATCAATTTCATCGCCGACAAACGGCGCCATAATGCTCGCTGCCCGCTTCGCATAATTGGTATTCGGAGTCCTATCAAGTGTTGGCCAATTTTCGGGCACATACAACCCGCCGTCGCGCGCCAAACCAGCGAGCAACACATCACAAAAACCAATCTTCGGTGCTTGACCTCGCGTCGAAATATATTGCATCGTTACGAATTGGCAACGACGCGCAACAACGCGCCGACATGCTTCACGACATCTTGCGACTTAAACTCGCGCAAACAATTTTGCACCGCAGCCTCATTTGCATCATGAGTCAAAAACACCAGCCGCGCATCTTCGCCGATGCCGTCTTGTTCGGCTGCACGAATGCTTACGCCGTTGCGCGCAAACACACCAGTCACGGCATGCAACACACCCGGCTTATCGGCAACTTCGAGTCCAATCATGTATTCACAATTGATCGCGCTCATCTCTTTTAACTTCGTCGATTTAAATGCACCGAGCAGAGCGTGCGTGCCTTTGCGCAAATTGATTGCCGCGTCGATTACATCGCCAAGCACGGCCGATGCGGTTGGTTCGCCGCCGGCACCTCGTCCATAAAACATCAACGAGCCCGACGACTCGCCATCGACCAGAACCGCATTAAAACTTTCACGCACTGCTGCAAGCGGATTATTCAACGCCACAAGCGCAGGGTGCACGCGAACCGAAACCATCGATGTTGTGGCATCAAGTTCGGCAACGCCAAGCAACTTCACCGCATAACCAAACTTGCGCGCAATAGTTATATCGGCAGCAGTCAAATTACTGATGCCTTCTACATAGACATCTTCGGCACGCACGGTTGTGCCAAATGCGATGCTGGCAATAATTGCGATCTTGGCAGCCGCATCGTGCCCTTCAACATCGGCAGTTGGGTCGGCTTCGGCAAAGCCAAGTTTTTGTGCCTCTGCAAGTGCCACCGAATAATCGGCGCCAACTTCGCTCATCTTGGTCAAAATAAAGTTCGTCGTGCCGTTGACGATGCCCATCACTCGCGAAATCGGCTCGCCACGCAAACTTTCTCGCAACGGCCGAATCAACGGAATGCCACCGCAGACCGCGGCCTCAAACAACAAGTCGGTTGATGCCGCATCAGCCGCAGCAAAAAGTTCGACACCATGCTTCGCCAACAAAGCTTTGTTCGCCGTCACAACCGGTTTGTGCTTGCCTAAAGATTCAGAAATCAGTTTCAATGCTGGCTCAATGCCGCCCATCAATTCAACAACCAAATCGACATCGGCCGACTGCACAAGGCCGTTTGAATCAGTCACCAACACGGCGCCCTTTGGCAAATTGTGTTTCTTTTTTGCGTCGCGCACGCAAACTTTTGTCACTTCGAGCCGCACGCCACTTCGCGCCAAAATCTGATCAGATTGTTGCGTCACAAGCTTGACGAACGCCGAACCGACGACACCGTGCCCCAGCACGCCAAGGCGAACAACCTGTGCATTGGGCTGCGCAACCATATTTACACGCTATCTGCGACGTCGAGATTAACGAGATCAGAAAATGTCTCGCGTCGCACAACAACTCGAGCAACACCATCACGCACAAAAACAACAGGCGGACGCGTAACTTTGTTGTAGTTCGAACCCATGCTGTGACCGTAAGCGCCCGTTACTGGTGTCGCCAACAAATCACCAACTGCATAACCGCTCGGCAACATTGCATCGTTAATCAACACATCGCCGCTCTCACAATGTTTGCCGACAACTCGCGCATGCTCGGTGCGATCTGCGTCTGCCCGCGCTGGCAAAAACGCTTCGTAACCAGAGTCGTACAAAACGGGTCGCGGGTT
>JAQCDG010000153.1 GCA_027731085.1 Actinomycetota bacterium | reverse complement strand
TTGAATCACAAACGCGCCTACTGTTACCGCTGCTGACAATGCCGCCGCCGCGACAACTTGCCCTGCAACCAAAACTCGCAGTGTCCGCCTCTGCAGACTTTCTCGGTCGAAATCAGACACGCCGCAACGATTCCAGAATTATTTCAAAAGTTCTTGATTCGCCAAATGCTCGAAGAGATATCTTGCAATCTCTTTATTTCCGAACACATCCACGTGTTGCCAATCATAATAGGGCGATATTTGTAAATCGTTCATCACGCCAGTTGCATCGCCAGCCAAAGGGAAACTGCTCACCACATCTTTCATCCTCGCATAGATATCAATGACGACTGGCTCTAGTTGACTTCCATACAATGATCCAAGATCCGCATCGTATTCAGATCGCGGCACCTTAGTGAACAAATTTGCTTGCAAAACCGGCACAAACCTGGCCCCGGCGCTCGACACCATGGCTTCGGCTTCGTCAAGGGCCTGCTTTAGCTTTTCAACTGCATCGATCTTCGATCCTTCTGTGACCGAAACACCGCCGAAAACCAATGATCGAAATAATACATCTGCGATTCTTGAATAACTACTGGCTTTTTGCAAAGCGGTGCCGAGCTCTGGCAACTCTCTTATAACTTGAACTGGAAGATCGCGCTGCGTAAAACCAACACCAGCTTCATTGACACCGATATAAAAAATCACCACATCGTTCGAGGTCAAATCTGTGATGCTCCGAAGAACTTCCACCCGATCAGTGGCTGTCGCTGCCGACTTTCCATAGTTTTCAACACGCATGTTGAACCCAGCGTTTGAGATTGACCTCTGAAGTTGCGACGGATAAGTGTCTTTGTCTTCTACTTCACCACAAAAAGTTGTTGATCCACCGAAAAAGAGCACACGACCCACCGGAGACGCTGGTTGATCGGTCGTCACTCTCAATCCAGACCGATCGGTATTAATCGACACTATTTCTCCTTTGCCCGGACCGTCTTGCCTCCCACTTCGAAAGAGTTCGATCACCTCATATTGTGAAGATGCTTGAGATTGAACCATGAATCTAAACCCAATCTCTAAAAATATAAATAACGCAAAGAGAATCAAAATATTTGTAAATACCACACGAAAAATATATTTACTTCCGAAAACAAGCAAACTTGTAAAAATAAGTGCCATAAAAAAGATACGAATTTCAAGAGTGACAATCGACGTTGATTCACTCTGAACCAAGAAGATTGCTATGAAAAGTCCTGCCAATAATGAAATCGCTCGAGGAGTCGGATTTGACCAACTGGCTCTAACCACAACATGCATCACGCTCAGAACTGTCAAATACAAAAGTGTCTTTTTAACCGAAAGCCCTGCCGCCCAAATCGGCAGCACCACCACTCCAGATGGCACGAGACTCAAAATTGTTAACTTGGTAATCGACAAAACTGGATACCGCGATTTCATTGAGCGACCTTTACCTCGGTCTAAAAATCTTAATGCGGTTACTTTGCACCGATCTTTATATTCGTGTCGAAGAGGGGACTTGAACCCCTACGCCCTTACGAGCGCCAGCCCCTTAAGCTGGTGCGTCTGCCAATTTCGCCACTCCGACTTGCACTAAAAATCTATCTAGTTTGTTAGCAACAACCCCAACGCAATTACGGTAATTACCCAAACAAGAGCCAAAACCGTCGTAATTCTGTTGAGGTTGCGTTCAGCCGCAGCAGAACCGAGCGCCGCTCCTCCGCCACCACCGAACATGTCCGACAAACCGCCACCGCGACCACTGTGCAACAACACGCCAACGATCATCGAAAACATCGCCAAGACGTTGATCACAATCGTGATGTAGGTCATTATATTTCGCACGCCGAAATTCTACCTTTAAGACTCAGGAAAATGGCAGGCCGACATCTGACCGCTCGGACGCACGGTAAGCATCGGCTCTTCTTGTGCGCAAACATCTTGCGCCTTCCAACAGCGCGTGCGAAAACGACATCCAGACGGCGGGTTGACTGGTGACGGCACATCACCTTCGAGCATGATCCGATTTCGTGCACGCTCGGTCTTTGGGTCAGGCAGCGGCACAGCGGACAACAACGCTTTCGTATACGGATGTGTCGGATTCGCATACACGGCTTCTTGGTCACCGATTTCAACAATTTTGCCGAGATACATCACCGCCACACGGTCAGCAATATGACGCACAACTGACAGGTCATGCGCAATAAAGACATAGCTCATGCCAAGACGCGATTGCAAGTCTTCGAAGAGATTCACCACACCCGCTTGAATACTCACATCTAACGCCGAGATTGGTTCATCTAAAATAATAAGTGCTGGGTTGAGTGCCAATGCACGTGCGACACCAATTCGCTGACGCTGTCCACCAGAAAACTCGTGCGGAAACCGCTGTGCGTGATCAGCCGAAAGGCCCACCAACTCGAGCAGCTCTAGAACCTTGTCAGCGTGGTCGCCTGGCACACCCTGCACGATCAACGGTTCAGAGATAGACGCACCTACAGTCATTTTTGGGTCAAGTGATGCGAATGGATCTTGAAATACGATCTGCATTTTTCGTCGCAGTGCCCGCATTTCTTCAAATTTCAGCGAGCCCAGTTCTTGGCCCTCGAATTCAATGCTGCCAGACGTCGGCTCAATCAATCGCAAAATGCAACGACCTACTGTGGTTTTGCCCGAGCCTGACTCACCCACCAATCCAAGAGTTTGGCCTTTGCCGACCGAAAAAGAAACATTGGTTACTGCTTGCACT
>JAQCDG010000028.1 GCA_027731085.1 Actinomycetota bacterium | reverse complement strand
GAAGGTCACTCTGGCGATATTCGCTGGAACTTTGAAAAGTTCTTGATTAGCCGCGACGGCAAAGTTGTGTGTCGCTTTAACCCGACGATTGCGCCAGACGCGCCAGAAGTCGTCAGTGCGATCAAAGAACAACTAGGCAAATAACTTATGCGTGCTGTCAAAGTCGCCGTATTACAAATGTCAATGTCGACAAAAGTTGACGAGAACATTGCAACTGCCGAACGACTTGTGCGCAGTGCTGCAAAACAAGGCGCGCAGATTATTTTGATCCCCGAACTCTTCGAGGGTCATTATTTTTGCAAAGATCAAACAACTGACGACCTGAATCGCGCAATTGAGATATCAGCACATCCGACGGTTGATCATTTTGCCAAAGTTGCTAAAGAATTGAGTGTTGTTTTGCCGATAAGCGTTTATGAGCGAGCCAATAATTCTTTGTTTAATTCAGTTGCGATCGTTGACGCCGACGGCAAGATGCTCGGCACCTATCGCAAAAGTCATATTCCAGATGGGCCGGGTTACAACGAGAAGTTTTATTTCAGCCCAGGCGACACCGGCTTCAGGGTTTGGCAAACAAAATATGCCAAGATCGGTGTCGGCATTTGTTGGGATCAATGGTTTCCTGAAGCGGCGCGCGTGATGACACTGCGCGGTGCAGAAATTTTGCTTTACCCGACCGCGATTGGCAGTGAACCATCGAATGCTGAACTCGATTCATCTGGTCATTGGCAACGCGCGATGCAAGGTCACGCCGCCAGCAACTTGACGCCGGTGATGGCTGCGAATCGCACGGGCCGCGAGGTTGGTCGAGCAACTGAAATTACTTTTTATGGATGTTCGTTTATCTGCGATGCAACCGGCGCAAAAGTTGCCGAAGCCAATCGCATCGAAGAAACAGTTTTGTTGGCCAGTTTTGATCTTGAAGCCCAAAAACTTGCGCGAACTTTTTGGGGTTTGTTTCGCGATCGCCGGCCCGAGTTATATCAACCACTGATGAGTCTTGACGGGCTCGATCAGTGAGCATGCCGGCCGAGTTTTCTCGGCACGAGCGCACCATAATTTGTTGGCCGGCGCGCCCAGAAATCTATGGCGCGCGTCTCGGCGATGCGCAAACTGCACACGCGGCGCTCGCCAACACGATTTCGGGTTATGAACCCGTCACAGTTATTGCCAACCCGAACGATGTGTCGACTGCGCGTCGTGCATGTGCCGAAAATGTTGATGTCGTCGCACTCGAAATCGATGATGCTTGGTTTCGCGATTCGGGGCCTAATTACGTGATTGAGAACACTGAACTGATCGCAACCTGTTGGCAATTCAACGGCTGGGGCGAAAAGTTCGTTCCGTTCGATAAAGACGCGACGATCGCCTCGCGCTGGGCAAGCCATGCTGGTCACAAAACTCGAAAGATTGACATGGTTCTCGAGGGTGGTTCGATAAATGTTGACGGTGCGGGCACGCTGATCACGACCGAGCAGTGTTTGCTCAACCCGAATCGCAACCCGAAACTTTCACGCGAGCAAATTGCAAATTGTTTGTGCAGCGAACTCGGCCAGCAAGAAGTCGTATGGTTGCCGTTTGGTTTGGCGCTCGACGATGACACTGACGGTCATGTTGACAATGTGGCTGCGTTTATTGGGGCAAAGACGGTGATTATGCAAGGTTGCGACGACAAGAACGAAGAAGACTTCGCGCGTTGTGCAGCCAACATTGCAGTGGCCAAAGACGCAGGTTTAACGGTGCACGAGATACCGATTTTGCCGTTTGTTGTTACTGATTCGATTCGTGCGGCAGTGCCGTATTTAAATTTTTATATTTGCAACGACGCCGTCATCGTGCCCGTGTGCGGTCACGACGCCGACAGCGAAATGCTGGCACTACTCGGTGAATTTATTCCGAGTCACGACATTGTCGGTCTTGAGATTGGCGAAATTCTTGCCCGCGGCGGCGGCGGCATCCACTGCATCACCCAGCAAGTGCCCGCCGTTTAATCGCTAAACGGGGGCGTCCATATTGCGCAGGGGCAAGACTTGTGCGGGCAAGTTGGCCCATAAATCGCTGAGCAAGTCGTCACGCAACGCACGAACCGAATCGTCGTTCCAACGGTTGACATGTTGCAACGGATCATTGACCAAGTCGTAAAGTTCGCCTTCGCCGGCTTTGTTCATCGTGCCGTCGAGCGCAGCGGTGCAAACCCAATTGTCGCGACAAATAGTTCGCAGATGCACGATCTTGCCAAACAGCACGCTGTCCCATTCGGTGAGCACGCGTTCGTGACCAAGAACCTGTGCGTCGCCATCATCGACTGGCAATCGCGGCGCCTCGGTATATTTTGGTCGATCAATGCCGGCGATGTGGGCAAATGTTGCAGCCAACGAAACCAAACCAACAGGTGCGCTAACTCGCGCTGGGGCAGTCTTGGCGCTCGGCGCCGGTCGCCAAATAAGCGGCAGACGCATCAACGAATCGACATGATACGGCCCTTTAAACAGCAAGCCGAAGTCGCCTTGAAACTCGCCGTGGTCAGTCGTATAGATGACATCGAGATCACTCGACCAACCCCGTGCATTGATCGCCTTGAGCACATCACCAATCGCATCGTCGATCAGTTCGTTTTCGACATGTGTGAATGCGTTTACTTCGCGAACCTGATCAGCCGTCAACCCCGCTGGCACCCATCGCGCGGGCGCCTCGTAATTTGAAACGAAAGTTCCGTCATACCAACCGCGCCAATGACGCAATTTGTCGTCGAGAATTTTTTCGCGCTTTGATTTGTCTTCGACATAGCCAGCTGGCAAGTCGACTTCGCGCCACGGCACGCGATGCAACTCAGATGCGGGAGGATCCCACGGGTGATGCGGGTCGGGAAAACTCATCCAACAAAACCAATCTTTGTTTGCCGGCAAAGAGTTCAACCAGTTGATTGTTTGTTGCGCAACCCATTGTGTGTGATACCACTCGGTTGGTATCGGGTTCACTTTCAACTGCGGCGCATTGGTGTCGCCACCGCCTTGTGCGTTGACCTGCAACTCATTATCAAGCACGCTGTAGTAACCAGCAATCGCTTCAGGATGATTGTCACGAACCCACTGCGAATAATGCAATTGCCCGACCGCGCCGTGCGTCGAGAGCTGCATATGGTCAAAACCGCGATGCGGGTCGGCGGGGTTGTTGGTCGTCTTGCGTTGATTACCCAAACGATTTTCTGTGAATCTCAAAAATGGATCAAGCAGCGGCTCGAAATGCGCTTTGCCGATAAGCGCGGTCTTATAACCGACGCGACGCAGGTCGCTGGCAATGCTCGGCGCATCTTCGGGCAGCGGTACGCCGTTCATCCACACGCCGTGCGTGCTGACATGTTGCCCGGTGATCATCGTGCTGCGCGACGGCATGCACACAACATTTTGCGGATGCGCGCGATCAAATGTGATGCCCGCTCGACTGAGAGCATCGATGTTTGGCGTGCGCGCGATCGTGCCACCATTGCAACCGAGCGCGTCGTAACGCTGCTGATCGGTTGTAATGAACAAAATTTTGCGGCCCATAATTATTTACCGTCGAACATTTGCTTGACTTTTGCCAACCCCACGCTTGCCGCGCCAGCGATCGGCAGAGCCAAAACTTCTGGGTCCATGTCGGTTGAATACATCACCAAACAGCGATTCTCGCCATCGGGTATGACATCAACAGTGCCAAGATGAAATTTGATCAACGAATTATTGACGATCTTGTATTGAAACCTGCGCAAGTCTTGGTCGAGAGTGACGATGTCCTCTTCGAACACGATGCCGCCAGCCAAAGTTATCCACCGCTTGTTGCCTTCGACGCGACACTCGCTGATCGGAAACCATTCGTGCAGTCGCTCTGGCGCACCGACGAAAGACCAAACTTTGTCGGCATTGCATTCGACAAAAGTGTGACGACGAACGGTACCCATTGGGTAATAACGCTACTGATCTGGTTGTGCGCGAGGCGAAGTTCTAGAAGCGTGAACGCACTGCCCAAAGGTCGGGGAATACAGGCTTAAACAAAGTTGAAGACAAATAAGCGGCACCACTCGAACCACCGGTGCCGTGTTTCATGCCGATCGTGCGCTCGACCATTTTTACGTGGCGATAACGCCACTCTTGCAAGCCTTCGTCAATATCAATTAGTCGTTCGAGCAACATCGCCGCCTCTGGGTCGGTGCGATATGTATTGGCCAACGACTCTTGCACGAGTTCATTGGCTTGATAACTCTGGCTGAAATCGCGCCGCATAACTTCTTGAGGCATTTTGTGGTTGCGCTTCGTCAAATAAATCAATACCGAATCAAATAAGGCGGGGCGGTTCATTGCACTCAGCACACGGCGTTGTGACTCGCTGTTCGGCTCGAGGTGATCGACCATCGATGCGTCGCGTCGGCCGAGCACCGCTTCGAGTTCGCGAAATTGAACCGACTGAAAACCGCTCGCTGCTTCGAGTCGGTCGCGAAACGAATTGAATTGCAGTGGCGTCATCGTTTCTAAAATGTCGACTTGGCTGACCAACACTTTGAAAATCGTGCGCACCCGACCCAGCACGGGTAAAGCAGCATGTGTATCGCCGAGTTCAAGCAATTGTTGACCGCGAGATAGTTCGTGCAAAACACACTTGAACCACAATTCATATGTTTGGTGCACGATGATGAACAGCATCTCGTCGTGCTCTGGCCCGGCCGAGCGTGGGCTCTGCAGTTGCAACAGTTCGTCAACCTTGAGATATGACGAATATGTGACGGCCGAGTCGAATTTTTTCGTATTCTCGCCTGAATTCATATACCGTGAGCGTATGCCAAACGACTTAACTTCGCGAAGTTACGCCGAAGAACTTGATGCGAACGACCCGTTGTCGTCTTTTCGTGGCGAGTTTGTCATCGCCGACCCTGCACTCAGCTATCTTGATGGCAATTCACTCGGACGAATGCCAAAGGCGACCGCAAAGGTTGTCGAAAATTATTTGCAACACGAGTGGGCCGCAAAACTAGTTACGGGTTGGTCAGATTGGATTGACGAAGCGCAAACCGTTGGCGATCTCGTGGCACGCACAACTTTTGGGGCTTCGACTGGTCAAACACTTTGCGTCGACACGACGAGCGTTAATTTTTATCAACTCTGCAGCGCAGCAGTTGATGCCAGACCGAATCGCAAAACGGTAATCACCGACACAGCAAACTTTCCGACCGATCGCTATATTTTGGAAGGCATTTGTAAGCAACGCGGTCTCAAACTTGTGTTGATCGATGATGATTCGGGTGAAGAATTCGTCTCACCAGAAATGCTCAGTGCCGTGCTCAACGACGACGTCGCACTCGTGACTTTGTCGGTGATTCAATATCGGTCTGGCGTGTTGCATGACATCGCCAAATTGACCCAACTAGCGCGTGACGCAGGTGCGCTCTTTGTTTGGGATGCAAGTCACGCAGTTGGCGTTGTGCCGATGCAATATGAGCGCGACAAAGTCGATCTTGCAGTTGGTTGCACCTACAAATATTGCAATTCGGGCCCAGGCTCACCGGCGTGGCTCTATGTCAGCAAGTCGATGCAATCTGAGTTGCAAGTGCCGATTCAAGGATGGTTCGCTCAGCGCGACCAATTTGCGATGGGTCAAGGTTTCGACCGCGCGCAAGATATGCGGGGTTTTCAGATCGCCAGCCCGAGCATCATCGGTATGCGTTGTGTTCAAACTGCAGTTGCGATGATCGAGCGTGCAGGATTGCCGGCCATTGCCAAAAAGGCAGCAATCGGCACAGACTTGATGATCGCATTACATGACGCCTGGCTGGTGCCACTTGGTTTTTCAGTTGTCACGCCGCGAGATGCAAAACGGCGCGGCGGCCACATTTCGGTGCGGCATGAACACGCTCGTCAAATTTCTGAAGCGATGCGAATCTTTGCAAATGTGATCGGCGACTATCGACAGCCTGATTGCATCAGATTGGCGATCTCACCACTAGCAACCAGCTATGTTGAAGTGTTCGAAGGTTTTTCACGAATTCGCGACTTGGTTGTGTCGAAAAAATATCTTGAAGTTACAGAAACTACTTCACGTGTCACTTGATTTATCCATTGGTGTGCTCGTAATCCAACGAATAGCACTGGTCATTAGATAACCCAACGGCCGCAAAATTACCTGTTCAATAATTGGCAAATAGCCGACGCGCAACGGAATTCGCGTCCATGCCGGCAAAGTCGAGACAGTTGCAACCATTAATAGCCAGTAGGCGATTTTCGCTGCACCCGGCAGGGGCGGCTTGAACAATAAATATTTTGTTGCATCGCGTGACTCGCGAGTGCTCTTCAACTCGGGGCGGTATGAGTCGATCATCGCGCGCATCTCGGCTTCTGACTCTGGAGGATCAATTACACCGACTGCGCGTGCAACATACGCAGCATCTTTTACATAGCCGTCACGGCCTGCTTGGTCGAGCGGTGCTTTGCTGAATTTTTGGTAGGTATATAGAAACGAATCGATTTCGGCGATATGCACCCATTTCAAAAGATGCGGATCAGTCGCCGAATATGTACGGCCGTCACTAGCAACACCGTTTACTTTTAGGTGCACGGCTTTGACGCGTTCGACGATTCGCTGTGCTTCGTTAGCCGGGCCAAAACTAGTTGCAGCCAAAAAGTCGGCTGTGCGTTGCAATCGACCCCATGGATCTTTTCTGTAATCCGAATAATTCGCGACGCCCGCCATCGCCAAAGGGTGCAGTGATTGCAACAGCAACGCTCGCAAACCACCGATGAACATCGATGCGTCACCATGCACAAGTCGAATTGGTCGATCTTCGGCAAACCAACGCTCGCCAGGTGCATCCATAATTTCTTGCGTCCGTTGACTTGCGTTTGGTCCGACGACGCGCGCACGCAATTCAGTGGCGATATTTTCGCGGATCTGCTCGATTGAGATTGTTTTACCTAACAGCTTCATAAAGGTTCGTTATATCGTGGCATCTCAGGTGGACAATTGTCTATCTAAACGACAACTACGCTAGATGACATGAGTCATGCCGAGTCAGATGACTTGACTACAAGTGCGAAGATGCCGAGGTGGGTGCCCCGAGCGATTCTGCTATTTTGGGCTGGTTTCATCGCCACATTGGTTGTGCGCGAACTATTTCATCAGCTGACAGACTTCTTGATTTTGTTATTGATCTCGCTGTTTTTCACATTGGCGATTGAGCCTGCCGTAAATCGCCTCGCGGCGCGCGGTTGGTCTCGTGGCTCGGCGACCAGTTTGATGTTGCTCAGTGTTTTTGTTGCTGTTATTTCTTTTGGCGCGGCGATCGGCACCTTGGTGGCGACTCAAGCCCAAGACCTTTTTGATAATCGCGAACAATATGTAACCGACACGGTCGAATTTCTCAACGATACTTTCGGCACTTCGATTGATTCGCAATCTTGGATTGAATCAATCAGTGACCCAAATGGGTCGGTGCAGAACTTTTTCGAAAATCAGCAAGACCGAGTAATCGATATTTCACTCGGCGCCTTGAGCGGGTTGTTGCAAGTTTTCTCGATCATTTTGTTTGCTTTTTATCTGATCGCTGATGGTCCGAGATTGCGTCGAGCAATTTGTGGTCGACTTAGCGCCGACAAACAGAAAACTGTTCTCGCAGTCTGGAACCTGGCCGTACAAAAAACTGGTGGATACATTTATTCGCGGGCCTTGCTCGCAGTCGTGTCGGCATTTTTTCACTGGATTGTGTTTCAATCAATCGGCACACCTGCGCCTGTCGCACTTGCGGTTTGGGTTGGTTTGATTTCGCAATTCTTGCCCGTGGTCGGCACATATCTCGCAGGTGTGTTGCCTGTGTTGTTGGCATTTTTAGATTCGCCAATCAAGGCGCTAATTGTGGTCGTGTTCATTGCCGTTTATCAACAACTTGAAAACTTTTTGTTGGCGCCAAAAATTACGGCGCAGACGCTCGAGTTGCATGCGGCGGTTGCGTTCGGCGCGGCAATTGCAGGTGGTGCAATACTCGGGCCGATTGGTGCGGTTTTGGCGTTGCCGTTTGCGGCGATGGTGCAGGGCATCGTCGGCAACTGGGGTCGACGGTTTGAAATTATCGATGACCCACTTGTTGGTGTTAATGCCAAGAAGCCGACGAGCAAGAGAAAGCTTTTCAAGAAATAAAGTGCAGAAGCTTAATAAAGTTTGTGGTGCAACACTCGTTGCTGTGAGTTTGTTTGGTCTTGCTGCGCAGGCGCAAGGTGCGTCGAACGATTCGACGACAACGACAACGCCATCCTCAAACACGACAGCAGGCGGCGAGAAGAGTACATCGACTTCGTCGACGACTTCGACGGTTGTGCCGGCGCCGACAGCCGCACAAACAGCGTCTCTGTATTACAGAGGTGCGTTGAGATTTCCGCCGTTTACCCGATTGAATCCACCGCAATTGCCCAACAAATCGGGTTTTGGACGCAGGGTAATTTATAAAAATAGTTTGCAGTGGGTGTGGGTTGTTAACGCGCAAAATAATGTCGTGCGAGTAATGCCAGTCTCGGGGCGGCGCGGTGTGCCGACACCGGGCGAATACAAAGTCAACAGTCAATCGTTGCGGTCTTACAGTCTCGATTACAAGGGTGTTTGGTTTAACAACATGACTCGTTTCGCGTTAGGACCAGCCGGAGGCAATATTGGTTTTCATGCGATACCAACAAAAAATGGCAAGGTGTTGCAGACCGAAGAGCAACTCGGTTCTTTTCAGGGCAGCGGTTGTATACGAATGAGTCCTAAAGATGCAAAATTTATTTTTGATTTCGCCAAGCCCGGCACGAAAGTCGTAGTACTGCCGTAATTTTTAAAAGTTAAAAGCGGGCGAGTTCGGTTTTTAGCAAGTCGAGACCTAGATTGCCGAGGTCGAGTGCATAGGCGTGCCAGGCGCGCAAGTCGAACTTTGTGCCATGTTTGCGCTTGGCATCGTCGCGCAAAGCCAACCAAACTCGTTCGCCGAGTTTATATGAGATTGCCTGCGCTGGCCAACCCAAATAGCGGTTGATCTCCGATTTGTTGAAAGCCTCATCGCTTGAAGACCGAGCCGACAAAAATTCAAGTGCCAACTCTGGTGTCCATGCTTCGCCGCCGTGCCATTTTGATTCTTTCGGAATCGTGTATTCGCAGTGCATACCGATGTCGACGACGATTCGAGCCGCACGAAATGCTTGCGCATATAAATAGCCGAGTCGGTATTCGGGTTTGCCCAAGAAGCCCAACTCATCCATTAGTCGTTCGGCATAAAGTGCCCAACCTTCTCCGTGACCGCTGACGAATTCGTTGCGTTGAAAGCGTGAGAGTTTTTCTGAGTTGACCGTCGCCATGCCGATTTGTAGGTGGTGGCCCGGCACGCCTTCGTGATATGCGGTTGTCGGTTCGCTCCATAACGGAAACCGTGTGCGACCGTTTGCCGGATACCAAGTTCGACCTGGTCGTGAAAGATCTTCGCTCGGGGATGTGTAATACATCGCGGCTGCACCGCCCGGCGGCGAGATCATTGCTTCGACTCGGTGAATCTCTTTTGGAATATCAAAGTGATTTTCGCGAATCAAAAACGACATCGCGTCATCCATCAACTTTTGCAACCACTCACGCAAATTTTCTTCTCCCTCGATGCTGTGCTTGGGGTCTGTATCGAGAAAATTGCGAACCTCGTCGAGCGTCGCACTTGGGTTTATCTCTTTTGCGGTTTTTGCTAGTTCGGCGTCAAGGCGAGACACTTCGGCAAAGCCCCATTCGTAGGCTTCGCGTGCATCAATGTTCATGCCCATGAAGCGTCGACGAGCTAGTGCGTGTCGTTCTTCGCCAACGCCGTTGCGCGGGTCGGCTGCAGGCGCATACGTTTGGCGCAAAAACTTTGCCGTCTCTGCCATCGAGTTCGAGGCGTCGATTGCGGCGCGGCGCAACTGCTCGGTCGGTGCGCCACTGACGGCGCTTGCGCTTTCGGCGAATTGCGTAAAAAAACCAGGTGCCGACGGTGAGCCCGCCCAAGTTTCAAGTTGTTCGGCGACAACCAGTGCTTGTCGGCGAGGGGCAACGATGTTTCGCGACATGCCGAGACTCCAACTTTCGCGCATGCCCGCAAATGCCTCGGGCACTGCTTGCATTCGTTCGGTAATCGTCTTCCAGTTTTCGGCAGTTGCAGTTGGCATCAAATCAAAAATGCTTCGTGCCGAGTCGACATCGCCGGCAATCACGCGAATTGATCGCAAATGTTCGCCTGCTTCGAACTCAAGTGTCGACATCTCAAGCGAATTTCGCAAAACGCCAGCCGCGAGGCGATCGCGATCAGCCGTCGTATTGAGCGTGTTGAGTTTGCCAAGCGTCGCGCGCGTGATTTCGTGCCGTTGTTCGTGACCTTTAGGGCTGAAGTCGGTCATCTCGTGATCATGACCAGCGATGCCAAGTGCAGTTGCGAGACCGGGGTCGCACTGCGCAAGTTGTTCGATGTATTGATCTGAAAGTTTGTAGACGGGCGAAAGTTGTTCGTTAGATTGCAATTTAGTCATGGCTTTACCCTAGGCAGTTTTCATGTAATGCTCAAAGTGTGTTGAATCGTCAACTTGCTTTAGTTACAGGTGCTTCTTCAGGCATCGGTCGAGAGTTTGCGATGATGTTGGCAAAAAATGGATACGACATCGTCGCAGTTGCGCGCCGCCGCGAACTACTTGAGTCTCTAGCCGTCGAACTTCAAGCGTTTGGTGCACAGACGCAAGTTGTAGTTGCTGATCTGAGCACAAGTGTTGGTGTGCAAAGTGTTATTGCTGTCGCGAGTGATGCAGATTTTTTGGTGTTGAACGCGGGCATCACCCGCGCGGCATGGGTCGGCACAACTTCAAGCGACGAAATCATAAAACTAAATACGCTGTTGGCAACCGGCGTCGTCGAGATATGTGAAGCGATCGTGCCGCAGATGATGCAACGCAAGACCGGTGATGTAGTTATCGTCTCGAGCATCGCCGCGTTTACACCGATGCCCAAGTCGGCGCTTTACGCCGCAGCCAAAACTTATGTTATGTCTTACGGTCGAAGTTTGAATCTCGAGGTTCGTAGTTCAGGTGTGCGAGTTTGTGTTGTTTGCCCGGGGTATGTGCGAACTGAGTTGCATCAGCAGGCAGGGCTCACACATTTACGTGCGCGAGTGCCGAAATGGTTGTGGATCAATTCAGACGATGTCGTGCGTGCGGCGTTAAGTGGATTGCGCAAAAACAAAAGCGTCGTCGTGCCGGGTGCGATTTATCGTTTGGCCAGACCGTTTCTTGGCTCTAAGGTTGCGCAAACAATTTGGCAACGCACGACTAGCCGAAAGCAGACTTCAACTAGTTAGTTGACTTGTCGCGCAGATGTCGACCGATATGGGCGATGACGATCTCATTTGTGCTCGTGTCGTGATAAAAGTGAATTCGCGCATCGCCACAGCGAATATGGGGCTTCGCCAACACATTTACGCCCTTCCACTCGATTGCATAATCTTGCGCGTAGCGGTTTTCGGCTTCGTCGCTAATTGACGCAGCAAAGTTGCTGAGTTGTTGATTGCAATAGATGTTAAAAACATTCGGTGCAAAGTCGCCACGCTGCAAGCGCGCGGCTAAGTTGTTGAGTTCGACCAAGTTTGAATAGACGCGTCGCCCATTCATCAGGTGCGAGTTATTTGCCGACTCGATTGCTCGATCATGAAACACGAGATTTGCAAGATTTTTCTGGGCGTAGGCGACGGCATCTGCGATTTTGTCGAGGTAACTCTTGTCTTCATCCATCAACAGAAAAGTTGCGAGTTGATCGTAGGCTCGGTCGCGTTCTTCGGTCTTTTGTGCGCTGAGCATGTCGGTGAGTGTCGCGTTTTCGAGCAGCCCAGCATTTTCTTCTAGTAGTTCACGATTAATTTTGCGCAGTTCGTCAAATTCTATGGTTGGACTGCCCTGTGTCGTCGCAGTTTGTTGTGTCGACACAGGCTTTTGCGCTGGGTCAAGCGAGCGTTTTTTTGGTGGCGCCAACACAAGCGTGGCAAGCGAGCCAATTGATGCAGCGATCAGTTGTTTGATGAGTTCATCATCATCTTGTTGATGATAATTTTCAATTTCGGCGCCGCGTGGCCAAACAATCGTGATCCAACTAGACGAGATGATTCGTGCGCCATGTAGGTTGTTAAACGCTTCTTCTGCCGTGTGTGAAGCGATGTGAGCAAGATGGGCAATTCCGGCAAGTTGCATTGCCGTTGTCGAGTTTGTAATTGCGCGCGGTTTGCCAACGATCGTCTCGATGACAATTGGCAATCGTCGACCTGGCGCTTCGGCAAAAGCAGCCAGAGATTGACCAGTTACTTGATCGTTGGCGATGGTGATTTTTGGGCCAACTATCTGACCTGCGTCGCGAGTCTTAAACAATTCGACGATTTCAATGACCAGTTGAGTTAGGCGAAGTTCGGGGCGGTCAATCGTTCGGCGTGGCAATAATGCAGCCTTGGTTGGTCGAAGTGTGCGACGCAAGTCAAAATAGAGCTCGTTCTTTGAAACGATCAGAGTCGCTGTCGTGCCACGTGCAGCCGCTTGTCGTGGGTCTTGCTCGAGAACATCGACTCTGAAAATTGGGTCGTTGGCGCTGTAGCGGATATTGACCGGTGTTGTATTCGTTCGCTTTTCGTGTGGATGCACATCATCGAGCCAGCGAAAAACGGCATCAATCGTGGCTTGTCGCAGTTCTTTGTTTGGCGTCGCAATCGAAAAGCCGTAGGTGGTGATCACGGCATGAACGCTACCAATAGACGATTTGGTGCGAATTCGTTGAACTAGTGTGAAAAAGTGTCAATTACAACGATGGTCGGCTTCTTTGCAACCGCCACATCTGTTGCATTCATTTGGCCACAAGTAGTTCGGGTCTTTGTCAAGAATTCAACCGAAGGTATTTCGCCGCCATCTTTTCTGCAAGGTTGCAGCGGTTCGCTGATGTGGACAATTTATGGACTCAACAAACCTGAAGGCCAAGTTGCACTTTCTAATGGGCTATTGGTGATTGCACTCTCGTTGATTCTTTTTGTTTGTGTAAAACACGAAAAAATCAGGTGGTCAATTCCGGTTTTTACTTTGATTGCCGTATTCATTGCCGGAACGGCTATCGCAAACTATTCGATCACGCTGATGGGTTGGTGCACTGTGGCGATCGGCGCACCGGCGATTATTCCGCAAGTTGTGCGCGTTTATCGAACCGAGCATCTTTACGGTGTGTCGGCGGCGATGTATGGGTTGTTGTCTTTTAATTGCTTGATGTGGTTGATCTATGGCGCAATGATCGACGACTTGTTTGTATCGCTACCAAACATCATTACAACGCTGGGCGCTTTTTATATCATGGTTCGCGCGGTCAAATCACACAAAAAATATCAAGCACCCGCAGAGGCACCTGCAAATTAATTTAGTTTTAGAGTCGTCGTGACTTCGCCGCAGCGCGGGTGGCGCACTCTGAGCAAAATTTCGGCGCCACGACTCGCGCGCACGACCCACGAATGCATCAAGCGATCTGGTGTGCCATCCGACATTGCGCCGCCGTTCAACAAAAACATCGAACGACCCGACAACTGACCAACTTTTGCCCGCGCTTCGCAGCCAACAGTTGTTGCCCCAGAAATTTCGACCGTAATTGGCAAAACAAGTTTGTGATCGTGGGCGAGTTTTGTGACTTCGGTGCCGAGCCAACCAGTGTTGGCAACGCCAAGTTCAACTCGCCAGACATCGTCACCCAGTGATTCGGCTTTGGTGTGTTTGATCTCTAGTTTTGGCGACGCCATTGCTTGATAAACAGCGACTTCGGCGTGAGCCGCGATCTCGGCGCGCAACTTCGATGAAGGTGCGTTTGTCCAAACACGAAATGCATCGGCACCGCCGAGTTCAACTTTGCCGAGTTGTGGGTGATCGAATTTATACCACTTGACGTAACTGTCTGGCGCGTGTGTGTCTGACCAGCGACATACGGCGAGATCTTGTTCGACTGTCGGGCCGACATACCAGACATCAGTCGACGAGTGTTCGCCAGTTGCATGAAACACGGCGTCCCAAAATTCGGTTGTCCACGAATAAACACCGAGATGGTCGTATGCCCAGTCATCGCCGGCACCACCCATCACCGAAGATTTATCCCATGTGAGATCTTCGAACACCGAATGCACCGGATAAGTGGTCAACGGTGTCGAATGTTTGCCGAATTCGTTGAAGAAAAACAAATCAACGGGCGGCAATTGTGAATCTGGTTTGCTGCTGCTCGGGCGCAACATGAAACCGCCGGCGGTGTGAAACGCGTTGTAGCCACAAACATTTGGTCGCGCTTTAACTGCACGCACGAGCGAATCAGTTTCTGGCTCAGATAACGGGTGATCGCCCGAGCCGAGAACGCCCACACCCCAACCCGCTGGAAAATTTCTGTTCAGGTCGAGACCTGCTGGGTCGCGCGGCTGGTCGACAGTGAAGCCGTCGTAGTTTTCGATCAGGCCTTCTTGAATCAATCTGTAGCGAGTCGTGCCCTTTGGTGCGCCGAGCGGGCCGACGGGCACCATCACGCGAGGCTCTTGTTTGTGTTCGATCCATCCGCCGTCGGGGTCGGCAATGCGCATTGTCAAAATTCGTCCGTCGCCATCGATGTCTTGTGGATGAAGACCCGGCCACAAATGACCATCGCGCCAAGGCCACGGCCGCACACTCGAGCGGTGAAAGAGCGGTCTGTCAGCGAGGGCATCTTCAACGCCGTCGGGGTTTACGCGTGGCGCAATATAAAAAGTTCGTGTGCGCAATGCTTCGACAACTACCTCGTCGCGGTCGTTGAATTTTTCGACGAGATCTTGAATTATGTACAGCGCCGCTGCGCCTCCCGTGACTTCAGTGGCGTGAATGTTGGCGTCAATCCAATGGGCGGGTTTTGTGTTGTGCGCGCCCGTCGTCGTGTCGGTGATGGTCGCGAGCATTAAGTTGCGACCCTTGTGTGATTTGCCGTATGACTCGATGCTGACAAGATTCGGATACTTCGTCGCTATCACATTTAGCCACGCCACCATTTCGTCATATCGCAAGAACCGATCAAACTCATAACCATTAATTGTCATGCTGTAAAAGTTACACTCTGGTAGGAGGTACACGAAGTGCCGCATGTTCCCGTGTTTCAGCACGCAATCGGCAAATGGCGACCTCGTTGGCGCGGGCGCATTCACGGTGGCGCAGTTGCGGTCACGATCCCGGCGGGCATCATTCTCACACTCGTCGCACCAAGTGGGGTAGCGCGGGTGGCGGTGTTCGTGTATATCGCATCCTTACTTGCATTGTTTTCAACTTCGGCGTCGTATCACCTGTTCACGCGCACACAACGCGCGCAACGCACGATGCGTCAACTCGACCATGCGATGGTTTATGTCTTGATCGCCGGCACTTATACACCTGTTTGTTTGCTCGCGTTGCCGCGCACGATCGGCGTCGTCTTTTTAATTGGGATCTGGTGTGCCGCGCTCATTGGCATCGTGCTGAAAATTACATGGCGGGCTCACAAAGTTTCGGGCGCAATGTATTTGATCATCGGTTGGGCGGCGCTGATAATTTTGCCGTGGGCGTATCACCGCGCTGGTTTCACTAGTTTGTTGTTGTTTGCTCTCGGTGGCATC
>JAQCDG010000027.1 GCA_027731085.1 Actinomycetota bacterium | reverse complement strand
GAGCGCAATCTCAATCGGCAGATTAGCCAGATTTGCAAGCGCACCGACCCATGCAAACGAGAACCAATGGTACGAAATGCTCTCGCCCATCATGGTTGGGTTGTGTGACATTCCCCAGCGGCCGAGACTAAAACTAAAGATCTCGGCGAATCTGTCGTCGGCGAACCAAGGCCGAATCGGACGAGCATCAAGCACTCGCAACCAAACAAACACTGCACCCGCACCACAAACTACAGCCGCCGATAATCGAACGGCGATCGCCTTGCTACGCACCCGTTCAAAAATAAAAATTGAGGCAGCCAACACGACAGCAACCGGCAACGGCCAAAACCAATCGGGCGACAGACCTAATAGCGTCACCACGACAATCCACTTGACGGCGAGTTTTTCTTCGCTACTTGCAGCAACTGCTTCGTCTCCAAGCGAGACACGGCGCAACCCCCAAGCACCTACCAATAAAGCGACTTGACCGCCGATCGCTACCCATTGATTTGTAAAAGTGACGACAAATATATAGATAAATGTCGAAACCGCGGCACCAAGACAAAAACTGAGACCAATCCGACTCAATGCAGGCAAATCTCTGAGCACGCTATAGCGCTCAATCATTTGAGACCCTAAAAACACTTGGCCGAATACAACAGCAACAGTCAGCACTGTAGCCAACACCGAAAACCGAGTCAGCAACAACAGTGCAAACAGCCACAAGATCAACCGTGCATACAGTCCAAACTTTGCGTCAACATCATTTACAAGTTTCCGTGCTCCTACCACGCTCAAACCTTAGTCGTGCAACCGTGTAATAGATTTGCACCGTGCGCGCACCGAGCCTTTCGTTATGACTTGGCACAGATACAGCACGACCGATCTTGAGCGCGAATACACCCCCGCATCACGCGTTGAAAATATTCAAACATATTTGGATGAATACGCGCGCGCCGGCCAAATCTCGCGCCAAAAAATCAGTCACGCCAAGCTGAAATACGGCCCACATGACGACGCTTGGCTTTGGCTCGCAAAAAACGCTACGCCGAACGAATTAAATAAAAAGTTGATCATCTTCGTGCACGGCGGCTTCTGGCGACGACTATCGGCCGACGACGGAACTTTTCTCACGCCCGGCTGGCACGACCTGGGTTTCAGTGCTGCGTCAATCAACTACTCGCTATGTCCGAATGAACCGCTTGAAACACTGGTTAAACAAACGTCGCAAGCGATCGACTATTTGCTGCAAAGTTACGAACCACAAAACATCACGCTGATCGGTCATTCGGCAGGTGCGCATCTGGTGGCGATGAAACTCTGCAACCCGAAATCGCCAAAGTTCGGCGGCGCGATAATGGTCTCAGGTATTTTCGACCTCGAACCAATAGTCAATACCTCGGTCAACGACGCGGTTCGACTTAACGAACAATCAGCCCGACAGTTATCGCCGATCAACCTCGTCGCCAATGCCGCAAACACGCCAATGACAATCGTCTGGGGCGAAAACGAAACTGACGAGTTCAAACGCCAATCGCGAGAGTTCGCTACTGCATGGTCATCAATAAGAGATCACTCAGCGACGACTCAAAAAGAATTCAAGTCGCGAAACCACTTCGACATTCTCCACGAACTCACATCGAGAGATGTAATAGATTTACCAAGTGCGTAAAAATCCGAATGTTCTTGGTGTTGCGCTAATTATCATCAGCAGCATCGGCTTCGGACTCGCACCAACTTTCGCCAACTTCTCGTACGACAGCGGCGCCAACGCCGTCGGCACCTTGCTCACCCGCTTTTCAACTGCGACATTGCTAATGCTCGTCGTTCGCAAAATTGTTTTGCGCAAAGCGCAGTTAGTAAACCCGGCGAAAATAAAGTGGCCTCGCCCAAAACTTTTCGGTCAGTTGTTTTTGCTCGGTGCACTTGGATATTTCATCGCCACAATTCTCTACTTCACGGCGATCGAAAACATCGACAGCGGTTTGGCAATTACCATTTTTTATTGCAACCCAGTAATCGTTGTGCTGCTTTCTTGGTGGCTACTCGGCAACAGACCGAGTCGCATCATCATTTGGTGTCTCATCTCGACACTCATCGGTGTAGCTATCGCCGCTGGCCAGGTCGGCAACGCCGACACAATCAGCGTCATTCTCGTACTGATCGTCGCGGTTGAATACGCGTTTTACATGATTATCAGTTCAAAAGTTTTGCCAAAAGTTGATCTACCTACCGGCGTCACAATCGTGATGTTTGGCGCTGCAACATCGTTCGCGATTTATTCCGTCGTAACACCAGGTTCAGTAGCCGTTATCTTCCCGGGATCTCTAGCCGGATGGCTGAGCGTGCTTCTAATGGCAATTGTCGCCACGGTTATTCCAACCGCCACGCTTTACGCCGGCATGAACCTGATCGGCACTGGCAAAACAGCGATTATTCAAACATTCGAACCGGTCGCTTCGATCATCGCCGGAGTTGTCTTTCTTAGCGAACCATTAACACTTTCGCGTATTATCGGCGCAACATTTGTTATCGGCGCAGTCGGCGTGCTCGCCACCGCAGAATCACGCACCACGGTGCGAATCATCCACCAGTAATTTACGGCGATACCGTTAATGGCGATGTCACAATCACTTTGCGTTGTCGGCGATTTTGCATGGGATGTTCTGATTCGCACGAACAATAACCTGCTCAAAGGTGGCGACTCATTCGGCGAAGTGATGCTTACACCTGGTGGTAGCGCGGCAAACTTGGCTGTCTGGGCAAAGCGTTGCGGATTGGACACCCGCTTTATTGGCAAGATCGGTCGTGATCGCTTCGGCCAACTCGCCCGCGAAGACCTGGTCAAAGAAAACATCGAACATCATTTCGTCGAAACTGATGCGCATCTCACGGGCAGTGTTGCCGTGTTCGTCGATCAAACCGGCGAACGCAGCATGGTCTCAGGTCACGGTGCCGACTTTTATTTGATTCCATCCGAACTGCCTCGCAGCGTCATTACATCCTCAAATCATTTGCATCTCACCGCCTGGAGTTTCTTCACCGACCCACCGCGCTCTGCAGCACGCATGGCGGCACAACTCGCACAGCAAAACAATCTGACAATTTCTTTCGACCCCGCTTCATTTCAGATGATTCAAGAAATGGGCGTAGAGCAGTTTTTATCTTGGACAAAAGACCTGGCGATAGATATTTTCTTTCCGAACTTTGACGAAGGCCGAATTCTCACTGGTTGCGACGAGCCAGAAGCGATTGTCCGTGCACTTGCCAATATCTACACCGATGCATTAATAATTTTGAAACTTGACGCCGACGGCGCGCTCGTATTCGACGGCAAAACCGCGACTCAAATTCCGCCGGCAACAAACAATCTCGTTGATGCAACTGGCGCCGGAGACTCATTCGCGGGCGCATTTCTTGCCCACTACTTGAAATCAAATTCGCCGGTCGAGGCCGCAAAATTCGCAACCGCAGTTGCCGCGTGGGTAATCGAGCATCTTGGCGCCCGACCAAAAGCCGACCCCAGACTTCAGCAAATCATTCAAGCCCCATAACCGCATCACGCACCGCGCACGCGAAAACGCTCTAACCGCGGCGTGATCTCCGTCGATTTGGATCATTATCAGTCGGCGGCTTATTCGTCAACGGACCAATGTTCTCAATAATCGACTCGATCGTTGGTCGCGGTCCATCAACATGACTATCGATAGCGGCTCGCATCGCGACCAAGTGCTCGGGCGAAGTGCCACAACATCCACCAACGATGCGCACACCGGCGTCCACCGCCATGTTGGCATAACGCGACATCAATTCGGGCGTGCCTGAATATCTAATTTCAACACCCTCAAAGCGAGGTATGCCACAGTTGCCTTTAGTAATTATCGGCAGATGCGAGTGGCCGGCACTCATGCCCATTTCAAGTGCAGTCACCAAAATATCTGACGCTCCAACGCCACAGTTAGCACCCATCGCAACTGGTGGCACCGCAAGCCCAGCGAAAACTTCGGCCAAACCATCGGGCTTAAGCCCCATCATCGTTCGACCCGCCGTATCAAAACTGCAAGTCGCCGTGTATGGCATCGACACATTTATCGCCGCCTGGGCAGCCGCCTGCACCTCTTCAATCGCCGACATCGTTTCTATCCACGCGACATCTGCGCCGCCATCTTTTAATCCGCGAATCTGCTCTTCAAAACTCTCAACCGCATAATCGTGCGTCAAAACACCAAGAGGTTCAAACAATTCTCCCGTTGGCCCAACTGAGCCAGCAACCACGACAGGCCGCACGCAAGCGTCAGCAACCTGACGCGCTATCTCGGCGGCCTTCTTGGCAAGTTCATAAGTTCGGGCTTGGGCATTATGCAATTTCAAACGATTTCGATTGCAGCCAAATGTGTTCGTCAAGATAATGTCGGCGCCAGCATCGACAAAACGCTGATGTAAATCAGCAACGCGTTCGGGATGCGAATCTAACCAAAACTCGGGTGGATCACCAGATGTCAAACCAAGAGCGAAATAGTTTGTACCCGTTGCACCATCGGCGAGAATAATTTTTCTTTTTGCGAGTAAGTCACTCAACGAAATTCGCATCAGCGAATTATCCCATAACCGTTCCAGAAGTCACAAGTGCCTGTCGCAAACGCGAAAACGAGCCGATGTTTATCTCTTTGCCTGATCGCGGCCCGACATAACGAACTGGCTCATCGTCATGATTCTTGCCAGCCTCAGCAGCTTCGATCAACAACCGAATAAAAATTGCTGCCAACGGCGCGTTCTTAAATTGATTGCCGCTCGTGCCACATGCCATAAAGAACCCGTCCAAACTTGACCGGTCATAAATCGGCACCCAGTCATCGGTCGCATCATAAAGTGCACCGATACCCGACGGCGAAACTGGCACACCAAAATCAGGCATGCGACGAGCCAAACGCAGCATCATCGTCTCCCAAATTTCAACGGTCGTTTCTTGGCGCCAGTCATCGGCGTCTTCGACCCAATGCAATTCGTCGCAAGCCGGCTCGGTGCCGCCCAAATTTAAAGTGCCTCCCGGGTGAGGCCTGAAGTAAATGCCGGTATCCAGATCGGCAACAACTGGCGCGTCGTCTTCTAATTTGAAACCATTCGGCGCGGGCGCAACATAAACCTCTTGGCGCAACGGTCGATGACGGATATTCATTTCGTCGGCGACGCCTGCCATTCTATTTATCTTGCTCGCGTGTGGCCCCGCCACGTTGACAACGATCGCAGCCTCAATTTTCTCGCCACCCAAAAGTGTGACGCCGGTAATTCTCTTGCCGTCGTTGTCGATCGAAACAACTTCAGACTTGAATCGTGTCTCTGCACCGTGATGCTTGGCTGCATAAACATAATTGTGGGCCGCCAACATCGGGTCATCCATGAAACCACTCAGCGGATCATAAAGACCCGACAATTCGCCGACCGCGTCATCACCAAATGCCGGGTCATCAATTTTTTTTGGCGGCCAATAACTTCCAGCATCCAAAGCCGGAAACTTTTTGCGCAATTGGTCGGCGCTAAGTATTTCATGGGGAATGCCGATTTCTTCCCAAATTTTGCGCACGGCTTCACCGCTATAACCTTGGGTGCGATACACGAGATATCCCGTGCGAATAAATTTCGCCATGCCGTCAGGGTCGACGACGCCCAGATAGTCGGACCAGTTCTCCCATTTTGGCGCAGACTCCCAGGCCATCAACACTGCGTCGAGTGTCGAATAACTAAATCGAATAATCGCCGATGAAGCCGAAGTAGAACCAGCACCTGCCGCCGAACCTTTGTCGACGATCACGACTGAACGACCCGATTTGGCGAGTTCGAATGCAACCGCCCCGCCGATTACGCCAGCGCCGATAACGACTACATCCGTTTTCACTAACTCGACATCACTTCGCGCTGCCAAACTGCTGTATCTGCAACGCTGTTGAAAGTGAATGAATGCAGACCCACGATGTTCAAACGCTGGGCGTCTTTGGCCAGCCCCGCTACAAGTTCAGTCGGGTCGTATCCACCAGGCGAAAGCATCTTGATGATCGAAGTCTTGTTCTTGCTCAAATAACGCATCGATTGACCGACCCCGACACGAACGCCAAGAGTCATCAGTCGAGTGCGGTCTACTACACCTGGCACGCCAAGTTGAATCGGCATCTTGAAACCGTTGTTGCGCTCCTGTTCGAGCCACGAACGAATCAGCGGAATATCAAAACACATTTGTGTCGAAGCGAGACCTTGAACACCAGCTTCTTCCAGCAATTTTTGTTTGTGATGCAGAGCGGTACTCAAATCTTCGCGACTTATAAACGCATGACCATCTGGGTAACTGCCGAAGCCAACGCGTTCGACGCCACTATTGCTGTCTAAGAAGTCGTGCAACAACTCGACACCATCTTTATATGGACCAGCAGGCTTCTCGGCGTCGCCAGCGATCAAAAAAACTTCTTTGATGCCCTGCTCGCGCACCCATGACGCAAGTTTGGTTACGTGTTCGCGCGACTCGACCAATCTTGCGGCAAAGTGCGGTACAACTTCGTGACCAGCCTTAATTAGCCGAGCCGAAATTTCTTGTGTCGCAGCAATACCTTTTGCCGGTGAGCATGTCACCGAAACTGGCGCCCCAGTCGGCAAATCAAGAATGCCCTGCTCGATGCTCTTCATCGGTATCAACTCGTAGCGCATATTGCCAACGAGCGCTTTTACTTGGGGCGTGACCTTAACTGAGGACTTTTTGAGGCGTGAAAAGATTGACATTGACCCAATACTAGAGGGTATTTAGCCGAAGGTGTCAGGCAACTCGCTCTTTCGCTTGGCGACAAATTCTTTTAATTCTTCATCAATTGCGTCGTCAAGTGGAGGCGCGACATATGACGCAAGTCGCTCTTTCCAAATCTTGTTGGCGCGCTTGGCGGCGTCGTCACCACCGTCTTCGAGCCATTGCTCGTAACTCGAGTTATCAGATGTCGTCGAGCGATAAAACGCCGACTCAAAGTTTGCCAGCGTATGTGCGGTGCCCAAGAAGTGATTGCCCGGTGGATTCTCACGAATTGCATCTAGCGCCTGACCGTTCGGTGAAATATCTAAACCTTTGGCGAATGTCGCCATCATGCCGAGTTGGTCGTCGTCCAAAATAAATTTTTCGTATCCGATCGCAAGTCCACCTTCCAGCCAACCAGCAGCATGCAACACAAAATTCGTGCCAGCCATCAACGTCGGTATCAGCGTCGCCGCACTTTCGTAAGCCGCTTGTGCATCAGGCAACTTTGACGCAGTCAACGAACCGCCCGACCTAAACGGCACACCAAGTCGACGCGCCAACGAAGCCATCGTGTACAAAACAATCGCAGGTTCTGGCGTGCCAAAAGTTGGTGCGCCAGTTTGCATCGACATCGATGAAGCAAACGAACCCATGATCACGGGCGCACCTGGCCGCACGAGTTGTGTAAATGTCATGCCAGCCAAGGCTTCGGCAAGGGTTTGCGTAACTACGCCCGCCGAAGTCGACGGCGCCATCGCGCCCGCCAAAATAAACGGCGTAATGATCGTCGCCTGATTATTCAGCGCATAAACCTCGGCAGACGCCAACATCGACGCATCCCACACGAGTGGCGACGAGGCATTAATCAAACTTGTCATCACCGTGCGATCTTTCAAGTCGCCACCAAAACCAATGCGAGCCATATCGACGCTGTCTTGTGCGCGTTCGCCAGCGGTGACCGAACCCATGAAACCTTTGTCGCTGTATTTGATGTGCGCGTAGACCATGTCGAGGTGACGCTTGCTCACCGGAATATCAACTGGCTCACATACGGTGCCACCCGAGTGATGCATGCGCGGCGACATGTAAGCCAGCTTCACAAAATTCTGAAAGTCGACGATAGTCGCATAGCGACGGCCATTATCGATGTCATAAGCAAATGGTGAACCATAATTTGGCGCAAACACAGTCGCGTTGCCGCCAATCTGCACATTATTTATTGGATTACGAGCGTGCTGCGTGTAAACACTCGGGGCGGTTGCCGAAACTATTTTGCGGCACATCCCACGGGGAAATCTCACGCGAGTGCCGGTCACATCAGCGCCAGCATCTTTGAATCTCGCGATCGCCGATGGATAGTCGCGCACTTCGATGCCAACTTCTTCGAGCACTGTGTCGGCGTTGTGTTCGATTAATTCAAGGCCCTCATCTGAAACCAATTCATAAGGTTTGATCAGCCGAGTGATAAACGCGTCACGCTCAGGCTCATGTGATGTTCGTAAGTTTTGCCGACCTGCTCGCCCACCCGAGCGTTTTGTGCGAATTACGTCAGTCATGATTTCTATTCTGCCACGCCACTCGCCGGACGGCGACGCCGACCCGAACGAGTCGAGCCGTCGCTATTTTTGGCACTTCGTACTGGCAAATCAATGACTTTTGCCAAATTAGGTGTCTCGGCTGTCTTGTGCGGAAACGCCATCGCCTCAACAAACAGTTGCTGAAATCTCGGCTCGGTCGCCGTTTCGATCTTGGTCACTTTGCGCACCACATCTTCCATTTCATAGCGCAGTTTTCGTGACAACAGCGACTGCACAGCCCCCGCACCCGCGGCATTGCCGACTGCACGTACACCTGCAACCGGGCAGTCAGGTACGAGACCCAACACCATTGCATACACCGGGTCGATGTGCGCACCAAACGCACCTGCAAGTCGAATGTCGTGCACCACTGGCGAACCCGCATGCTCAACAAGCAAATCAATACCCGCACGCAACGCCGCCTTGGCTAACTGAATTGCTCTCACATCATTTTGGGTCACATAAAGTTTGGTCTCGCCGTTTTCATAAAACAAATATGAAAATGTTCGCTCATCGCCGACAATTCGTGGTGACTTGCTCGCCAACCCGCCCTGCACCACCCCATCTTCGTCAATGATTCCGCTCAAATACATTTCACCGATCACTTCGATAATGCCCGAGCCGCAAATTCCGGTCACGGTTGTATCGCCCAGCGACTCAGCAAAACCAATCTCGTTGCTCCATAGCTCAGAACCAATAACCTTCACCCGTGGCTCGAGCGTCTTACGGTCGATTCGCACATGTTCAATCGCGCCGGCGGTAGCCCTCTGACCGGCACTTATCTGTGCACCTTCAAACGCCGGCCCAGTCGGGCTCGACGCAGCAAATTGATGCACCGTATTACCCAAAACAATTTCGGCATTCGTGCCGATGTCTACAAGAAGCTGCATCTCTTTTGATCGATGTGGCCCTTCGGCCAAAATCGCCGCAGCCGTATCTGCACCAACATGTCCGGCGATGCACGGCCCGACATAATAATTTGCGTTCGGCAAATTCAAATCAAGTTCAGTTGCCCAGCCACTGACTGATTCACTCGTCGCCAAAACAAACGGCGCCATACCCAGTGGTGTTGGGTCAATGCCCAACACAATGTGATGCATAATCGGATTACCAACGATCGTGATCTCGAGCACGCGCCCGACTTCAATGCCGGCGTTTTTTACGAGATTGCTAATCATCTCGTTTAGCGCGCCACGAATCGCATTGGTCAATTCAACTTCGCCACCCGGGTTCATCATCACATACGAAACTCGACTCATCAGGTCTTCACCAAAACGAATCTGCGGATTCATTAGTCCGTAACTACCAACAATCTCGCCGCTCTTCAGTTCGCACAAGTGCCCTGCAACAGTTGTTGAACCAACATCAACTGCAATGCCATATGCCGCGTCAACATACCCAGGCCACGCCGCCACAATTTGATCGCCATCTTGCGTGTGTCGAACCGCAACAGTCACTTCACCCTCGGCTTTAGCCATTGCCGAATGCAAACTGTTGAGAGCGCGGCGCGCAACTCTCGGTGCTTTGCGTTTGTGCTGCACCGCAACTGCGTCGGCCAGAGCATCTGCCGCGCTAACCGAATCACCAAGTTGTGCCTCGGGAACGGTCAAATAAAACAAACCAAAACTTGGATCAACAGTTATCGGCTCAAGATCCAAATCTTTGCGCACAATCTGTTTGTGCACTTGACTGATCGCCGGCACATCAATAACAACATCTCCACAAATTCGTGCTGCGCAACCCAAACGATTGCCAGGCACGAGTGCCCGTTTGGCACGATAATTTGTTTCTGTTTCTGCAAGCCCCGACAACGACTCTGGCGTTACGGTGATTCCCCATTTCGCGAACACACCAATTGACGGCGTGATCTGACATCGACCACATATACCGCGCCCGCCACATACAGAATCGACGTCGGCACCGAGTTGTCGAGCCGCTTCAAGAACTGTGATGCCGTCCTGCACGACACCGTCTAACCCCGACGGGGTAAAGACGACGTGCCGGTCCATGTTGTGCGTTATTCGGTTCGGCGGCGGCCGCGGCTATTGCGTGCAGCACGCTCAGCATTCACTTCGTTTGGGTCACGATTCGCACGAATCCATGCCGAACAATTTTCGTCGTTGCCGACCAAAACATCAGCCGCCATCACCAGAGTTTTAACCTCTTCATGCAGCGGGTTCATAATCGCCGAGGTCATACCAGCACCAATTGCCATCGCCAAGAAAGTACCTGTGATGTTGTTGCGCGCCGGAATACCGAAACTGACATTCGACGCACCACATGTCGTGTTGACTTTGAGTTCTTCTCGCAACCGCCGAATAATTTTAAATGCCGTACGACCGGCATCGCCCATCGCACCAATCGGCATCACGAGCGGATCAACTACGACATCGCTTGCCGGAATGCCGTAGTCGGCAGCACGTTGCACGATTTTCTTGGCTACAGCGAATCGCTCATCTGGGTCCATGCTGATGCCAGTTTCATCATTTGAAATTGCCACGACTGCTGCGCCATATTTGGCGACAAGCGGAAGTACTCGTTCAAGATTCGCATCTTCACCCGTCACCGAGTTAACCAACGGCTTGCCCTGATAAACAGCAAGACCCGCTTCAAGCGCCTCAATAATCGACGAGTCAATCGACAACGGCACGTCAGTGATTGACTGCACCAATTTTATTGCTCGAGCCAAAAGTGCCGGCTCGTCTGCCAAAGGAATACCCGCATTGACGTCGAGCATGTGTGCGCCAGCAGCAACTTGTGCCAAAGCATCTGCTTCAACTCGACTGAAGTTGCCCTCTTTCATTTCGGCAGCCAGCAACTTGCGACCTGTCGGGTTAATACGCTCGCCGATCATTACGAACGGGCGACCAAAGCCAATAACGACTTCTTTGGTCGCAGATGAGATAACTGTGTCGGTCATTTTGTTCTTTCCTCTTTGATCTTAAAAGCTCTGTTCATTCGTTTTCTTCTAGTTCTTCGAGATCCAAAAGTTGCTGGTTGGTGAACTCATCGTCTTTCACATCTGCCTCGAATCCACCAGCAAATGCGAGTTTGCCAAGGCGCTCACGAGAATACTCGCTGTCTAAGCGGTCGGCTTCGCGCTGAGCAGCCTCGGTCATGTCGCCGACAAGCGGCGAACTCACGCGGCGCCACTGAGCAATATCTTCTTCGGCTGTGTAAATGTGCGCCTTGCGTTTGGCGCGATCAATCGCCCGCTGAAACTTTTCGTCCAGTTGCACTTGCTTGCGCTCGCGACCCATCTGCGCATTAACTTGCGCGGGTATATCGCGCCACATGATCACGATCACTTCATTGCTTCCGCGTGGCACTTGCTTGTCTCCCTCGACTTATTCTTGCAACTATTGCTTGTCGGAATGTTTCAGAAATGAAACCGGCACCGACTTCGCAAAACTTTCAAGACCGACATGTCGGTGCTCAAATTCTAAACCCAACTTTTCTGCAGCAGTTCGACCGGCGGCAACTATTTCGAGATTGTTCGTTTGTGTGAAAAGCACCACACGACGATAATTGCCAAAATACATGTCGCGAAGTTCGGGGTGCTCATCGAGCCCAAGACCCTGCCAGACAAGCGCGTCAAAGTGCTTGGCTAAGAAGTCAGTCAAATAGAAAGTGCCAGGCTCTTCGTCGTGTGCAGCCATGAATTCTTTAGTCCCGGCAAAAAATTCATAGCAGTGAGCGCCTGGCAACCGCTGCACTTTCGGATATTTTGCCAGCACCATGTCTAAGTGCCCGCCCGTGCCGCAATCGGCATAGGCGACGAACACTCGACGCTCGAAGTTTTGCGCCAACAATTCTTCGACCTGAGGTGAAATATTTTCAGGGCGATTATGCAAGTTCGCGGGCAAATATCTCACTTCTACGGCATCTTCAATGCCAGATGCGTCGAGCACCGCACGAAGTTCGCTGACAAGAGCCCCACACGCAATTATCAATGGTCGCGTGTCAGACGACATCGCTAACGAGTTCTCAGGCGACTGAAGGGCCAGGAGGTTCGGCTTTGCGCAGGCGACGCGCACCCACGAGTTGCTTGGCGGTCTCTGATGCCACGGCAGCATCACGACAATAGGCGTCTGCGCCGACCGCAACGCTGAATTCTTCGTTCAACGGCGCGCCACCAACCAAAATTATGTATTTATCACGAATGCCTTTTTCTTTCATCGTGTCAACCACGACTTTCATATATGGCATCGTCGTCGTCAACAGTGCCGACATACCGAGAATGTCTGGCTTGTGCTCTTCAAGTGCCGCGAGATATTTATTGACATCTGTGTTGATACCAAGGTCAATAACTTCAAAGCCAGCACCTTCCATCATCATCGCGACGAGATTTTTGCCGATGTCATGAATATCACCCTTGACGGTGCCAATCACAACTTTGCCAACCGACTCGGCGCCGGTCTCTGCAAGCAGCGGGCGCAAGATTGCCATGCCACCCTTCATCGCGTTGGCTGAGAGCAAAACTTCTGGCACGAACAAAATGCCGTCACGAAAGTCGATGCCCACTATGCGCATGCCTTCAACAAGTGCTGTCTCCAAAACTTTCGTCGCCGACCAACCGCGGTCAAGCAAAATCGTCGTGCCTTCGATAATTTCTGGACCAAGACCGTCATAAAGATCGTCATGCATCTGTGCAGTGAGATCTTCGTCTGATAATTTAGCTAGATCAATATCTTGAAATTCTTCGTTGCTCACGTTTTCTCCATTACTTATCGAAAATTATCGTCAACTGGGTCTCTAGCACAACAATTGGAACGCTATCAGTTTGGGTGGCTGAAGTATTGAACACTCTCGGGTTTCAGCGGCTCGGCACCAAGAATAATGTCGGCAGCTTTTTCGGCGATCATCATCGTTGGGGCATAAATATTGCCGTTAGTCACATACGGCATCACCGATGCATCTACGACTCGTAATCCCGCTATGCCATGCACACGCATCGTCAACGGGTCGACTACCGCCATCTCATCGACACCCATTTTGCAAGTACATGAAGGGTGATATGCCGTTTCGCCATCGCGACGAACCCATTCGAGAACTTGTGAATCGGTCTGACACTCGGGCCCTGGCGAAATTTCGCCACCGTCAAAATCTCTAAACGCCGGCTGTGACAAGATTTTTCGTGCAGCCGCGATCGCCTCGACCCACTCTTGACGATCTTCGGGCGTTGACAAATAGTTAAGACGCAGTTCCGGCTTGACGCGCACATCTGGCGATTTAATTTTTACGCTGCCTCGCGAATTCGAATACATCGGACCAATATGCACCTGATAGCCGTGACCCCCCGCGGGTACCGTGCCGTCGTAGCGAACTGCGATCGGCAAAAAGTGAAACATCAAGTTCGGATACTTAAACGAATCGTTGCCACGAATGAACCCTCCACCCTCAAACTGATTCGAAGCCCCAGCCCCGCGACGAAATAACCACTGCAATCCAATAAATGGTCGGTAATACATCTTTAGCATCGGGTTCAGAGATACCGGCTGAGTACACGAGTGCTGTACATAAACCTCAAGATGGTCTTGTAGGTTCGCGCCTACACCAGGCAAGTGATGCACCGGCTGAACACCGACTTTCTTCAGATCTTCACTGTCACCGATGCCCGAAACTTGCAATAACTGGGGCGAATTAAACGCACCACCACACAAAATAACCTCACGAGCAGAAACGCTTCGTTTGCGACCAAACGGTAATTCGAAATTCACGCCTGTTACTTTTTTGTTATCTACTATTAATTTTGTGACAAGCGCACGACATTGCACCTTCAAATTTTTTCGATGCATCACCGGATGCAAATACGCCCGCGCCGCACTAAGCCTGCGCCCACGACGCAAATTTCGATCGAATGCTGCGAAGCCTTCTTGCTTGTAGCCGTTCACATCAGAAGTTAACTCATGCCCCGCCTGCTGCACAGCCTTAAAAAATGCGCCAAACAACGGATTCTTAATTGGCCCACGCTCTTGCACGAGAGGTCCGTCGTGTCCGCGATATTGATCACCAGCTGGCGCCGCCAAACAATTTTCAAGACGCTTGAAATATGGCAGGCAGTGCGCATAGTCCCAAGTCGACATGCCTGGGTCACTCGCCCATCGCTGATAGTCAAGCGGATTGCCGCGTTGAAAAATCATGCCGTTGATACTTGATGACCCGCCCAAAACTTTGCCCCGACCCTGAGTAACGCGACGATTATTCATATGCGGTTCGGGTTCCGAAACATAGAGCCAGTCGTAGAAGCGACTTCCAATCGGAAACGTCAATGCCGCGGGCATATGAATAAAAACGTCCCACCAATAATCTGGTCGCCCCGCCTCAAGAACCAAAACACTCTTACTTGAATCTGCGCTCAATCGATTTGCGAGCGCAGAACCAGCCGAACCACCACCGACAATTATGTAGTCGTAAGTGTTTCTGAGTTTTTTCAAATCGCACCCAACATGCGCGCAGCCTCGAGAGTGTTCTCAAGCAAACACGCAATCGTCATCGGGCCGGTGCCTCCTGGCATCGGCGTAATCGCCCCAGCAATCGACTGCACCGCTTCAAAATCAACATCGCCAACAATCTTGTTATCAATGCGTGTCACGCCAACATCAATCACAGTTGCACCGGGTTTGACGTGGGCAGCCGTGACCATTCGGGCTGACCCAGCCGCAGCGATAATTATGTCAGCCTCACGGCAAACGGCGACCATATCAAGAGTCGATTTGTGCGCAACCGTTGCGGTGGCATCTGCGCCACGACGTACAAGCAGCAACATCTGCGGCAAACCGGTTAGGGCCGACCGACCAATAACAACCACGCGTTTACCTTTAGTTTCGATTTTGTACTTTTCAAGTAGCCGCATCACTCCGAGCGGTGTGCATGGCACATGACCCTTCAGTCCACGCACCAATCGACCAAGCGACCTCTCGGTCAAACCATCTACATCTTTTTCAACGGGCAACAAACCAAGCACAGACTCGGTGTCGATGTGCTTTGGCAACGGCAACTGCACCAAAATGCCGTGCACACTTTTGTCGGCAACTAGTTCTGCAACCGCCTGCTCAACCTGCGCTTGGGTCGCCGTCGCCGGCAAATTGACACCGCGCGAAATCATGCCTGCTTCTTCGGCCTTTTTGTGTTTGTTGTTCACATATATATGACTCGGTGCATCGTCGCCGATCAGCACAGTTGCCAAACAAATCTTCGGGTTTCCTGCTGCAACGATCGTTGCCTTAATTTTTGCAACCGTTTGATCGCGCAACATAACGCCGTCAAGCAGAATCGCCCCGCCTGGCGCGCGTTTAACCTCAGCACTCATGACAGGCCGACAATTTCACCATTCGCGTCGAAGTCGATGATTGCTGCGGCAGGCTTCGTGCCGAGTCCCGGCATCGTTCGCATATCCCCACAGATTGGATAAATAAAGCCTGCGCCAATTGACGCCCGCACTTCGCGCACGTTCAACGTGTGACCCGTTGGGGCGCCGCGTAACGACGCATCACCCGAAATCGACAAGTGCGTCTTGGCAACGCAAATCGGCAATTTTGCAAAACCATTGTCTGTGTAGTTCTTGATCTGCTTATTGGCAAGACTCGTATATTCAACTTTTGCCGCGCCATAAATCGTCGTAGCGATCTTTTCAATCTTCTCCTTGAGCGACGCCTC
>JAQCDG010000152.1 GCA_027731085.1 Actinomycetota bacterium | reverse complement strand
TGCACCGTTGCCAAGCGATCGACACCCCATGATTATCGACTACTCAACGACTAATCGTTCCGAACTCGGCGACATCGTGCTCGGCGTAAATTGCAAATTTTGCCTGACAGGTGCTGGTGGAGTCTGGGTTTTTTTGGCAATCCAAAATAAACCAGTGGCCTACTGCGACCAATACGAACTCGGCTATAAACGCGACATGCTTACGCAAGGCGCACATACGCTTTGGTCCCTGAGGACTCTTCGCAACATACAAACTTCCAAGTTGGTGCCGTTTAGTGAAATGGCACTGGGCGGACAAAAATGGGCCGATGATGAATTACTTGCCGAACTTGGTCTTGAACCAATAGCGAATACCCCCGCCGAGATTCTTGATGCAGCGATTGAAATGAACGACTGGATCGACGGCAAACTCGAACTATCTGAGCATGACGAAGAATTGCAAACTAGATTCTACAACTGTTATCCGCCTGAAACACGACACGAGAAAAATCCCCTAGTGCGAATATCGCCTTCGTTTTTACGAAAGTATCAGGACTTATTGTGAAATGCAGACCATAAAGTGAGCCAGCTATCACAGTTAGTTAAATCGCGATATGACGCGAGCCGCGAAGATATCGCGGCGATCATTGGTGATGCACCGAAATATCGCCTCGACCAAATTTGGCAAGGTCTCTACACCGAGTTTCAAGCGCCTCTCGAAATCACGACGATCTCAAAAGACCTGCGCACAAAACTCGACGCCGCTCTGCCGAGCAGTCTCGAACTCGTCACATCTCGCGACAGCGACCGCGGCGGTACGACAAAATTTCTCTGGCAACTCGCCACTGGTGGTCACAAAATCGAATCAGTGTTAATGCATTATCAAGATCGCGCCACGGTTTGCGTCAGCACGCAAGCAGGTTGCGCAATGGCCTGCGGTTTTTGCGCGACTGGCCAAGCCGGTTTCAGTCGCCAACTCACATCAGGCGAGATCGTCGAACAAGTCGTACACGCCGCACGAACAAGTGCATCGCGCGATCAGCGTCTTGCCAATGTCGTGTTCATGGGCATGGGCGAACCACTCGCCAATGAAGAAGCGGTGTGGCAAGCAGTCACGCGCATTCACGAGGCCATTGGCATCTCCGCGCGACATCTAACAATTTCGACAGTCGGCATTATTCCTGGCATCAACACGCTCGCCGATCGACCGCTGCCCGTCAACTTGGCTGTGTCGCTTCACGCTGCGCGCAATGAACTGCGCAACGAACTCGTGCCGATCAACAAGCGCTACCCGATCGAAGACCTGATGCAGGCGTGCCGAAAATATCTGCAAAAGAAAAATCGGCGCGTAACTTTTGAATGGGCGTTAATCAAGGATGTCAACGACACGCCACGAGACGCTCGCGAACTCGCCAAACTTTGCAAGAGCCTGAAGCCAAGCGCGCACGTTAATTTGATCCCGCTGAATCCGACGCCTGGCTATTTGACCAAAGGCAGCGCACCTGAAGAGGTCCGCGAATTTGCCGACCAACTTATCGATCTCGGCGTCAACGCAACTGTGCGTCGCAACCGCGGCACCGACATCGACGCCGCTTGCGGACAACTTGCCGCCGGTCAGCCCGTGGCGATTACTTCGCGCTCAATTGTCGGATAAGCCTTTCGCGCCCAGTTGCAATCTGCTCGGTAAGCGCGCGTTCTAACAAACCCCCAGTAAACAAACTGCCCGAATAGTGCAGGTTTGTTTCAAGCCTCGCGCCGGTTGCAGTAGCGCTAACTGTCGCCCGCAACACCCATTCGGCGTGTCGCCGCGAGTCTTGTTCACGCCGCTCAAACACAACAAGTCTTGGTGCTTCACAAATAGTTCGGGTCATTCGCAATCGCTTTGAGCGTGCCAGTACGCCGAGTCTGGCGCGCAACTCGACCTGCCAAGTCGCATCACTATCCCCAGCATCGCTGATCGCCTCAACTTTGTGCACAAACTCTAACCACGACGGATAATTCGCCAAGTCAGCCACATAAGCAAATAGTTTTTCTACAGAAACAGGCACCTCTACAGATGCAACTACATCCATGCTCTGCTGTTAATACTCGGGGTGTTGCTGGTCGTGATCTTGATCTTCATCTTGACCAGCATCTTCGAAACCCCCAAAGGCTCGCGACAACAATTTGCCCCGTGCGCGTAATCTGCCATCGAGATCGCCAGTTCGGTCAAACTGTGGCGTCCACGGCATCGCTTGGGTTTCTTGTGGGTCAATCGTCTCAGTTTCGGTTTCGGTTTCAACTTCCTCGACCAAATCTTCTGAAACTTCTCGCTCCGACACCTTCACATTAACTAGTTCGGGCTCGCGCGCCGGCGCTGCAACCACGCGTGTCGCAAAGTCGAACAAATCTTGGATCACGGCACCCGTTTTATTTTTTACAGCCTTTGCTTTCTTTATCTTCGCTGGCTTTGCCCCCGCGGGTGCGCTAAACAGCCGCTGCTTCTTCGCTCGATTATCAATGATTTGCCAATCGCGCGGCACGACCAACGAGTCAGCATGGCGACGACACAAAATATTTACCCGCGACGAATCTCTCGGTATCGGCGCATCAATACTGACCAACAAATTGGCCGTATCAATCACATAAGCAACTTCGCCCTTCTCTCGACAGGACGGACGCTCGCAGTGCCTAGCCATAAAGACAGATTAGATCAGATCGTTGGTCGCATTCGGCGTACCTTCATTCCATCTCGACCAGGTACTTTGAAAGTATTCCGCTTTGCAACTAGCGTGTCACGAGACGCAAAAGGGGTGGAATGACCGACGAGAAACGATTAGTCATCGAGCTTGACCACCTTCGCAAGGTGTACGGTGATTTTGTAGCAGTTGAAGATGCCAATTTTTCTATTGCAAATGGCGAATTCTTTGCGATCCTCGGTCCAAGCGGTTGCGGAAAAACCACG
>JAQCDG010000026.1 GCA_027731085.1 Actinomycetota bacterium | reverse complement strand
TGACCATCTGCATGCCAGATCATCGAAAGCGGTATTTCAGATTTGATTTTCTTTAATTCTTTCGCGAGCTCATAACTCTCGTTGAGAGGAAACAAAGAATCGGCTTGTCCTTGGCTCAACAAGGTTGGTGTCGAAATCGAAGAGGCATATTTGATTGGTGAAACCGAATCAAGAAGTTTTTTATCACTCTGGCTTGGCTTACCTTGCAGAACTGCGTTCTGATACGCGTCACACCATCGTTGTGCAAACGAACCGCACTCGCCTAGATATGCGCTTTGTAATGTGACGGCAGAAAAAAACGTGCCCGCCCAAACTTTTTTAAACGGACCAGCTGTAAGTGACCGTTCAACAGACTGAGGAAACAGACCCTGCTGAAGATCGCTCCATGTGATGTCTGAAACTACGGCATCGATTCGCGAATCTTGGCTGGCAGTCAAGAGAGCGTTCGCACCCCCGTACGAACTGCCCATGATTCCGACCCGCGGGTCTCCATCGGCGTCAAGAATTATATTTTTGCTTTTTGCCAAATGAGTAATCAACGCGCGCGTATCTGCGACTTCATTATCGATTGAATTCATCTCAATTTGCCCGGTCGATTCGCCAAATCCACGGGCAGACCATGTCAAGACGACAAAACCTTTGGACGCAAAAAACTTAGCTTCCGATTCAACCGAATCTTTGCTGCCACCGAACCCATGAGCAATCAAAATTGCTGGCGCTGGAAGTTTCTTTGGCAGATACTGATCAGTGTCGATTAAAATTCCGGGCGAAGTTTCAATTATCTCTGAGATTTTTTCATCTGCGTTGGCGACTGATGGCAGAAAAACTGAAACAAGCAATACGGCAAACGCAGAACTTGCCCGAAACTTCACTCGCTCAATTTAGGGGGAATGTCACACGTCTTTCTGCATTTTTTATTGCTAATCTTTAGCCCGTGCGCTTTAAACACTCACTTTTAGCAGCGGTGTTACTTATTTCTCTCGCTCCCCAATCAGCCGGCGATGCATTGGCCAAGTCAAAAACTAAAAAATACACAGTGACTATGAAGAAGGCGCATCTGCCGACGGCGCCGAATAAAGGCACTGACGACTACCGCTGCTTTCTCCTCGATCCAAAAGTGACCAAAGATTCAATTATCCGCACCATTCAATTCATCCCTCAGCGAAAGAACCTTGTTCATCATGCGATCATTTTTCGTGTGAGTGACGCCAATCTTCCCCAGGCAATTTCGCAAGATAAAAACGGTAAGGGCTGGCCATGCTTCGGGGGTTCAGGTCTTGGTGGCATGTTGTCGTCTTTTGTTTCAACGCCATGGCTTAGTTCGTGGGCGCCGGGGCGCGGCATCGACGTCTCGCCCGCCGGATACGGCACACCATTCAAAAAAGGTGAGCAATTCGTCTTGCAAGTGCATTACAACCTTCTTGCCGCCAATGGTGGAAAGATACAAACCGACCAATCAAAAATCGTCATGGAGACGATCGCGGCAAAAGGCGCGAAGGTTAAACAACTTCATGTCGAACTCTTTCCGGCTCCGGTTGAACTTGCATGCCCTGCCAGCGTGACTGGCCCACTCTGTGATCGCAAACAAGCGCTCATCGATCTTGCGTCACGAACCAGCAAAATGAGTGCATTCGAGTCTGCAGGCATCAATATTCTTTGTGGTCAAGATCCATTCAAACCAGCGCCGTCGCTTACCTCGCGTTGCGACAAAGTTATAACTTCAAATTTCACAATCATTGGGGCCGCAGCCCACATGCATCTCTTGGGGCGCAAGTTGTCGCTAACTCTAAACCCGGGTACCGCTTCAGCAAAAACTATTCTTGATGAAAAAAATTACAACTTTGACGATCAATCAGGAACTGTTCTTAAAACTCCTGTCAAAGTGAAAGCTGGCGACACGATTCGAGTTACCTGCACTTTCGACCCGACACTTCGACAGAAACTCCCAGAACTACAAAAATTGTCGCCACGATACGTCACTTGGGGCGAGGGCTCTTCAGACGAGATGTGCCTGGGCGTCATCTCCGCCACAAAATAACTATTTCAGTCATTCAACTCTTAGCCAACGGTTATTAGCCAACTACTCCTAGCCAATTAATGGCAGGTTTTGGGTGTGGGCGCAACGTCGATACCCGGGCTGCGCGCGAAAAAACCGCTTGGCTTCAAATGAAACCCCGTGCGCTCAACTGGCATCACGGGCCAATCTTCGGTGCGCGGAATGTGATTCGTGCCGAACACATGCCACAACACAACATCAGTGTTTTCAATCTCGCGATCGGCACTCGTCCACTCGGGCAACCCCGCCCCGCCCGCATGCTGATACGGATAATCGCCCGCCGGATAACGCTCATCGGCACGATTCGCCGTCACCCACAAATGGTGATACATAAAACCAGCGCGTCGCCCAATCGTTGACTCAGGTTTCGCCAACGGGTATGTCGTATGCCCCGACACAAGTTTATAGCCAACAGGTTTGCCCATGTGATTTTTTCGACTCGGGTTGATAACTTTCCAAAACCGACTCTTCAGTGGATCAACCAGCCTTCGCGCCTCACTCTCGCGCCGAAAAACTTTTTCGCTTGTCTCATATGCGCCGCCGTAAACATTCTTCGGCCCCATCTCATGGGCAAAAGAATCGACCTCGATCACGCTGTTACGCACTCCCACGATTTCATCACCACCGCCGTCAATATCTAGGTCAAGTCGCGCACACAAAATGTGTTGGTGATACGGCGCCCACAATCCAGGCTCAAGTTCTGTCGCCGAACCATGATCGGCACCTAGATTATCTGCCAGCGTCAACACAATGCCCGTAAGTTTGGCTTCAAACTCAATCGAACCGTCTTGATAGAAATACCAAAAGTACCCGTATTCGTAATTATTAATCGTGACGATTGATGAGACAACAAATCGACGCCCGCGCCGCACCTCAACATTGCCGTCAATGTCTACATGTTTCCATAAAATTCCGAAATCTTCTTCGTGAGTGCAGATTGCATTCTTAATTTCACGCACTCTTCCGTCGGGCGTCGCAACTGCAACATCGAGATAAACAATTTCACCCAAACAATCGCAACCCAAAGTCAGCGAATTCGTGTAATTGCCCAAACCAAATTCACCTGTATCGAACGCGTTCTTACGATACGCACCCTGACTCGGATCGCCATACGGAATCACAAGTTCGGCGATCGACAAACGATGCGCAATTTTGCGCATCTCACCCGCATCATCAAACCAAACATCATGAATCACAAGACCTTCGCGCTGACAAAAGCCGATGCGAAAGTGCCAACGCTCCCATGTCACCTTGTAGCCGTCCAATGAGAACGAAACACCTTCAGGCTGTTTGATCTCAAGTGGCTTCAGCGAAACATTCGCACCAGTTTGACTCTGTCGGTATGGGCCGGGTGTCTGCGGCACGGCAATCTGCTGGTCGTTCTCAACGTCAACAACCTCACCCGAATCAATATCCACAATCGCGTGCAACCCAGAAATCGGATGAGCATAAAAATTCGCCTGTGGCGTCGGCTGATGCCACATCGGCGTCCAAATGAGTCGTCGACCATCATCGAGATATTTTGGTATCTGAGCGCCAATCGTCCAGGTCTCCATCTTCACGCTGTCAAGATCTGTAATACCGCGGCTGCGCAACGCTTCGATCACACGCGAATCACTCTTGGCAACCGCAATCGCCATCTCGCTCTCAACACTCAAAACAGGCGCCTTTGCGCCTTCAATCACTTTGTTGCTCAAAACACGACACGCGTCGCTTGAACCAACCGACACGACAATTTCTGACACATTGCCCGTCGATCGGTCTAACACCGTCACCCGTGCCGCACGATCAGTATTTTCACCATCTCGAAATCGAGCCAACTGCGCCTTCGACGGCTCTTCGACTTGAATCATTGCGATCAAATGCCGATGATCAATTACGCCATCACGACGCAAAGCGCCGATCAGCAACTCAAGTTCAGCCTTGCTCAGCGGGTCAAGCGGATGCGCACGACTCACCAGATCAGCCCCTGCCGTAGCCGTAGACATTTCGCCTCCAAAATCGCACCGACTAAAACTCAAAATTTGGCTCCGGGGGTGGGGGTCGAACCCACGACACACGGATTAACAGTCCGTTGCTCTGCCAACTGAGCTACCCCGGAAGGTAAAAGGCTTGTTTACTCTAACCGCATTGAGAGCCAATACGAATTAGAACTATCATTTGATACATGGCTGACACCTACACACCAAAACCCGAACATCGCTTTACCTTTGGTCTTTGGACCGTTGGCAACATGGGTCGTGACCCATTCGGAATAGAAACTCGCCCCGCGCTTGACCCAGTTGATTCAGTTCATCGTCTCGCCGATCTCGGCGCATACGGCGTCAACTTTCACGATGATGATCTCGTGCCTTTCGGTGCAACTCCAGCCGAACGCGAAACTGCACTCAAACGATTTCGTCAAGCGCTCGATAAAACAGGCATCAAAGTGCCGATGGCAACTACAAATCTTTTCGGACAGCCCGTGTTCAAAGAAGGTGCGTTCACCGCTAACGATCCTGTTGTTCGCCGATATGCAATTAAAAAGACAATGGAGTCAATCGACATGGGTGTCTCGCTCGGCGCCAAGGTCTATGTCATGTGGGGTGGCCGCGAAGGCCTCGAGTGCGAAGCGGCCAAAGATGTTCGCACGGCACTCGATCGCTATGCCGAGGCCGTCAACATTTGTTGTGCCTACGCCAAAGATCGCGGCTATGACTTAAAGTTCGCACTAGAACCAAAACCAAACGAACCACGCGGTGACATGTTCTTGCCAACAGTTGGTCACGCAATCGCATTCATCAACGAACTGCAATGGCCCGAAATGGTCGGTCTCAACCCAGAATTCGCTCACGAAACAATGAGCGGTCTCAACTTCACTCACGCAGTTGCGCAAACCTTGTGGCATGGCAAGTTATTTCATATCGACCTCAACGCGCAACGCATCGGCAAATTCGATCAAGACTTCAGATTTGGCAGCGAAGGAATTCGCGATGCTTTCTATCTCGTCAAACTTCTCGAAGACTCAAAGTGGGACGGTATGTTGCACTTCGATGCCCACGCCTACCGCACCGAAAACGCCGAAGGTGTTTGGGATTTCGCCCGTGGTTGCATGCGCACTTATTTGATCTTGGCCGAGAAGTCGCGTCAGTTCAAACAAGACAAAGAAATTCAGTCGGCACTCAAAGCCGCGATGTTCGACCAGTTGAGTGTGCCAACATCACCTGATGGTTACGGCACAGACGCTCTTCATACCCTGCGCACGGGCACATTCGATGTCAAAGCCCTCGGCGAACGCGGTTACGCACACGAGCGCCTCGACCAACTAGTCACAGAACTGCTGCTCGGCGTCAGATAACCAATGCCGGTTGTTATCGGCGTCGATTCGTCAACGCAGTCAACAAAAGTAGAGATCCGCGATCTTGATTCAGGCGAATTAATTTCGACTGGCCGTTCCGCACACCCAGATACTGGCACTGCACCATTAAGCGAAACTAACCCCAACGAATGGCTCAATGCTTTCAACGCTGCGCTAGAAATTGCGTGTGCTAAAAATCCTCAAACAAAATTTGCGGCGATTTCTATCGCTGGCCAACAACACGGCCTCGTAACGATTGCTCACGATCACAAAATCGTTCGCAACGCCAAACTCTGGAACGACACTCAATCTGCAGCCGATGCCAAGTGGTGTGTCGACCAGCGTGGCGCCGCCTGGTGGGCCGAGCATGTAGGCAGTGTGCCCGTCGCCAGTTTCACCGTCACCAAACTCTCATGGATCAAACGACTCGAGCCACAAAACTGGTCGCAAACATCACGCATCTGCCTGCCGCACGATTATCTCTCGTGGCAACTTCGTGGCGGCGGCGCCACCGAAATCACGACTGATCGCGGCGACGCATCTGGCACCGGCTATTGGTCAGCAAAAACCAACGAATACGACTACGAAGTTCTAAACATCATCGACGCGAAGCGTGATTGGTCGACTTCACTGCCACGAGTCGCATCACCACTTGAGCAAACCGGCACATGGCGTGATGCTGTCATTGGTTGCGGCACAGGCGACAACATGGCTGGTGCACTCGGCATCGGTCTGCAACTCGGTGATATCGCAATCTCATTCGGCACTTCGGGCACCGTTTATGCGGTCAGCGCCACACCAACTAATGATCCTTCTGCCACAGTCGCAGGCTTCGCTGATGCAACTGGTGCATATCTGCCCCTTGTTTGCACACTTAACGCGACAAGAGTTTTCGACAAGTTTGCCAGTATTTTAAATTGTGATCTTCAACAATTTGGCGAACTCGCGCTTGGTTCTGAATGTGGCGCTCATGACCTCGTGTTGTTGCCGTATTTAGATGGTGAACGCACACCGAATCTTCCAGACGCGCGAGCGACTCTTGTCGGCTTAAACGGCAATCACACTCGCAACGATGTTGCACGTGCAGCAATCGAAGGTGTTGTTTGCGGTTTGTTTGATGGCTTGACTGCAATAAATAACTGTGGCGTCAACACGAACGGTCGCATCTTTTTGCTGGGTGGCGGCGCTCAATCAAAAGCAGTTTGCCAAATCGTCGCTGACCTCACCAATCGCGAGGTCTATGTGCTCAACGAACCCGAAATTGTTGCTCTGGGTGCAGCACGTCAAGCAGCGGCCGCACTCACTGGCAAGTGGCCGACATGGCACGCATCATCAAAAATCGCAGCCCAACCAATTGCTACTTCAAGCCAAGGCTCTGCTACACGCCAGAGATTTGCCGCGGCGCGGCTTAAAAGCTTCGGCGTTTAGAACTTTTTTAATTGATTAACCAACAATTTCGCTTGTCTTGACTACGCGACCTTCGCGTACAGACTTCCAGGCTGCGAGCCCGGCCACAAGCGATGCTCGCCCATCGGCACCAGTAACAACTGGTTGAATCTTGCCTGTCGCCACGCCCATGAACTCGTTCCACTCGGCGATGTATGCAGGTATGTAGCGATCTAAAAAGAAATACGGCATTTTGGCTAACTGTGTTCCGTTTTCATTTCGATTGATCGTGCTCGTCGTTAAAGGATTCTCTGACGCAGTCATACCCTTTGACCCGAACACTTCAACTCGTTGGTCGTAGCCATAAACCGCCTGACGCGAGTTGTCAATCATCGTTATCGCACCATTGGTATGTTGCAACATGATCGCCACAGTGTCTAGGTCACCAATTTCTGCAAACTCGGGCACAATTCGCACTGCGCCGGTTGCATAAACCGAGACAATTTCGCTGCCAACGACATAGCGCGCCATGTCAAAATCGTGAATCGTCATATCAATAAAAATGCCACCGGAAACTTTGGCATATTCAACTGGGGGTGGTCCTGGGTCGCGACTGGTGATTCGCGCAATATGCACATCGCCCACCGCACCACTGGCCACGCTGTCGCGCACCGATCGATGAGTCGGGTCATAGCGCCGATTAAAGCCGAGCATCAACGGCGTCTTGCTGTCGCTGATCGCTTTCAGCGCACGATCTGTTTCCGTCAGCGAGAGCGAAATCGGTTTTTCACAAAACACAGGCTTGCGATATTTTGATGCCATCAGTAGCACTTCAACATGCGTGTCAGTCGATGTGCAGATCGCTATCGCGTTCACATCTGCCGAAGACATCAGAGCTTCTGGGTCTGAAAATTGCTGACAACCAAATTTTGCAGCCACTTTTTGAGCAGAGTCACTAATCACGTCATATACGCCAGCCAAATGTGCGCCTTCAATTCGCTGAGCAATCAACTCGGCATGCATTACTCCGATACGGCCGCAACCCAATACACCGATGCCAATACTGTTACTCACGGCCAGACTTCTCCTACTTTTGGTTTAGATGGCGAGCCAGCGCCGACCACCGATTGATCGAAGTCTATTACTGCTCCCGTCATCAACCCCGATTCGTCCGACAACAAAAACATGATTGTTCGCGCAAGTTCATCTGGCTTGATCAACCGTTTAAGGGGCTGTTGACTTTCTGCTTTTTGCAACCAGCCATCTTGTGCGCCGTGCCACTTTCGCTGAGTCGCATCTTCTGTCGGCGTATCCATCCAACCTGGGTTCAACAAATTCACGCGAATACGATCGCGCATCAACGAATACGCGCAATTGCGTGTCAAAGTATGCAACGCACCTTTCGAAATCGCATAATGCGTCAAGTTCACATCACCGCCATAACCCGTGACGCTGCCAATATTAACTACGGCGCCAGCAACGCCTTCGCGCTTCATTATTTTTGCGCAACCCTGAAGCAACATGAACGGGGCGCGAACATTCACTGCCATCATCGTGTCAAACATCTCTGGCGTCGTATTCCAGACGCTGCCACGAGATGTTTCTGCCGCCGAATTTAACAAACCATGCACGACGCCAAAGGTTTCGTCGACAGTTTTTACGATTCGCGTTGGCTCATCGGGTTTCGCCAAATCAGCCGAAATAAAAATCGTCCTTGTGCCAAGGCTTGTCAGCTCTTTTGCCAGCGCCTCACCCGTTTTGGTATCACGGCCAACCAAGGCCAAGCCCGCTGCCCCGCGTTCGACTGCCAGTCGGGCAACATATTCGCCGACACCGCGTGATGCACCACTCAATAACAAAACTTTGCCGTGCATGCTAGAAAAACTTGCTGCTGATTCGCTCATAATATTTGCCTACCAGCCGGTTCGTTGTTGTTTTTTGCCTTCGCGCATTTCATCGCCAGCCTTCAGCACTTCTTTGCGATGACTCGTTGTTGGCACACCAACCTCCCAGAACGAGCCACCTTCGGTCCAGTCGCTTGAACTTATCTTGATCACGATCACATGAGTGCGATCTGATTTGCGAGCGCGAGCAAAAGCCGTCTCCAGGTCGTCGATTGAATTCACAGTTTCGGCAATCGCGCCCATCGACTCGGCGTGCTTAACAAAGTCGACATAAACAAGATTTTGCACGTCGCAGTCGACGATCTGATTGTTAAACGGCACACCGCCCTGGTTGACCTGCAGTCGGTTAATCACGGCATAACCACCGTTGTCGCATACAATCACGATCAACTTGTGGCCGTAGAGCACAGAACTATAAATGTCGCTATTCATCATCATGTATGAACCATCGCCAACGAACGAAATCACTTCGCGATTCGGCATCGCCATCTTTGCGCCCCAAGCACCTGATAGTTCATAACCCATGCACGAGAACCCATACTCACAGTCAAACGAGTCGAGACTCTTGGCTCGCCAACCGTTGTTCAGTTCACCTGGAAACCCTCCCGCAGCAGTAAGCGCATAGTCGCCCGGCTGCGCTGCACGATCGGCAACGCCCACGACTTGGGCATATGTCGCAAGCCTGCTCGAATCTTTTTTAGCGACTCCGTCTATATATTTGTGATAACCAACAATCTCTTGTTGAGCAATTTTTGACCACGCGTCACCACCGCGCCAATTTGCGAGACTTGCAGTCATCTCGTCGAGAGTTACACACACATCAGCCACAACCGGCAACGAGCGATGCTTAATCGCATCAAAGCGAACGGTATTGACGCCGATGAACTTTGTCTGCTCATTTCTAAATATCGTCCATGAACCAGTCGTGAAATCTTGCAATCTTGTGCCGAGAGCCAACACGACATCTGCCTGTGCCGCCAAATTATTCGCTGATTCACAACCAGTCACCCCGACTGGCCCTGCATTCAAATTGTGCGATGCGAGCAGCGACGCCTTGCCTGCGACAGTTTCAACAACCGGAATATTGTGCTTGGTGGCGAATTCTGCCAATTCTTTCTCGGCGAGCGAATAGTGCACACCGCCGCCAGCGATTATCAATGGTCGCTTTGCACTTTTTAAAGTTTCGACGGCATTTCTCAACTCGGTTGCATCGGCTCGAGGTCGAACAATCGTGTGTACAACTTTCTCGAAAAACACTTCTGGAAAATCAAAACTCTCGGCCTGCACATCTTGTGGTAGACCAATAAAAGCAGGCCCGCAAGTTGCCGGGTCGAGCATTGTCGAAACCGCATGAGGCAACGAATGCAACAACTGTTCTGGCGCAATGATCCTGTCCCAATATCGCACGACTGGCTTGAACGCATCGTTCACCGTCATCGACGGATCAGAAAAGTTCTCTGACTGCTGCAAAACTGGGTCTGGTATACGGTGCACAAAAGTATCACCAGCCAAAAACAAAACTGGCAGACGGTCGACATATGCAACGCCAGCAGCAGTGACCATGTTCAATGCGCCAGGGCCAATTGAAGACGATGCCACCATGATCTGTTGACGACGCTTTGCTTTGGTGAAACCAACTGCGGCTAGCGCCATTCCTTGTTCGTTTTGACCGCGGTAGGTCTTGATATCTTTTCGATTTTCGTCGAGCGCGACACCCAAACTCGTTACATTGCCGTGACCAAAAATCGCCATCACACCAGGAAACAACTTTTCTTCGCGACCGTTTATGAGTATTCGCTGGGCGACAAGAAACTTTACGAGCGCCTGCGCCGTCGTCAACCGAATTGTCTTCATGGACGAACAATACGCGCCGCGCGCGCCGTCACGCCAGCCGCATTCGGGCTATTTAGACGCGCATCAATTAAACCTTGCCAATGGTCGTCACGCATAAACAATTCAAGCCTCTGTGTGAAGCCGACTAAGCAGCGTGCACACGACCCGACATCAACTCAATAAGTCGCTCGTATGAGAGATCTGCTTTTTCAAATTGCCCAACTGATTGACCACGGTTAAGGATCAAGAAACGATCGCCGACAGGCAACGCGTGCTGCGGGTTGTGAGTAATCAAAATCACGCCCAAATTACGGGCTGCAGCCGCACGCACATAACCCAAAACAAGATCTGATTGACGAACACCTAGTGCCGAAGTTGGTTCGTCGAGAATCAAAACTCGTGCACCAAAATAAACCGCTCGGGCAATCGCCACGCTTTGGCGCTCGCCACCAGAGAGCGTGCCGACTGGTTGGTCAATGTCACGAACATCGATACCGAGCTTGGCCATTTCTTCTTTTGCCGTTGCCCGCGCGAACTTGGTGTCAATCAGATTGATTGGCCCAAATCGTTTTGTGGGTTCTAAACCTAAAAAGAAATTGCGCCAAACCGACATCAATGGAGCCATCGCCAAGTCTTGATACACGGTTGCAATGCCCAAAGATCGAGCCTCGCGCGGCGATTCGAACGACACTTCGTGACCTTCAAACTTATAAGAACCTGTACTTGGCTTGTGAAGACCCGAAATGATTTTGATGAAAGTTGATTTGCCTGCGCCGTTATCACCCAACACGCAGGTGACTTCCCCAGCATTCACCTTCATTGAGACTTTTTCGAGCGCTTTTACATTGCCAAAAAACTTGCTGACATTTTCGAGTTGAAGAAGCGATATCACGTTGCTCATCGTTGTTCGTTCGCTTTCTTTCGCACAAAGTTGTTTACAAGTACTGCAACCAGCAAAACCGCTCCCAAAAATATAAAGCGACCGTCTTGGTTCCATTGGGCAGCCGGAATGCCGTTTTTTGAAACAGCCATGATAAGCGCGCCAAGCGAAGCCCCGATTACCGAGCCGTAACCACCAGTCATCAAGTTGCCACCAACAACTGCCGCGATGATGTATTCGAATTCTTGACCATCACCCTGCTGCGCTTGAACCGAGTTGAGCCGCATCAAGATCATTGCGCCGACGAACGCACCCATTAGTGAAGTTGCCATGAACAGCGCAGTCTTCACTTTGTCGGCGGGCACACCGGTCGCTCGTGCGGCATCTTTGTTGCCGCCAACTGCGAAAATCCAGTTGCCGTACTTAGTCTTTGTCAAAACGAATGAGCCGATTGCGGTAAAAAACATCCACCAGAAAACCGACATTCGAAAAACTCCGTCTGAAAACAAAAGCCTGATAGCAAGGGCAATTGCTCCGACGATCATGCCAATTGTTACGAGTCGCTTGCCGAATCGATCAGCATTCAAGTCTGCCAAAGTTCTTTTTTCATGAGCCGCCTCGACCAATGTTGAGGCAAGCACAAGCGTTGCGCTAATCAGCAGAGTGGCAAATAATCCGCCACGAAATCGTGCCGCGCTTGAGTCGGTACGAATTGCGAAAGCCACGACGATAAAACATGCCGTCATCAAAACGCCCAAGTTTACGAACCACTTTGTTGACTGTTTTCCCGCGATGCCTCGGGCGCGATAAAGACAAGTTATAGCACCTGCACCAGAAACAGTGATCAGCGTCGCTCGCACCGCCTGAACCGTCGTTAGTTGAAGTAACGAGATAATGCCGGTCAACGAGACAATGCAGATAATTGGCAAACGCAGAACTACCAAAGATATTACTTTTGCCCTGAATTTGACATCGCCACGCAACACCCGACGCACAAAGAACCAAAGTGGCAACGCTCCCGCCACGACAGCAACAACAAGCCTCAGCCAACTTGGAAACCACTGGAGGATCACATTCTCTTCGCCACGATCGAAAATTTGACCTGCCAAAGACGCAACCGCTGTACCGAGCAAACCAAGCACAATCAATGGTCGCGCCGACTCAGGGAGAGACCCAACAATAGGTTTGCTATTTTGAAATCTCGCTCGAGAATATGCAACAACTGCAACAGCAGAACCAGACAGGCCAATTACGCCAGCAACGATGTTTCCGTTCACCGAATCTGTTCGATGAAGTACCAACACGCCAGCCACACCTGCAGCAGCGCCAATCAGCGCCACGAGCAACGACGGAATTGAAGTCTTTTCTAAGCGCACAAGAGACTGCTCGGCAAACCCGATGATCAACAACACACCGAACAAGATTCCCCCAACGATAAAGATCACATCGCGGTATTTAGTGTCACCGAACTTATTTTCGCCACCCAGCACCGCCTTGAAAAATTTGTATCCGTGGGCTTTGTCAACATCAGAGACGTTTACCAAAGAGTTGATGCGCTTCGAAAAAACAAGGTTTGCGCCCTTGATCACAAAGAACGAGCCGAGCGTGACAATAAAACTGGGCAGACCTGTTTTGTTGACCAGAAAACCATTCCACCAGCCGAGGCAACCCGCCAACAAAAATGCGGCCGGAATACAAATCCAAAGCGAAATTCCACCAGCAGTAAAATATTTCGCCATCAATGCGATTGTCACGCCGCTGGCGCCGGTCATCACGCCGGCTGAGAGATCAAACTCGCCACCAATCATCAACAACGAAACGACTACTGCCATAATTCCAAGAGGTGCAGCGACGTCAAGAAAGTTCGCTGTGCTTCCTGCCGTGCCGAACTTGTCGCCATTACCCCAGAAGAACGCCCACACCACGACAGCACCGATGAGAGCACCGATTTCAGGAGAGATCAACAATCTCTTGAGTGGGCCACGATAAGTGATTCTTTCGTCACTCGCTTTGAGTGGAGTCACGTCATCAAATTCACTCACTCTGTTATCCCCCATGGCATTCACAAATATTAAGCAAAACCGAAAGTTAACTGCAACTTAAGACTTCGAAACATAATCGAGTTGGTTCACTCGCTCTAATTTCTGAGCGAGTGAACCAACTTCGATAAATACTGAGTACTCAATTAATTCGTGTTTACAAATTAATTAACGAGTTCCCTTGCCTACAAGTTCCTGAACTGCGACAACGTTTGACTTGTCAACAAATCCTGGGCCTGTCATAACTGGCAATCCGCCACCAACGGTGTTCTTGTTGGTGATGTTGAGGTATAGGAACACAACAGCAAGGTATCCCTGAAGGAATTGCTGTTGGTCAATTGTGAATGTCATTTTGTCGGTATTGATGAACTCAAGAATTTCTGTCGAGAGGTCAAAACCACCGGTTGGCATCACACGACCGAGTTCAGCGGCTGCATTTGCGCCGTCAACTCCGATAATTGGACCTGTTCCAAGGAAAGCGTTGATCGATGCGTCTGCATCCATCGCTGCTTTGATCTCAGCTTGCTGGGCAACACGATCTGCGTCACCTGAAGTTGTGATCTGAATAACTTTGCCACCGAATGTTTCGGCTGCTGCGTTACAACGGGTCTCGAGTGCGACGTTGCTCTGCTCTTGCTTTGCGCAAAGCATTACAGTTCCACCTGCGGCCTTAAGTCGCTCACCAGCACCACGACCGGCAATAGTCTCGTCTTGACCAACGTGCGTAATTGCACCGAGGCCCTTGAAGAGATCCGAACCAGAGTTGAGTGTGATCAAAGGAATTCCGGCGGCAACAACTTTCTTAAGTGCACCGTCAAGAGCTTTTGGATCAGCAAGCGAAACGGCAATACCGTCTGCACCGTCAGTCACTGCTTGCTCAATCATTTGTGCTTGATCTTGTGCGTTGTTGTTTGCACCTTGGTAGTACATTGTGATGCCAAGGGCTGCACCAGCAGCCTCTGCACCTTTTTGAGCTACTGACCAGAACACTCCGTCGTCACCGTGAGTGATAACTGAGATTGTGATGTCTTCGCCAGCAGTTACTTCAGCTGTGTCTTCTGTTGCTGCTTCTTCTGTTGCTGCTTCATCAGAATCTGTCGAGTCTGACGAACCGCCGCAAGCGGCGAGCATCAACAGTGCTGACGCACCGAGGACGGCTCCCCATGTTTTACGAATCTTCATTTATCTCTCCCCTTGTTTGTATTTTGAACTCGCAGGACTGTCCTGCCGGCTCTAAGGTACCCCAAAAAATGGAGTATCGCCAAGTCGTCCAGCCAACTAGCCAAGTTTCGCCAGAAAAGCGATACTTTGACGCACTCCAGCCGTAGAAACCTTCGCGTCTCGCGGTTGGTCGCCCACGATCGCCATATCTTGCTCGAGTACATACCAACCGTCGTAGCCATTTGACTCCATTACACCGATTGCCTCGGCAAGTTTCACATCACCATCGCCCGCAGCACAAAACACGCCATCACGAGTTGCTTCCATCAAAGTGATTTCACCAGCCAAAAATCTTTTGGCGATACTCATCTTCACATCCTTGACATGAAAGTGATCGATTCGAGAGAAGTTTTCTCGTGCAAACTTAACTGGGTCAGTACCACCAATCATCATGTGACCGGTGTCGAGCAACCAGCGAACATTAGACCCCGCCAAGACTCTATTTACATCTTCTTGAGTTTCGACCAGTGTGTTTAAATGCGGATGAAGAACTTGTTTGATCCCATAACTCGCGCAAATTTCGTCGACTTCTGCGAATCCATCAAACATTGCTTGCCACTGAGCGTCGGACAACTTGAAACGCTTCCCCCAAGACTCATCTACTACAACAGCAGTAATAAAAAACCCCCTACCAGTTGCACTCAATAAATTTGCCGAAAAATGAATCGCTTCGCGCATCGTTTCGCGTTGCGCGAGATCGTGCATCACGAGTGGCACAAATGCGCCGACGATTGGCAGACCGAATTCATTTGCGACTTTTGAAACCTCTCCAGTCGTGCTACCCAAATAACCAACCGGGCCCTGCTCAGTTGCTTTAAGACCCACGGCCTTCATCTCACCAAGCACAGTTCGCGCGTCAAGTTGAAAACCCCAGTCAGGCACTTCGCACACACCCCATGAGATCGGATTTCCGACAAGTCGATCAACTACTGAAACTTTGGTCTTGGACATTCGCTTTTCTTTCTTCTCGTTTTACCAATTTCAAACTAGTAGAGAACCGACCATTCAACTATTGTTTTAATAAATCAGAGCGAAATTTTACCTTCCCATACTTTTTGGCCTAGTCGCTGCGGCGACGTTCATTTATGCACAATCTGGTCAAAGTCGCATCGACACAGATTCGGTGTTCTTAATTACCTCTTCTGGGTGTCGAAGCGCTGAAACCCGCACAGTTGGAACACTTATTGATGGTGGCTTCATTTTGACCGTTGCTCATGGCGTTGCCGGTCAGACCGCGAATCAAGTGACAACTTCAAATGGTGAAACTTTTAGAGCCACCGTCGCCGCAATCGACATTGACTTAGATCTCGCACTTTTAAAAATCGACCCTGCCTCCAAACTTAATTACTTGACACCGCTCAAACTGGCAGCTGCCAAAGCTGGTGATCATGTGTCCTTCATCGCCTTCGACGAAGAGCAGCTATTTACACGTGACGCCAAAATCAGGCGTCGATTACGAATCAACACCCAAGATATTTATCTGGACAACAAAGTCTCTCGGCCTGGCCTTGAAGTTGAACTCGAAGTTAGTGTAGGCAATTCTGGCGGACCTCTAATCAACAAATCGGGTGAACTCGTAGGCATTGTCTGGTCAACTAGTCGTGTAGTCAAAAATCGTTCGTGGGCAACGCGAAGTGAAGCCGTCGTCGAACTTCTGGCGCAAACTTCGGCTAAGGCTTCGCCAAGTAATAGCCAACCCCTAGCCTGCACAGGGTGAATTCAACAATGAGCGAGCAACCAACGACACGCTCACACCGCGCATATTTCGCCGTATTTCTGGTGGTCGGTCGGCGTTTCTGAAAGTGTTTTTAGCAAACTCGATCGACTGATTCGATGGGTCAGCAACAGCAACAACTTCAATCGTCGTCGACTTTGCCAAGGCTTGTGC
>JAQCDG010000151.1 GCA_027731085.1 Actinomycetota bacterium | reverse complement strand
CTGTCATGTGTGGGATGAACACGGCGAAATGGTCGGCAAGGTTCGCAGTGGTCAAGAAATTGAAATGCCGTTGCCAGTGGTTCGGCGACTTCGCGACCTCGGCCGCGACGAAACCGATTGGCTTGCCGGCCGCAGCTAACAGATACTAAAAGTGGGCGACACCCGAAGGTGCCGCCCACTGAATGTGAAAACTGAACTATTTAGAGAGTTGCCACAGGCTGTCTGTGAGTGTCCAGCCGTAGTCAGAACCTTCGGTTGCTGCGATTGCAAACATGATCAGCGCGCCGCCGGCCATCGAAATGTTCTTGAGAAAACTGGTCATCTCTGTTTGTTTAGCCTGCGCATCTGTTTGTGTCCAAAAGTCGTGCATTTTTAAAGCCATGACGATGAGCAAGGCTGCAATTACGAGAGCACCTAGATCAGCGTAGACACCGAGAATGATTGAAAAGCCACCAAGTGCCAAAAGCGCACCCGAAACCAAAACTGAAAGTTTGGCCGCTGGTACCTTCTTGAATTTCGCATAACCGGCCATTGCATCGGCCTTCGCTAGATGGCCTAAGCCCGAAGCGATAAAAACTATGGCGAACAGAATTCGCCCGATCAATAGAACTGTATTCATGTCACTATTTCCTTTGTTGTTGGTAGTTCTCTGACTGAGAACTAGTTGCGAGCACAACTATCTGGTTTTCGCGATAAGATTGAAGCGTGGCAAAAGCAAAGTGGCTGACAGAGGCCGAAATGCGTGCATGGCGTGGTTTTATTGAACGGTCGGCGGAGTTAATCAACACAATCACCAAAGATCTTGAACCATATGGTCTTGACGGCGGCGACTATCAATTGCTGGCAATGCTCTCTGAGGCACCCGGACACAAAATGAAAATGTGTGACCTCGCCGAAACTTTAGGCCTGTCGCGCAGTGGTCTGACGCGTCGAATGGAAGGTGTGTTGAAAGCAAAGTATGTCGCACGAGTTGGCGATCAAAAAGATCGTCGAGCGGCATATGCGCAGATAACTGAAAAAGGGCTAACCCTGATCAAAAAAGTGGCCCCTCATCACGTCGCAAGTGTTCGCCGCCACATGATCGACCTTTTGTCGCCAGCTGAAATCGCTGCATTCGGCACTGGGTTTGCAAAATTCGGTCAACAGATCGATCAAAAAACTAAGATCTGAGTCTTGTCAAATAACCAGCAACAGTCGCTCGCGCGTGTTGCTCCGGCGATTTTTGTCGCCCTCTGGAGTACGGGTTTTGTGGTGGCGCGTTATGCGACGAAAGATGCGGGCCCGCTCACATTTTTAGGTGTTCGAATGTTTATTGCTGCAGGTTTGCTTTGGCTGATCGCAACTGCGATGCGCGCGCCGCAGATGACGCGCAGCGATTGGTCAGCTGCTTCGATTGTCGGCGTCTTTATGCACGCCATCTATTTGGGCGGTGTATTCGTGGCAATCGACAACGGGCTTCCTTCGGGGCTCAGTGCGTTGATCGCGGGGCTTCACCCTGTGGCAACTTCGGTTGCAGCACGAGTGTTTTTGCGCGAGCACCTCAGTCGTAAACAAATCATCGGAGTTTTTCTGGGGCTCGTAGGTGTCTGTGCAGTAGTTATCGAAAAACTCGACGCCGCAGATGGTGGCGTGACTAAGACCGCGATGATCGCAATGATGATTTCTATTTTTGGATTAACCGTCGGCACGCTCGTGCAACGCGCACTCGGCAAAGAAATGCCATTGTTGCGCGGCACCGCAACGCAATATTTGGCATCGGGTATTGTGCTTGCGGTTGCGTCAGGGTTTAGCGAGAGTTGGCGATTTGAGATAACTGGCAACACGGTGTTCTCATTGTTGTGGTCAGTTGTTATTCTCTCGCTTGGCGCTGTTTTGTTGATGATGACGCTGCTTGCGCGACACACGGCGTCAAAAGTCAGTAGTTTGTTTTTCCTTACACCAGCATTGAGCACTATCGAAGCCGCGATTTTGTTTGATGAGCGTCTCGGTGTGCTCGCACTTGTTGGTCTTATCATCGCAATTTTCGGTGTTCGCATGACGATGCAAACAACCGCCGTCACACCCGACGCCCCAACCGCATAACCCCACGGCGTTGATTGGCGTTTAACTCGCTAGATAATTAGTTATCGCTTGTCGAATGATGTCGCTTCGTGTCGTGCCTTCTTTCTTCGCACGACGGTCAATTGACTTAATAATTGATGGCTCAATGCGCACCGGCACAACTTCGGCCACCGCCTTGCCCATCAATGGTCGACCTGGCAGGCGAGTGAACTTCGACAAATCAAAATCTCGCGTAGCAAATTCGTCGGCCATACGTTCAAAGTCTGCGTCCGTCAATATCTCGCCATCGATTAAATGATGCACACGATTTCTTTTTTTCATCTTTTTAATCCACCTTCATTCCTGATTGTTAACTAATTCCTCAAACTTTGCCCTAAGTCTCATTGCATGAAAGATCTTCAAGCTGGAGTCGGGATTAATTGCCATTAATAATTCCAAGAGATTTCCTGATTGGTCTGGTCCGATCATAAGGATTCTTCGTCTGTCTAGATCATCGAAATAGTCGAAAATTCTGATTGCATAATTTTGTGCGTGGCGTATGTTGGCCTCCGAAATCCCATGCTTGAATGCGGATTCAGTGAGGTGAACATGAGTATATCGTAATACGAAACTCGGTGCAAGTGGCTTAGATTTGAGCTGCGGTGTTTTGCGGACTCGGCGCTTGCGACGTGGCACACATAGATGTGTGCGAAAACTTAGGCTTCGGCGCTTGTGAGGTCGGGGCCGAGCACAATTTTGCCCGCGAAGTGTGGCGTCGCCAGCGCAAGCCAATCTGCTTCTTGACCAGGTTGCATCGCCGGCACATAATGCGTCAACATCAAAGTTTTTACGCCGGCACGCGCCGCGGTTTTCGCCGCATCTTCAACATTCGAGTGATAATCCAAAATATCGTTTGA
>JAQCDG010000025.1 GCA_027731085.1 Actinomycetota bacterium | reverse complement strand
CCTTTTCTTGTTTTCCACCTGAAGCAATAATTGCGTACATATTGAACTCAGAGCCTATCTGTTTGAAGTGCCGAAAATCACCGAAAGTCAGTTGAAAATTTATAGAAAATTAGTCGAGCATCGAGTGGTCAACCATGATCCCTCGGCCTTCACAAGTTGCGCAAGTGTCAGCGAAATTAGTCAGCAGACCTTCGCCGATGCGTTTTCGGGTCATCTCGACAAGGCCGAGTTCTGAAATCTCAAACACCTGCGTGCGGGTTTTGTCTCGCGATAACGCATCTTTGAATCGCTCGAGCACCTTGCGACGATTCTCACGTATATCCATGTCGATGAAGTCGATGACGATGATGCCACCGATGTCACGCAACCGCAACTGACGTGCGATTTCGTCGGCCGCTTCGAGGTTGTTGCTGAACACCGTCTCTTCAAGGTTCGTCTTGCCAATGTTCTTGCCGGTATTTACGTCGATCACAGTCAGCGCCTCGGTGTGCTCAATAACCAAAGAGCCACCCGACGGCAACCAAACCTTGATGTCGAGCGCCTTGTGAATCTGCTCATGAACATGTTGTTTTTCGAAAAGCGAGAGACCCTCAGCCTGAGTGTCATGAAATTCGATTCGATCTAAGAATTCTGGATTGAAGTCGCCAATATATTGACTCACTTCTTCGAACAGTTCACGGTCATCGAGAATGATGCCCCGATAATCACTGCTAAATTCTTCACGGATAACTCTCACGGCCAATGAAGGCTCACGATACAACAAAGTTGGCCCACTCGCCTTCTTCGAACGCTCTTTAATGTCTTCCCATAATTCGAGTAGACGAGACATGTCAGTTTGCAATTCGTGCTCAGTTGCATTTTCGGCTGCGGTGCGCACGATGATGCCGTGCTCTTCTGGTTTGACGCGATCAAGAATCGTGCGCAAACGACGACGCTCGTCTTCAGGCAAACGCTTTGAGATGCCATATGTTCGCGAATCTGGTATCAAAACCACGAAACGCCCCGGCAATGAAACTTCTTGCGTCAACCGACCGCCCTTGGCGCCAATCGGGTTCTTCGTGACTTGGCACAAAATTAACTGTCGAGATTGCAAAACATGCTCGATGCGCGGCTCGGGGCCTTGTTCGACAACATCTTCTTTATCGAACTGCACATCGCCGCGATACAACACCGCATTTTTTGGCGTGCCGATATCTACGAATGCTGCCTCCATACCTGGAAGAACATTTTGCACGCGACCAAGATAAATGTTGCCGTGAATTTGATCCGCATCATCTGCCGGACGACTCACATAATGCTCAATAAGACTGCGACCTTCAAGCATCGCCACTTGCGTAAAGTCTTTGCGCACTTGCACGCACATCATGTAGCGACCTAGTGGCCGACCATTGCGCTCTTTGCCGCGACGACGCTCGATCAACTCGGCGTCAGTTTCAACGACTGACGAACGCGACCTTCGCGAAGAATCACGCTCGCCACCTCGATCACCAGTTTGATCACCGCGTCGACGGCGATTACGACCACCACGACGATTACGGCCTCCTCGACCAGGTTTATCGCCTCGACCAGACTTCTCAGATCGTTTCGAATCTTTGCCCGAGCCACCTGTGGCGCCTGAGTTTGATTCTCCTGTGTCACTTGCTGGCGACGGCGCAACAATCGGCGCTGGGCGTGTGTCGCCAATCTGTGGTTTACGCACAAGCGCAGCGTCTGCTGCTTGGGGCGAAACTAAACGACCTTCTCGTGGATGCTCTGGCAACTCTGGGGAACTCATTAACTGATCCTTCTAAACCTTAAAACGAACCGAGAAACACTGGTTCGTCAATCGCGGTTAAGAGCTAACTCAGGAGACTGAGCGCACCGACTTCGCGAAAATCGAATGTGTGGAGCTTGCGCTCCGTGCTATCAGGCTACCCCGTCAAACGCCACTAAAGACGGACTACTCACCTAGCGCAGCCGACGCATATAGATACTTTGAGCCAACCCGATCATCAATGCGCTCGATATGAGGTGCGAGCCGCCGTAGGAGATGAACGGCAATGGCAGACCGCTCACAGGGGTCAAGCCGAGTGTCATGCCGATGTTTTGAAAAATTTGAAACAGCATCAACGAGAAAACACCCGCAATCAATAGTCGATCAAATCTTGCGCGTGCGAGCCGCGAGATGACCCATAATCGCCACAAAATAATTGCGAAAAGCCCGAGAACGGTAAAACCACCGATCATTCCAAATTGTTCTCCGATTGCCGAAAATGGAAAATCAGAAAACTGCACAGGGATAAACGCGCCGTTCGTTAGCGGGCCTTGCAGAAAACCCTTGCCGAAGAATCCGCCGCTAGAAACTGCTCTCTTGGCAAAGCGAACTTGCAGCACGATCTGCTGCAGATCTTTCTCGTTTGAGTCTTGGTTCAAGAATGCATCAATGCGGCGCAACTGATATCGATCAACGACACCAGCCACCGTCACCGCTGCCGCCGACACAATCGTCAAGCCGGTGATCATCGCGATGTATCTGCTCTTGGCGCCTGCCATCAACAAAACACCGGCAACACCGGCAACCAAAACTGTGGCCGAACCCAAGTCAGGCTGTAGCAGAATCAAAACAACCGGAAACCCGAGCACAAACAGCGACACTGAAAACTGGTGGTAGTCAATTTTGTCGTAGGCCGCGTCGGCGGTATACGCGGCGATCAAGATCAGCACGACAACTTTCATCAATTCGGCCGGTTGCACTGAGATCGGACCGAGGTCGAATGAAAGTCTTGCGCCGCGCGTCACCGCACCGTAAACCAAAACCAAAACCAACAGAACACTCGACGAGATATACCAAAATATGGCGCGCTCTCGAATCCAGTCGTGGCCAACAGCCATGACGATTACCGTCGCCACCGCTGCCAAAATCAAGAATATAACTTGACGCTGAACATAAAAATATTGATCAAAACCTTGATTGATCATTCGCTGGCGCGTCGCAGAATAAACGGTGAACGCACCGATCACACTTTGCAGCGAAACGGCGATCAATAGCACGACGTCAATGTTGCGCCACACCGAGACAACGTCGTAACTAGTACCCATCCATTTTGGAAAAACAATTTTTGGCAAAATTCGAGACATAATTACTCGCGGGTGTCCGACGAACCACCGACAAGACAAAGTGGGTTACGCAACGAAGTCGTTGGTGCAACTGCAAAACTTGCTTTGTCGAGCGGGTCTGCTGGCAAAACTTCGTCGTAGCGATAATTGCCAGCCAATGCAGTGAAAATGCATTTCACAACGGGCGCCGCAGCCTGCGAACCATAACCGGCTTTTTCGAGATAGGCATAAGCCGTATACGGCTGCGAACTATCCAAACTAAATGCGCCAAACGCTGATGAGTCGTTCCATGGCAAGTTATTCAAACCTTGTGCAGTGCCAGTCTTACCCGCGATCGGCAATTTTTCATAGTCATAACCGCGAAAAATATTTTCACCCGTTGTCTTGTGGTAGTAATCGAAGTTGACCCCCGGTCCGGTAATAACTCGCGCCATGCCTTTAACAATTGGGCCGCGTGTCTCTGTGGGCATCGCTATTCGTCGCGTCGGCTTTATCGAAACAACTCGCTTGACAACTTCGGTTGTACCGAAATCTACGAAACCTGGTCGCGAATCAAGCGTGCCAGGCGCCAATAGCGCTACAGCCACGCGAGGTTCATAAATTCTGCCACCGTTGGCGATCGCCGAATATGCCTGGGCCATCTGCAACGGAGTTACCGATAGCAAACCCTGACCAATCGCAAACAACACTTGATCGCCGACATAATAAGCCCGACCAGACTCTTGCGAAATCGCGCCGATATCTGCCAGACGCTTCTTCAACTCTTTACTCGGAATTGTGCCCGCATATTCGTAAGGTAAGTCAATGTTCGTTGGCGACCCAAGACCAAATTTTCGCACCTCATCTTCAAGGACGGGCGCATATCCGCGCTCAGTCAAAATCTGTTCACCAATTTTGTAGAAAAACGTGTCACTTGAAACGGCAAGCGCTGCCTCTACATTGACCTCTCCGTAGCGACACGGGGCACCAGTCGCCCGACAGATTGAATTTCGAAACACACACTTCACGCCCTGCTGACATCGATCATCCGGAATGCTCTGCAATTTGTAAGTGCCGCGATCATCAAAACTATATTTCGCGCCCCCTGGCAATTGTCCAGTGTCGAGCGCCGCGTATGCCACTAGCGGCTTAAATGACGAACCAACGTTGTAGCGACCAGAAATTGCTCGATTCACCAAAATCGAAAGATCGGGGTCATCAGTCCGCGGAAACAACTGAGAGAACTTGTCTTTCGGTAACCCTCCACCGAACCATCGAACATCAAAACGCGGATAACTTGCCATCGCTACAACGCGCCCCGAATTGTGATTCATCACAACTACCGAGCCGGCCGGGGCTTTGTAATAATTGATCTCCGCATATTGCGGGTCAAGCGTGCCGTCTGGCAACCTGACCTGACCTGCCTCAACACGACGACGAACCAGCAACTGTGTTTCAAGCGCCTGCTCGGCAAATTGCTGCACTTTCAAGTCAATCGAGAGTTGCAAGTCGTTGCCGGCAAGTGGTTCGACACGTTCAACCAATCGCAAAATGTTTCCGATGGCATCAACTTCATAACGCACGAAACCTGGCGTTCCGCGCAAAGCCGTTTCGTAGGTTTCTTCGACGCCGTATTGCCCCACCCGTTCGTTCGGGTCGTAGCCAATCGACTTGTAATACGCCAAGTTGCCTTTCAAAATGGCCCCAAGATAACCAAGCACATGCCCGCCAAGTGCGCCATACGGATAGTTGCGGCGCCACTCTTCGCGAACGAAAATACCCGGATAATCTTCGACCCGCTCCATCAAAAAGAGCGCCGTTTCTTCGGACACATCTTCGCGCAAGGGAATTGACTCAAATGGTCCATACCGCTCGTCTTGCATGCGCACAAGCAAAGTCTCAACCGGCACACTCAACGGCCCTGAAAGCCGCTGCGCAAGCGCGAGTCGCTCAGCGGGTTTGCGTACAACATCTCTGTCAATAGTCACTACTAACGTTCGCTTATTGTCGGCCATCACTCGACCTGCAGAGTCGAATATTCGGCCGCGCTCTGGCAATAGTTTGATCGTTCTCGTGCGAACTTTGATGATTACTTCTTCAACGTCTCGTGAGCCGACTGCTTGTAGAAACCACATCCGTGTTGAAAGCGCACCGAATAAAACAAGAGCCACCACCCCGAGAGCAACTAGCCGCTTGGGCACGCTCTCGGGCTTTTGCATCGACATTAAACTGACAACTTTCTTTCAGCTAATGTCCAACGACAAATAAGAACCGCAAGTGGCGAAAGTATTGCATTAAAAATTGCCACAACTATTGCCACTTTGATCATTCGCAATTGCAGCCAACCATCAAGACCGATCACTGTCTGTGCCAGTGGATAATAAATCTCACCAAGCACAGAGACAACAACAACTGTCACCAATCTCATCCACCAAGTTGGTTGGTCAAAAAAATAGAGAAGCAAACCTGCAGTAGCCCCAGCAAGACCCAAGGTGAGACTTGTCAGACCCACTGGTGTTGACAAAATGAAGTCGTACATTAGGCCTGCGATAAGACCAGTTAATGCCCCGATCACAACACCGTTGATTGAGCCCGAGACAACCACGAATAGCAAAACCAACTGCGCCGCCACACCAAATGGTCTCAGTTCGGTAAACAATGTCGTCTGCAATGAAAGAACGACCAACATCACCAATACGAGTCGCGTCCAACGACTCGACATGATTGTTAAAAAACGAATCACGGCGTCACCTTCTCGGTGATCGGCTGATAGAGCAGCACTCGCAAAAATGACAGGTTCGTCAAGTCTGCAACTGGTTCAATTTCGAGCACAGGCCCCGCCGAACCAAGTCGCTCGACGACGCGAGACACCGTGCCAACCAAAATGTCAGGTGGCGCCAAACTACGCGAACCACCGGCGGTCACGATCGGCACACCCACCTGAATATCGCCAAATCGCACCGCATTGCTAATGAATCGCACCGTCGGTTGGCGCGAAGGACCACGACCTTCAATCACACCAGTTTCACGAATTGCAAGATCGCTAGCAAGCGGCACTGTGATCGATGAAACACCAGCAGGTGTCGCGGGCAACGTCGTTACTGACGGCGTAAATCCTGCGATTGTCGTTGTCGTAGTTGTAGTCGTTGTAGTTGAAATCTCGCTGTCTTGGGTCGCATCAGGCTCGACTGGCACCACCGGTGATGGCACTGCGGCATTTTTCTTGGCGATGGTTGTCGTCGTAGCCGTCTGTCGCGGTGAATTGACGACTTTGATTGACAACGCAAAATCAGGGTCGGTAATCAACATTACAACTGAGCGATCACCATAAACCTTGGTGACCTTGCCGACCAGACCAGCAGCATTAAGCACCGGCATGCCAACACGAATGCCGCTCTCGCTGCCTTGATTGATTTCGATTGTTTGCGAGAAATTGGTCGGCGATTCGCCAATCACCTGGGCCGTTACGGCGTTGATACCTGCGAGTGTTGGCAAACCATTTAGCGCCAGCAACTCTTGAGCAAGCCGCACCGACGCAGCCGCCGCAACAGTCGCACCTTGTTGTTGGGCGACTTTCTCGCGTAGGCGATCGTTCTCGTCGAGAACATCGTTGTAGTTGAAAATGCCGTACCATGCGTTGCTGATTGGCCGAGTGATCACTCGCGTTGTGCTTTCGACCGGACGAAATACCGCGCCGAAAATATTTCTAAGACCAGATATCGCAGTCGAGTTCTGCAAATCGAGCGTGATCAAAATAATTGAAGTAAGCACCAGCAAAATGATTGCTCGTCTGCGGGTTGATTGAGCGACTGCCACTATTTAAGAAATCGTTTCTATGAAAATTCGCTTTGAACTGTTAGACCCTTAATCGCTTCAAGATTTTCGAGCGTCATACCAGCACCCAAAACAACTGCGAGCAGTGGTTCGGGGGCGATGTAGGCCTGAATACCTGTTTCATGAGTGACGCGCTCAGTCAAGCCAGCCAACAATGCCCCGCCGCCAGCCAGAACCAAACCGTGACTAATAACATCGGCGGCAAGTTCTGGTGGAGTTCGCTCAAGAGTCTTTTTTATTGCATCAACGATTTTCAAAACGCCGTCATCTAATGCTTCGCGAATTTGTTGGGTCGTGATCTCTTGAGTGCGTGGCAGACCAGTCTTAGTATCTCGTCCACCCACATCACCAACGATTTCATGCTCAAGCGGCCAGGCTGAACCCAACTGAATCTTGACTTCTTCCGCTGTGTTTACGCCAATATCTAGGTCAAAATCTTGTTTGAACATTGCGATGATTACTTCGTTCAATTCATCGCCACCAACGCGCACCGAATTTGCCGTCACGATGCCACCGAGCGAGATAACTGCAACTTCCGTTGTGCCGCCACCAATATCGATGATCAAGTTTGCGCTGGGTTCATGAACTGGCAGACCGGCACCGATCGCTGCAGCCATTGCTTCTTCAATTATGTAGACAGGTCGGCGCGCACCAGCAAACTCGGCGGCGTCTTGCACAGCGCGTCGCTCGACGCCTGTGACTGCTGAAGGTACGGCGACAATTACCCGGGGTTTACTCCATCGACTTGTCGAGACTCTTTGCATAAACTGCTTTAGCATCTGCTCGCAAACATCAAAATCGGCGATCACACCATCTTTAAGTGGACGAACCAAACGAATGTTTCTTGGCGCGCGACCCCACATTCGCTTTGCCTCGTGCCCGACTGCAACTACCTGACCACTTCGAGTATCAACCGCCACCATTGAAGGCTCGTTGAGAATGAGTCCTTGACCTTTGACGTACACGAGCGTGTTCGCGGTGCCGAGGTCGACCGCGATATCGCGACCCATCGAGAGAGGATTACCTCCCGCCATTTTTACGAATTCTTCTTCGCGAGACCTGGGAAGAAAATTTCAAGTTCGCGACTAGCCGACGCAGCAGAGTCACTGCCGTGCACCAAATTTTCAGTAAATATCGTGCCTAAGTCGCCACGAATTGTGCCGGGTGCGGCCGCCCGCGGGTTTGTCGCCCCCATCATTGCTCGAACTATTTCCCATGTGTCTTCTGGGCCTTCAAGCGCCAAAGCCACAACTGGTCCACGCGACATAAACGCCACTAGTTCAGCGTAAAAACCCTTGCCTTGGTGCTCTTCGTAATGACGAGCGAGCGTCGTTGTATCAAGTTGGCGAAGCTGCATGGCGACGATTTTTAATCCTTTTGACTCAAAACGACTGAGAATCTCGCCTACGAGATTTCGTTCAACGGCATCTGGCTTCAACAATACAAGCGTGCGATTTGACATGCCTTCAGGCTAAAGGTTTATCGCCTGCCTCGCACGCAATTGATCTCGCCGACCGCGTTGCTAGTTGGGCTTGGCTAATTGGCCGAGCAAATATGGGCGCGCCGCACTGACGATGTACAGCGAACCCGTGACGAGTATCGCGTCGTCTGCTTGCGCGAGATTGATTGCCATTTGACATGCTTTCTCGACCGAATCAGCAACTCGCACGTCATCACAACCGATACTCTGCGCAACCTTTGCCATTTCATCGGCCGGCAAACCTCGCGGCGTTGGTGGCGTACATGTGATCACAACATCAAATTCGTTGGCACGAAAAGCCAACAACAGGTCTTCGGGGTTGCGACTACGCAGTGCGCCTGTAACCAAAATTTTGCGACCCTGCGTGCTGAAGTCTTCGAAGAATACCGACGCGCAAACTTGGGCACCAGCTGGGTTGTGTGCACCATCGATTATCGACAACGGTCGATGTCCGAGCACCTCGAATCTTCCTGGCATTGCAACCATTGCCATGCCTTCATCCAAAATTTCTCGATTGATTACATCACCGAAGAATTCTTCAACGGCGCAAATCGCGAGCGAAGCGTTGTCACCTTGGTGCTGGCCATGAAGTGGCACAATTACATCTTCGTATCTTGTGCGTGGTGTGCGCACCGAGATCATACGACCACCAATGACCAAGAAGTTGTCTTCGCACGCAAATTCTTCATCCCGAATTAAACGAATGCGCGCTTCTTCGGCCAAGAATATTTCGCGCAACAAATCATCAGTCTCGCCTAATACGAGAGCACTTGAAGGCTTGATGATGCCCGCTTTTTCTCTGGCTATATGTTCGACAGTTGGTCCCGCATACTCCATGTGGTCAAGGGCGATGTTTGTGATAACTGCTACGTCAGAATTGATTACATTTGTCGCGTCCCACCGACCGAGCATGCCGACCTCGACCACGGCAACATCAACTGCCGAGTCGGCGAACCAGCGAAACATCGCTGCGGTCATGATTTCAAAGAAGCTCGGCCGAATGCCCGCCAAAATTTCAAGATCAGAAATCGCGCCGATCTGCACGCCGAATTCAAGATCGTCTATTGGTTCACCATTGATGCAAATTCGGTCATTGATGCGATTTATGTGCGGGCTCGAATATGTGCCGACGCAAAGCCCATGCGCCATCAGCAACCGCGTGATGATTTGCGCGGTCGAACCCTTGCCGTTCGTGCCTGTGATGTGGATGCTGCGATACGAATGCTGAGGGTTGGCGATCGCGTCTAAAAGCTTCTCGATGTTCTCAGTCGACGGCGAGTCAACTCGACCCGTGCGCTCATAACTTGAATGTTCGTCAAGGTAACGCAGAGCGTCGGCGTATTGCACGACGGTTAAATAGTGTTACGAAGCGGCGCGGCGCTGACGAGTAACGCGAGTGCTGCGATTAATCAGGGTCGGTGCCGAAACCTTGTTGACTGCATTCAAATCAATGACGACCTTGGCCACATCTTTGCGACCCGGCAAGTCATACATCGTCTCGAGCAGAACTTCTTCAAGAATCGCCCGCAAACCACGAGCGCCCGTGCCGCGCAGAAGCGCTTGGTCGGCTACTGCTTCAAGCGCTTCGGTTGTGAACTCGAGTTCAACATCTTCGAATTCAAAGAACTTTTGATACTGCTTGAGCAGTGCGTTCTTCGGCTCGGTGAGAATCTTGATCAGAGCAGCACGATCAAGGCTGTGCACCGCACCGATCATCGGTAAACGGCCAACAAACTCAGGAATCATGCCAAACTTCAGAAGATCTTCCGGCAAGACTTTGGCGAAGAGTTCACCCGGGTCTTTTTCGGCTTTCGACTTAACCTGTGCGTGAAAGCCGACGCCCTTCTGACCGATTCGCGATGCAATGATCTGGTCTAGGCCGGCAAATGCGCCACCGCAGATAAACAACACATTCGTTGTGTCGATTTGAATGAACTCTTGATGCGGATGTTTGCGCCCGCCTTGTGGCGGCACCGAAGCGACGGTGCCTTCGAGAATTTTGAGCAATGCTTGCTGAACACCTTCACCCGAGACATCGCGAGTGATCGACGGGTTTTCGCTCTTGCGAGCGACCTTGTCGATTTCGTCGATGTAAACGATGCCCGACTCTGCCTTCTTGACGTCGAAATCGGCCGCCTGCAAGAGCTTGAGCAAAATGTTTTCGACATCTTCGCCCACATAGCCAGCCTCAGTCAGCGCGGTTGCATCGGCAATCGCAAACGGAACATTGAGCAACCTCGCAAGAGTTTGAGCCATGTGGGTTTTGCCGCATCCGGTAGGCCCCAACAACATGATGTTGCTCTTCGAAAGTTCAATGTCGTCGCGCCGAGTCGACGCATTTTGCTTGTATTCAATGCGTCGATAGTGATTGAACACAGCAACCGACAAAACTTTCTTGGCAGTTTCTTGCCCGACGACATAATCGTCTAAGAAGGCACGAATTTCGCGTGGATTCGGAAGTTTCTCGAGGCTCGCAGTTGTTTCTTCGGTGTTCTCTTCATCGATGATTTCGTTGCACAAGTCGATGCATTCGTTGCAAACATAGACACCGGGACCGGCGATTAACTTCTTGACCTGCTTTTGCGACTTGCCGCAAAACGAACACTTGACTAGTTCTGCTGAATCACCAAACTTAGCCATTAGCGCCTCGCTTCAAACTTCAACGGATTGGTCCAGAACGATCGGCAAGTGCGCGCGTTGAAATAACTTCGTCGATGATGCCATATTCTTTGGCTGCCGTGGCTTCCATTACGAAGTCACGATCAGTATCTTTATGAATTCGATCAATTGGCTGACCCGTGTGCTTGGCGATGATTTCTTCCAAGATTTCGCGCATGCGCAAAATTTCACGCGCCGCCAATTCGAGATCTGTCACTTGGGCATACCCGACCTGTGCATACGGTTGGTGCAACAGCACTCGTGAGTGCGGCAAAGCAAGTCGCTTGCCTTTCGTGCCAGCCGCCAGTAACACTGCGGCTGCCGATGCGGCTTGACCTAAACAGATGGTTGCGATGTCGTTCTTGATGAATTGCATCGTGTCGTAAATTGCGAACAACGCTGAGATGTCGCCACCTGGGCTGTTGATATAAATGTTGATGTCTTTGTCAGGGTTTTCGCTCTCAAGGTGAATCAACTGTGCGCACACTAAGTTGGCGATCGTGTCGTCGATCGGTGTGCCAAGAATGATGATGTTCTCTTTGAGCAAGCGACTGTAAAGGTCATAGACGCGCTCGCCACGGCTGGTCTGCTCGGTGACATTTGGAACGTAATAATTGCGAACAAAATCCACGAAAGAATCCTCTTTGCTAATCGGTTTCAATTAACGCGTCATAATTGAACGACACTTTAATTGCTGACCCTCAACGCTAGTTCGTAACCTCAGGTTTTTGCGGACTATTAGAGCCCGTATTTATAGCACCTTAGTGCTTGTGATCATGCTCGTCATCGTGCTCGTGCGCTTCACCAACGATGTCAATTTCATCGTGATCATGCTCACCCAAAATCGTTTCGTTGTCGATCGCGTTGCCTTTTTCATCGACGAACTGTGAGTTGTGCAGCAACCAGTCGATTGCTTTCGACTTCGCAATTTGCGCTTTAAGATCAGAGACCGCGTCGTTCTTTTCGTATGCTTTGCGAATTGCTGCCGACTTTTTCTTAACTTGTGTTGCAATGCGTGCGAATTGTCGCTCAAGGTCGTCTTCTGTCGCGTCAAGTTTTTCGGCAACGGCAACGGCACGCAACGCGATGTCGACTTTTGTCGCCAGCACAGACTGTTCTTTCAATGCATCGACGAATTGTTCGGCAGTCTGCTGAGTCACCGATAGCCATTGCTCCATTGAAATGCCCTGTGACTCGAACTGCTTCAATGTGTTTTGCACACGCCCACGCAAATCACTATTGACCATCGCTTCTGGTGCTTCGATCTCGAGAAGTGCTGCCAGTGCGGCAGTCGCCTTTTCGACAACCGTATTGCGAACTTGATTTAGGCGCGAATCTTCGATTCGTGTTCGCACTGCTGACTTCCATATTTCAATCGTTTCATGTTCGGCTAAATGCTCCGCCACCCATTCGTCAGTTAATTCTGGCAACACTTGCTCTTGAATTTTTTTTACGGTGACGACAAAATCGGCTGGCTCGGTCATACCCGACGGAATCGAAGTGAACTCAAGTTTCTGGCCCGTTGTTGCACCAGTAAGTTGCTTGTCGAAGTCTTCGGCAACCCAACCACGACCAACTTCATAGAGCCAATCGTCGACATTCAAACCTGGCAATGGCTCGCCATCGCGCGAACCCACAAGATCGAGTGTCACTTGATCGTCGAGTTTCGCCGGACGATCTGCGTCGCTCAAAGTTGCATGACGCTTGCGTTCGTATTTGACGACTTCATCGATATCTTCGTCGCTGGCAACTAGAGACGGCATTTCAACTTTCAGATTCTTGTAACCAGCAATTTCAACAACAGGGCGAACTTCACAAGTTGCGTCAAAAATGATGTTGCCGACTTCTTGTCCATTTGTGAGGTTGACTTCTGGTGTGGCGATGATGTCGAGATCATGTTCACGCACCGCCAGTGCCAACGAAGCCGGAATTGCATCTTCGATCGCTTGCGATCGGGCTGCTTCTTTGCCGATTTGTGCTTCGATCAACTGTCTTGGGGCTTTGCCTTGACGAAAACCAGGAATGCGAATCTGAGTTGAGATTTTGCGAAATGCGCCGTCCAGATAACGGTCGAATTCGGTCTCGTCAACTTCAATTGAAAGTTTGATTTTGTTGCCTTCTAGGGCTTCGAGTGTTGTTTTCACAGTGCCGAGCAGTGTATCTGTGGCAAACTATGACTATGACGACAAATTCGAATGCTCCTGCTTCTGGGACTCAAAGCTGGAAGCCTCACGCCCTGGCAAACCCTCACGACGGCCAATTAAATTTGAGCATGGGTGACACAGTGCGATCAACGGTTGAACTTAACGGTGTGGCTGTCGGCAGCGACGGCAAAGTTATCCTTGCAAATGGTTTTAATTGGCTGCGATACCGAGTGCGATTCGCCAACGGCGTCGAAGTCGGCGACCTAGATCAGCGCAGCATTGAGCCAACCGGCAAGGCCGCAAAGCGACTCGCGAAAATTGCAAAACGCGCAGAATAATTCGCTGCGTCATCACTTTCCTGGGGTGACCGACGGTTGGTCGCGTTTTGACGGACCAGCGGGCACGCAAATGGTCGATGTCGCAATCAACGCGATGACCGAGTGGGCTGCAACTGGCTCGAACGCCAACACTGGCGGTTACTTCGCCGCAGCGGATGCATGCGATGCGTTGCTTGAGTCAACGCGAAGTGTTGTCGGCGAATTTCTTGGTGCTGACCCTGCGGGCATTTGTCTTGGTGCGAACATGACGACAATGACGATGTCGCTAACTCGTGCGATTGCTCGAACACTTAAACCAGGTGATCGAATTGTCGGCACTCGTTTAGATCACGAAGCAAATGTTTCGCCGTGGCGAATTGCCTGCGAACTTTCGGGCGCCGAGCACGTGCTGACTCCGTTTGATCCGCAAACCGGCCGACTCGATATGGCTGCTCTCGAAAAACTCGTGAATGATCGAACGAAATGGGTCGCCGTCACGGGTGCTTCGAACTTGATCGGCACGATGCCCGATCTGAAATCTGTAATCGAAATTGCTCACAAACAAGGTGCACGAGTTTTTGTCGATGCGGTGGCTCTCGCACCACACAAGCAAATTAATATTCGCGAGTTGGGTTGCGACGTGCTGGCGACATCGCCATATAAATGGTATGGGCCACACGCTGGAGTGATGTATATCGAGCCTGCACTTCTTGATTCGCTGCCTGTCGCCAAGGTTCGACCAGCCAGCGACACTGGGCCGCGACGATTTGAAACAGGTACGCCAAACTTTGAATGCATCGCGGCAACGCAGGCCGCTGCGCGATTTTTGATCGAAGAAGATATGCAAAGACTTCAAGCCATCGAACGTGCGGTGTTTGCACCGCTGCTCGAGGGCTTGCTAGAAACGCGGGGCGTGCGTGTCTGGGGCCCACACGATCTAGAAATGCGTGCGCCGACAGTTTCATTCACACTTGATTCGATGTCGCCTGATCGCGTCGCGCAAGAACTGGCCGCGAAGAAAATTGCAGTCTGGTCTGGCGATTCTTACGCGGTTGAGGTCGCGGCCCAACTTGGGCTAACTGACAGTGGTGGTGTTGTGCGGGCAGGCGTTGTGCGCTACGTAGATAATGACGACGTAAATAATTTTCTCACCGCTGTTCGCGGGCTCGTTAGTCGGTAGCATTACTCAGTCCGGGGAGTGGCGCAGTTGGTAGCGTGCCTGGTTTGGGACCAGGAGGCCGGGGGTTCAAGTCCCCCCTCCCCGACAAGTATAGAAATTCGATAATAAAATGACGAACAATCCAAATTCTGCAGAAGTTCTACAATCAGCGAAATATGTCTCGCTGATCACATTTCGCAAATCTGGCGAGCCCGTTCGCAGCCCAGTTTGGTTTACGCAGTTCGGAGACAACCCAAATAGTTACGGCGTGATCACCGAAACTAATGTGGGCAAGGTCAAGCGTGTTCGGGCAAATTCAAAAGTTGAAGTCCAAGTTTGTGATGTCAAGGGGCGAGTTGACCCAACAGCGCCTAAGTTTTCTGGCGTTGCGCGGTTAGTGACTGGCGAGCAGGCTGTCGCCGTGCGCAAAGCAATCGCCAAGCAATATGGCCTGACCTACAAATTGTTCTCGGTTTACTTGGTTGTCTCAGGTCTGTTTAAGAAAAAAGACGGACTACCTGAAACAAACATCGTTTTCGAACTCGAGAACTAGTTTTTTGCGACTTCGAACACGGCGGTTCGTTTAAAGTTCGCCAGCATTTCTGGCAGAGGTTCGACGCCGATACCTACCGTGTTTGGCACTTCAATATGGCCGCTTTCAATAACGAATGGCGGGGTGATATCGCGAGCGAAGTAACGGGCTGACGCAGAGATATCCCCTGGCAAAGTAAAACCTGGCAATGCAGCCAACGCAAGATTTGCCGCGCGACCAATGCCAGTCTCGAGCATTCCCCCGCACCACACCGGCACGCCACGCGATAAGCACAAATCATGAATCTTTTTTGCTTCGAGATATCCGCCAACACGACCGGGCTTGATATTGATCACCGAACACGCTTTGAGGTCGAGCGCCCCGCGAGCAGTATCGAGTGAAGTGATCGATTCGTCCAGACACACAGGTGTGTTGATCTGTCGCGCGAGTTCAACATGGCCCGCCAAGTCATCTTCTGGCAACGGTTGCTCGATCAACAGCAAGTTAAACGCATCAAGTTGTTTGAGATGCTTCGCGTCGGCCACGGTGTATGCGGCGTTGGCATCGACTTGCAATAAAATTTCGTCGCCAAATTCTTTGCGCACGGTGCGCACAAGTTCGATGTCGCTGCCTGGTTCAATTTTTAGCTTGACTCGCACATAACCCTGCGCCAGATACTCACCAACAACGCGAACTAAATTATTCAAATTGTTTTGAATGCCGACCGAGACGCCAGAAGGCACTTTGGTTTTGTTCGCGCCCAAGAACTTGGCGAGAGAAATCTTCTGATCACGTAGTTGCAAGTCGAGTAATGCCGCCTCGACAGTGGCCTTCGACATGTAGTTGCCACGAATCGGCGCCGCGTCGGCTATAAAACTCTGTGCCGTCGAGTCGGCGCATAACATCGGCACCAGAAATCTCGAAATGACTTCAACGCAATTTTCGAGATACTCAGACGAATAATTCGGCTCAGTGCCAGCGACGCACTCTCCCCATCCAGAATGTTCGTCGCCAACTGCACGAACATAAAGCAAGTCGCGCGACGTGTCTGTACCAAAAGATGTGCGAAACGGCGATACCAGCGCGATTCCCCCGCGCCACAACTCAATTGCCCGCAACACTATTTATCTCGCCTTCGAACCAATGACATATGAACCATCTTCAGTGAAGCCTCGCACAAATTTTGAGGCGGCGAAGGCTGTTTCAAAATTTTGGCGCTGGGCGGCGCGCAATTGCCGAACAAGTTTCTGATCGCTCGCGCCTTCACTGCGCCGTAATGCGACGATGTCTATAGGTGTCACAATGACTTCGTCGTCTTTGCCCACAACAATCGCCTTGGCGCTTGGCGCGACTTCACAACCTGAAACTTCGCGCTCGACAATAAGCCGATCGGTGCTGTCGCCGGCATTTATCAAGTCGCCAAGTTCGCCATAAAAATCACGGTGATAACTG
>JAQCDG010000024.1 GCA_027731085.1 Actinomycetota bacterium | reverse complement strand
GGTCGGCAAGAAAGTCTGAACGGCGCGGCTCCCAAACTGTTAGCCATTCGACATTGCGCAGCCGCACCTCACTCCAGGCTTCAAAATCGTGGGTTACCAATGGTCGCATCATTATTCGCTGACCGTAAAGTCGCGGCGGGGCGACGGGCGCACCAGCAGGATGCAAAAACCGTTTCGGTGATGTGTTCGACGAGTGACTCAAGATATTTTCTTTCGCAATTCAGAGATTAGTCCGTCAAGCAAATTATATTGACTGACGACGATTTCAGAAATCTGCAACCGCCGCATTACTGCAACGAGCACACAACAGCCACCGACGATGATGTCGGCACGATCGCGCGGCAAGCCAGGGTTAAATACGCGGTCGCGCAGCGGCTCTGTTGCCAAAGTGCGAAAGACATCTTCGACAGCGTCGCGCGAAAGCGTCAATTTATGCAGCGCCGCCGGATCGAAAGTTTTTTGACCCACTTCGACGGCGGCAACAGTCACGATCGTGCCGGCGACGCCAACTACGCGCTCAACTTCACCGATAAGTGGATAATTATGTGCAACGTCATCGACCCCATCAGAAACCAGAGAAATCGCATTTGTTAACTCTTCGGGTCTCGGCGGGTCACGATGCAGTTCTGATTCGGTGAGGTTGACTGCGCCAAACGGAAGACTGACCGCAAAATCTAAAGTATCTGTGCCGACCATAAGTTCGGTGGAGGCACCACCAATATCTACGACCAGTGTCGAGATTCTGTCGTCAAAAGAACTCGTCGCACCAACGAAAGATAGAGCGCCTTCGATCTCGCCTGTAATTAGTTCTGGTGCGGCGCCTGAAATCTTTTCAACTTTGGCGAAAAACTCGCCGGTGTTTTTGGCTGCGCGGCATGCTGCGGTCGCGACGGTGCGGCGGTGAGAGACATTGTGCTGCTTGATTAGCGACTCATATTCGCGCAAGCACTCAAGCGTTCGCTGCATCGATTCTGCGCTCAGGGCGCCAGTTGCGCCGATGTTGGCACCAAGCCGTGTTGAGCGAACAATGCGTTGAAGCGTTTGGCCCGCTTGGTCAACGATCAGCAAATTTGTCGAGTTGCTGCCGATGTCGATTGCCGCGAGTGTTTTATCCATTAATTACGCACACTAGTAAGTGTTGTCAGATTTGTTGAAGTCGCTTGTCGACCCATTGGCCGACGACATCGTTTTTATTGACGAGCCAATTTGCATAGTGGGCGTGCAAGCATTTGACGCCGACCCTGGTGCCGGCAACGCCGCCGTGGGGTCGTGGCCCTGCATGGTCGGCTGGTATCGCACTATCACGCTCAGCGGCATAGCGCTCGTGAGTCAAACGAAGTTCTTCGGGGTCGATCTCGCTTTCGGCGATATTGATGCAACCAGCCGACTCGAGACGACTCACGGCGATGTGCGCTATTGCGCCAACAAGCCAATATCTTGTGGGCATGGGCGTGCCGTCAAAAAGTAACGGTTCGTTTTTGACGACGACTGGTTCGCCGTTTTTGTCGCGCACGACAACTTCGAACTCGCCTTGCGGTTTTCGACCGAGAAGTTCGGTGACGCGAGCGATGTCTTGCGCTGAAGCCTTGGTCATTTGCTGAGAATCTTTTTCAATGTCTCGATGTCGCTTGTCGTGTCAAGGTCTTGGGCAGAGCCGTCACACGCGACTTCTTCGAGTAGATCTTTGTGCGACTTAAAAAGACTTCTCGCACCTTCGTCGCCGCTAGTTGGCAGCAGCGACCAAAGTTCGGCGTGTATTCGAACGGGGTTGCCGCGCACTCCGTTATATGTTGCGACTGCAAGAGGCGCGGTCGAGTCGGCGACGCGTTGCCAACTCTCTGGTTTAATAGCGGGCTGATCGGCTAAGCCGACTACGACGCTGCTCGCGCCACGCTGCTGCGCTTCGGTGAGACCGCATTGCAGACTACTGGCCATGCCAGTTTGCCAATTTTCATTGTGAACTGTGATCAAGTTTGCTTCAGCAGATTGTGCATCAGAAATTTGTGATGACAGATCAACTGCGCCAGTGACGATAATGATCCGCTGAAATTGTGCAGCAATGCAATGTTGTAGCGACCACATGAAAACAGTTTGGCTATTGATGACGGTCAATAGTTTGTGGGCGTTGCCGGCAAATCTGGAGCCACTGCCGGCAGCCAACAAGACTGCAACAGTCGTTGAAATTTGCGAATTACTTTTTTGCGCTGCGACCACTACCCAATAAAGTACCTGGGGTGATCTTGAGCACGACGCTTAAGCGCGTAATCGTGTCTAATGTTGGCGAAAAATGCCCGTTTTCAATGCGGTTAATCGTCTTGCGGTCGATACCGGCGCGTGTGGCGAGTTCATCTTGACTTAGGTCAGACTTAATTCTGAGTTTGCGCAATTCTTTGGCAACGATTTTTTGTTGAGCTTCACTTTTTGCTTTAAGAGACTTAGAAGAAATTGCCATGAGAGCAGTATAAAACTTCTTTTATAATCACGACAAGTACAAACGCGCAAGATTCGCGTGTTTGATCTAAGGCTTCGCAATGTCGACGCAGTGACATGTGCTACATCGCATTCACGGTGATCTCGTTACCCTGTTACACGGCTTGTTTATTGTAATGACAAGTAAGTAATTAAGGCGCGAACTGGGGTTCTCTGTGGCGGAGAGCGTTTAACAGTCGAATGCCTGCCAACTCTGGCGGGTCCGAAAGGACAACAAAACATGACAGCTCTAGTTTCGTATTATCCAAAATTGGTCAGGGTTACTTCGCGTGCGTTGGCGATAGCACTTTTGCTGTCAATGGGTGTTTTGCCCAGTTTTTCTATCTTTGGTGTGATGAACCCTGAACCCGTCGAAGCCAAGCCGATGTCAGCCATTGAGTCAGCCTGGGTATCGATGCAAGCCCAGCGGGCAGTTGAGGCCCTTGAATCGGCAGGCGAGGTCAGTGCCGTTGAACAACGCGATGTTGCTTCACGCTGGATAAAAAGTATTGCAATGATTGTCGCTAAACATCTTGAAATCAGCAACAAAGATTTAGAACGCGCCTGGTTGCAGTCGGATCTCTCGCGCCAAAAGGTGTTGTTCGCCGCATTAACTCAACTCGGTGTGCCATATAAAACGAATGCCGACGAGCCAGGCAAAGCACTCGACTGTTCGGCGCTAATAAAGTTTGCGTGGTCAAATGCTGGCATCAAAATGCCACGTGGGTCGGCACAGCAATATGCATTCAGCGAACGCATCAAATCAAGCGAAGTGCGTCTTGGTGACTTGGCGTGGTATCCAGGCCACATCTCGATGTCGCTCGGTGTCGAAAACATTGTTATTCAAGCACCGACAAATGGTCGCAGTGTTGAGGTTCATCAAATTGACGAGTCACGAGTCAACTGGGTTCGGTGGGTTGACCCGACTGCATAATTCATTGAAACAAAAGTTACTTATGAATAGGGCCTTCACCATTAGAGAGTGATGGCACATTTCGACCAACACGCTTGCCGATAATTTCGGCGCAAATCGAAATTGCCGTTTCTTCAGGCGTGCGCGAACCAATATCTAACCCAATTGGCGACATCAACCGAGCAAGATCTTGTGATTTTGTGACGCCCACTTCGGCAAGACGCTCAAGTCTTTTGGCATGTGTCTTGCGACTGCCCATCACACCGATGTAGCCGACCGAAGTTGCGAGCGCACCTTGTATCGCCGGCACGTCAAATTTTGGGTCGTGAGTCAAAATACAAATCGCATCCCGGGGCCCGAGGTCTGAGCCTCGGGCAGTTAGAACTGGCGTCGGCCAAGTGACGAGCACTTCGTCAGCCATCGGAAACCTGCGCTTCGTCGCGAACACTTCGCGCGCATCGCAGACCACGACGTAATAACCCAAAACTTTTGCCACGCGAGCGAGCGCCGCGGTGAAGTCAACTGCTCCAAAAATAATCATTTGTGGTGGCGGTGAAAATGATTCAACAAAAACTCGCACCACTGGCGTGTCTTGCAGATCTTCTGGCGTAACTTGCCCAGCGGGGCCATAGTTGCGCACGCTTGTGCGACCCGCTTCAAGTTCGCCAATTGCATCACGCGATGCGACACGATCAAGTTCAGCGTTGCCGAGAGTGCCTAGCGTTTCGATCTGAGTTTGATCTGGTGCAACCAATAGCGTGGCGCCAGTGTTAGGACCGTCGATCACGGTCAACAACACGACAGGTTTGTTTTTGCGAACGCGTTCGGCGAGGGCTGTGTAGAGCATTGTCTCTTTTTCACCAACTAAGCGGCTGAATAAAAAGATGCACAACGCCGCCACAAGTTAAGCCAACTGCGAAAGCCTCGTCGTCTGAATAGCCAAATTTAACGAGTCGCCCCGGATTTTTGCTGTTCAAAATTTCTAACGCTTCAGCGACTACGGCGCCTTCGACGCAACCGCCAGAAACAGAGCCACATACTTCGCCATCCTCATTGACCGCCATCGCCGCACCTGGGTCGCGTGGGCCCGAACCTTCGATGTCGACAACTCGCGCAACTGCGATGCGTTTGTTCTGCGCGCGCCAACGATCTATGTCGCCCAAAATCTCACGCATGACTCACGACCTTTCGTGTTTTGCTTGACTCTTGCGACTCGCGCGCAATAACCGCAGTTAATTCGCGCAACGCTTCAAGAGAATGCCCTTCAACGAAGTCATCAATATATGGCATTGCCGCTGCCATGCCACGAGCCAGAGGTGCATAACCAGGGCTGACTTTCAATGGATTAACCCAGATGACGCGATATGCCACCCGTTGTAGGCGCAACATTTGCTCGGCGAGTACTTGGGGCTCGCCGCGATCCCATCCGTCAGAGAGAATTACAAAAATTGAACCGCGCGCCAGCGAGCCGACGCCCCAGTTGTCATTGAAGTTTTGCAAACATTCGCCGAGGCGCGTGCCGCCGCTCCAATCTGAGACTTGTGCAGATGTTCGGGCCAGAGCGCGATCTGGATCACGATTTGCAAGTTCACGGGTGATGCGAGTCAGGCGAGTGCCGAGTGTGAATGCTTCAACGCGTTGACGACCGACCACGGCGGCGTGCATGAATCGCAATAATGCCCGGGCGTATGGCTCCATCGAGCCCGAGATGTCGAGCAATACAACTAGTCGTCGCAACTTCGTGCTTGGTTCGCGCCAATATCTTTCGATTGGCTCGCCGTCATTTTGCAGCACCGCGCGCATCGTGCGGCGAATATCGTGACGCGAGCCTTTGCGATTCGCTTTTTGCAGTCGTAACGAACGCTTTGGTGGCCCAGCGAGTTTTAAACTTGACATAAATTGCTCTGCTTCGCGCAACTCTGAGTCGGTGTACGCGGCGAAATCTTTTTCGCGCAGGGTTTCAACGCTCGAAAATCGCAAGGCGAGCGTGTTTTCATCTTCTTCAAGTGCTTCTGCACTTGAGTCGTCGTTGTCTTCTTGTTCGCTATCGATTAACAGCGTCACAGACTCAGTCTGTTGTTCGTATGAGGCCATATCAACGGCGATCAGTTGATCCCAAAATACGGCAAATGCACGATCAAAAATTTGTGTATCTTCATGACGGCGAATCAGAGTTGCATATGCAGCCCAGTAAACATCGTCGCGATTTTCTAGACCGATCTTGCTTAACGCGCCGACAAAAACAATCACTGAATCGAGTGGCACATCAATGCCTGCGCCGCGCAAGATGCGGGCAAACGCCACCGCCATTTTGTGGGCAGGCGACAGGGCTAATGACTGGGTTGTCATCAGTTGCTGTACAAGCCGCGTTCAAAGGCTTGCTTGACCAGTGTGGCGACACCATTGTCGCGCACACGCTCGTGATCTTCGCGATACTTGAGCACGGTGCCAAGCGTTGCTTGCACGACCGACTCGTCAAGTTCGCCGACACCAAGACGACCGAGTGCGGTTGCCCAGTCGATGGTCTCAGCCACACCTGGTGGTTTGTAAAGTTGCATTTTGCGCAGCGCTTCGACCGCAGCCGCGACCTGTCGAGCAAGAGTCTCGGCAACTTGTGGCACACGACGCTTGACGATTTCTACTTCGCGATCAAAGTCTGGATGCTCGACCCAGTGATATAGACATCGACGCTTGAGCGCGTCGTGCACATCGCGGGTGCGATTCGAAGTTAGAACAACCAATGGTGGCGTCGTGGCTTTGTATGTGCCGAGTTCGGGGATGGTGATTTGAAAATCTGAAAGCACTTCTAACAAATATGCCTCGAATTCGTCGTCAGCACGGTCAATTTCGTCGATCAACAAGACGGGTGACACGCCAGCGTGCTGATCAATCGCTTGCAACAGTGCGCGACGAATCAAAAACCGTTCGCTATAGAGCTGACCTTCGAGTTTGTCGGCGCCGATCGTGGTTGCTTCGCCTGTTGCCTCGACTGTGCGCAGGTGTAGCAACTGTCGTGAGTAGTCCCAGTCATACATTGCTTGTGCGGCGTCGATGCCTTCGTAGCACTGCAAACGAATCAGTTCGCTGTTGCGAATCGTCGCCAAAACTTTTGCCAGTTCGGTTTTGCCGACACCGGCCTCGCCCTCAAGAAGTAACGGTCGATTGAGCGAAATCGCCAAAAAAACTGCCGTCGCCAAACCGTCGCTGGCGAGATAATTATGTTCGTCAAGTGCGCTTCGTACATCGGCGACTGACTGCAAACTCATGTTGTCAGGCTAGAAGATCACGAGTCAAAGCCCAAGCCCAAGCGGTCAAGTAGGCGCAACCACAAGTTGCGCTTGCCCGTGCGATCTTCATAGTCGAGCGACCAACGAGTCGCCTGAATGCCGATGAACCTAAACGGCTCAGGCGGAAATGCGCGTGGCTTAGTTTTGACGAACTCGGTTTGTGTGGCACGAGTTTCATCGCCAGCCAAGAGATCAAGCATCACTTCACCACCAAAACGTGATGCTGCGACCCCAAGCCCTGTGTAGCCGAGTGCATAAGCGACGCGATTGTCGAACTGTGTGCCCCAAAAAACGCTGTAGCGCGCGCAGGTGTCGATCGGCGCACCCCACATGTGCGAAAACTTAACGCCCTCAAGTTGCGGAAATGTCGTGAAGAACTGTCGCGAAAGCATCGCCCACGATTCGGGGCGTGATTCGAGTTCTTTGTCCATCTGGCCGCCAAAGTAATAAATCGCGTCGTAGCCGCCCCACAAAATTCTGTTGTCGGCAGTCAACCTGAAATAATGAAATTGGTTGGACACATCGGCAAGACCTTGACGGTTGCGCCAGCCAACACTCACGACTTGTTCTGGGGTTAGCGGTTCGGTGACGAGGCAATAGTCATAAACAGGCGCGATGTATTTATTTATTTTGCGCAACAATGGCTTGAAAGTATTTGTCGACAACGCAACATTGTTGGCTTTGATTTTTGCCAGGGGGGTCTTGATCTCGATTTTTCTTTTGGTGTCGTGTAAATCGATTGCGCGAGTATCTTCGTAAATTCTCACTCCAAAATTTTGCGCAACTCGCTTGAGGCCCCACGCCAATCGTGCCGGATCGACCAGCGCAGACGAATCTTTGGCCCATAAGCCACCCGTGAAAACAGGCGAGTGCACTTCGCTGCGCATCGCATCGCGATCAAGCCAAACGACATCATGACCAAGGTCGCGCAACTGCGCGAAGTCTTCTTGCAATTCGTCGGTGTAATTTTCTGTATGCCAACTGCTTGCTACTTCAATCGCACCGTTGCGCTCGAAGTCGCAGTCGATGTTGTGTTCACGGATAACTTTTTCGATTTCGGCAAAGTTCTCGCGGCCGAGTTGTTCGAGAATCGCCACCTCGTCGGGAAATCTCTCTTGGGCGTTGGCGATGCCATGCGTCAACGAATAATCCATAAAGCCGCCGTTGCGACTGCTGGCGCCCGAACCAATTTCGTGCGACTCAATTAACACGACATCACGATTCGCGTCGCGTTGCTTGGCGATGATCGCAGTCCAAAGGCCAGTGAAACCGCCACCGACCACGCACAAGTCGCAGTCTTCGTCGTGAACTGCAGTTGGGTTCGAGTCGGGCTCGTCAACGTCGTCTAACCAATACGGAAACGTCTCCGCGTCGGCTATCGCATCAAGGTAACGCTCACTCGACCGCGGCGGAATTGCCGATCGGCCCATTGGGTCTCACCACCTAACAGGGCCAATTATAAGGCTCACTGCGTGACCGAATGGTTATCGTGCGGCATGAATAGGTCGACTCAGGGGCGTCGTAGCACCGTCTGGCGCTCTAATCTGAAGACTTATGGATCTTGGCTTGACTGGACGCACCGCAGCGGTAGCAGGGGGTTCTGCAGGCTTGGGGTTTGCCACCGCGCAGGCTTTAGCCAATGACGGCGTGCGAGTTGTCGTGTGCGGTCGCGATGCCAAACGCGCTGCTGATGCTGCCACGAAAATTGGCAACTCATGTGTCGGTGTGTCGTGCGACGTCTCGTCGGTTGCTGGCGGCGAAAGTTTTGTCGGGCAAGCCACAAAAATTCTCGGAAGTATCGACATTTTGATTTTGAATAGTGGCGGCCCGCCGGCCGGCAACTTTGCCAGTACAAGTGTTGAAAGTTACGACAAGGCTTTTGCCAATGGTTTGATGTCGATGATCGCGATGACGAAACTTGTCGTGCCACAAATGCAAACTCGCAAGTGGGGCAGAGTTGTAGCTATAACTTCGATCGCCGTGCGTCAGCCGATGGCGAATTTGATTTTGTCAAACACGGCGCGCGCTGGTTTGACCGGCTTTCTAAAAACTGTTGCGCGCGAAGTCGCTGGTGACGGCGTAACCGTGAACACGGTGCAACCTGGCACGCACGACACCGATCGCATCAGACAGCTCTATGGCGCAACACCAGATGCCAAGACGCTTGATATACCGGCCGGTTTTGTCGGCGACCCGAAAGACTTTGGCAGCGTCGTGGCGTTTTTGTGCAGCGAGTCGGCGAAATTCGTAACCGGTGTCAATTTGCAGGTTGATGGCGGCGCATATGCGGGGCTGATCTGATGTTGCAGCACGTCGTGGCAATAACTTGGAACGACCAAGTGCCTGCGAACTATCACGAAACAGTCACAAAAGTGTTGCACGACATGGTTAAGCAAATTGAAACCGTGCGCAGTTATCACTGTGGCCCCGACTTGGGTGTATCAGCCGCGACGAACGCCAACTATTTGATCGCCGCAACTTTCGATGATGTCGCAGGCTGGCGTGTTTACGACGAGAACCCTCTGCACAACGAGATTCGCGCCAAATATTTCAAGCCGTATATTGCGACCCGCTCAGCCGCACAAATAAATATTTAAGTCGCTTATTTTGAAGCAGCCTCAAGTGCACGTCGCACCAGAACGCTTGCCAAATGCTTGCGATAATCGGTCGAAGCATTCAAGTCGCTTTGCGGGTCGGCTTCGTTTGATGCCATAGCCGCAGCATCGCTGACTGAAGCGCCTTTGGCGATTGCGGTCGCCACGCTAGTGGCGAGGATTGGTGTCGAACCCATATTCACGAGTGCCACACCTGCTTCGCCTTTGCGACGCCATGCCGCCACACCAACAATCGCCCAGTCTTGTGCGCGACGATTGAACTTTTGAAAGCTCCAGCCGGCGCCTTGCATTTTTGGCACACGAATTTCGATCAACATTTCGTCGGCAGCCAAATCGCTTTCAAGAAAGCCCTTGTAAAACTTCGTGGCGGCAATTTCACGTTGACCTTTTGGTCCTTGCACGACATAAGTCGCGCCAAGAGCAAGAGTCGTCGCTGGCAGATCGCTGGCTGGGTCGGCATGAGCGATTGAACCACCGATTGTGCCACGGTGGCGAACTTGTGAATCGCCAACATGACCAGCCGCATGTGCAAGCAACGGCGCGTGCTCATGCAAAACTTTTGAAGTCTCGACATCCATGTGGCGTGTCAATGCGCCAATCGCGATGTGGTTTCCCGCATCTTTGATGTATGACAAGTCTTTGACACGGCCGATGTCAATCAGCATTGCTGGCTGGGCGAGACGCAACTTCATCAGTGGCAACAAACTGTGACCACCGGCAAGAAACTTCGCATCACTGCCATATTGGCTAACTAGCGATATCGCTTCGGCGGCAGACGATGCTCGCTTGTAATCAAATGCTGTAGGAATCATTTCTTACCTCCACGACTTGCTTCTTGAATTGTTCTCCACACCGTTTGTGGCGACGCAGGCATCGCCATAGTGGTGACACCAAGACTTGAGAGCGCATCGATGATCGCGGTGATCACCGTTGGTGCCGCACCGATCGTGCCTGCTTCACCGATGCCTTTAACACCGAGTTGATTCGTTGGTGACGGCGTGACCGTGTGACCAGTCGTAATCGACGGCAAATCGCTCGCCGCAGGCACCAGATATTCCATCAGCGTCGCCGTCTTCAAGTTGCCATCCTCGTCGTAAACGGCTTCTTCAAACAACGCCTGGGCGATGCCTTGCACGACGCCACCGTGCACTTGACCTTCAACAATCAGCGGATTGATTTGATTGCCGCAGTCATCCACCGCGATATATTTCAAAATCTTCACCGCACCTGTTTCGGTGTCGACTTCGACGACGCACATGTGCGTGCCGAATGGCCACGAAAAGTTCGGTGGGTCATATGAAACTTGGGCTTCAAGATTCGGTTCGCAACCATCTGGCAGGTTGTGCGCCGTGAACGCGCCAAACGCGATTGCCGCAAGCGGCAAAGCACGATCGGGCGAGCCCTTGACGCTGAATGTGCCACCCACAAACTGCAAGTCTTCGGCTGCGCATTCAAGTTGATGAGCGGCAATCAGTTTTGCCTTCTCAATTACCTTGTCGCAGGCAAGTGCGATCGCGACACCGCCAACTGGCAAACTTCGCGAACCATAAGTATCAAGACCCAGCGCCGAGATCGCCGTGTCGCTGTGCAAGACATCCACATCTTCGGGTGCGACACCGAGTTTTTCTGAGGCGATCATCGCCCACGAAGTTTCGTGTCCTTGACCGTGTGGCGAAGTGCCGGTGATGACCTGCACTTTGTTGGTCGGCAAAACGCGCACTGTTGCGGCTTCCCAACCGCCGGCTGAGTAGTTGAGCGATGCCAACACGCGCGACGGCGCAAGACCACACATTTCAAAATATGAACTCATGCCCACGCCGAGCAGTTTCGTCGCGCCAGGCACATTTTGTTTTTTCTGTTGTGCACGCACACCAGCCAGGTCGGTCATTTTGGCTGCTTTTTCGGCCGCCAACAGGTGATCGCCCGAGTCATAGGTCAGGCCACTGAAAGCCGTATACGGAAACTGTTCTTTTTTGATGTAATTGCGCTTGCGCAATTCGAACGAGTCAATTTTCATCTCTCGGGCGAGTGCTTCGATCGCCATTTCGATTGCATAAGTCGCCTCTGGTCGACCAGCACCACGGTATGCATCTGTCGGTGTCAAGTTTGTAAACACCGAAGTGCAACTGAAGTCGTATGCCTTTGGGATGTCATAGACACCTGCATACAAAAACGCACCAAGCAATGGCACGCCAGGTGTGACGAGTTGCAGATATGCACCCATGTCACCGATGATTCGTACGCGAACTGCAGTGATTTTGCCCTTCTCATCGGCGGCTAATTCGACATGTTGAATTTGTCCGCGACCTTGAATCGTGGCATGTGAATTTTCTGAGCGTTCTTCAACCCAACGCACTGGCGTATTGTGCTTGCGGGCGAGTGCCATACACAACAGTTCTTCGGCGTAAACATCAAGTTTTGACCCGAAGCCACCACCGACGCTTGGTGCAACGACACGCACTTGTTGTTCGGGTATGCCGAGTGTCAGCGCCGACATCACTTTCAAAATGTGTGGAATTTGAGTCGCTGAGTAGAGAGTGATGTCGCCCCCAAAAGGCTGCGGCACTGCTGCAATTGCGCGCGGCTCCATCGCCATCGGAATCAAACGCTGTTGCACGTAACGTTCCTTGACTTTGTATTTTGCTTTCTTGAACGCTTCTTCAACGCAACCAGGAGTTTCTTCAACAAGTAATGGCCAGGTGTAGCTCTTGTTGGTACCAAGATCTTTGTGAATGATGTTTTTGTCGCTGAGTGCATCTTCAAGATCGACAACTGCTTTGAGCGGCTCGTATTCGACATCGATTGCATCAAGTGCGTCGCGTGAAGCAGTTTCATTCGTCGCCAAAATTGCGGCTACGCCGTCGCCGACATAGTTGACTTTGTCGCTCGCCAACGGAAAGTGCGGCGGATTTTTCATATCGGTCGTCACTGGCCATGCGCACGGCATCGGTGCTGCCCATGCGGATTGCAAATCTTTGCCCGTGTAGATGGCAACGACGCCAACAATTTTTAGCGCGGCCGAAACATCGATCGACTTAATTTTTGCATGAGCAAAAGGTGATCGCAAAACCGACAAGTGCAACGCACCAGGAATATTTAAATCGTTGGTGAACTTCGCTTCGCCCGTCAGTAGAGGTGGGTCTTCACGACGCAGCAACCGTGTGCCGATGATCTTGGTGGGTTTGTTTTCGGTGATTGTCATGGCGCCCCTTTACTTTGCGCTCGCGGCAGCGAGCACAGATTTGACGATGTTGTGATATCCAGTGCAACGACACAAGTTGCCTTCAAGACCCATGCGTACCTCTTCTTCTGTCGGCTTGGGGTTTTCATTTAGCAAACCAACCGCTGCCATCACCATGCCCGGTGTGCAGTAACCGCATTGCAGACCGTGGTTCTCCATGAACGCAGTTTGCATCGGATGCATCACTCCGTCTTTTGCCAAGCCCTCGATTGTCGTGACCCTCGCGCCGTCGGCTTGCACTGCCAAAATCGTGCAACTCTTTACCGCTTCGCCGTTCATGTGAATCGTGCAAGCACCGCAACTTGAAGTGTCGCAACCAACATTTGTGCCCGTGAGCCCGACTGCCTCGCGAATGTAATGCACCAGCAAAGTTCTTGGCTCAACATCGCTATCATGCGTTTTGCCGTTGACCGTGATTGAAACTTTCACTTTCAGCCCCCCCGTGTATAGTTCAGCGTCATTGCCGAACACTTACCCCTGCAGGCAATCATGCCCCCGCAGGGCACGACCGCACAAATCGTGTTAATTATCTATCTTTTTCAGGCTGCGCAAGGCGAAAATCAGCGTCAGGGTACTCAGGGCAACTATCGCAATTAATCCGCCGTAGCTGTTTGACCAACTCATATATCCAGGGTCGTTGGCATTGACCCAACCCGATCGTGACAGGCGAAAAATATTTGTGATCGGGTTGATGCGCGCGACAGTGTGCAACCAACCTGTCATTACATATAGCGGCACTTGTGCGGTTGACAAAAACATTGTCAAGAAAATTGACATCTGCATGATCGCCGCGCCACGCATGTCTTTAAATCGGTAGGCGAGCCCCAAACCCCAGCCAGCGCCAATCGTAGATATTCCGATTGCTGCAATCCATGAACAGACATAACTCATCGCACCCGCTGTTGGTCGCGCACCAAGCATTGTTCCGGCGCCGAACACGGCCAGTGTTACCAGCGTTACGCGAATCCATGTGGCCAAAATTGGTCCGATAATTAGCGAGGCGCGTGATGTCGGCGACATGCGCAAGCGATCGTAGAAACCGTTTTCGAGATCGCGGATGAGTGAGAACCCGAGCCCAACACCGCTGAAGGCTGCACCCATTGCCAAACCGAGAGGCATGAACCAATTGACCGATCGATCTGTCGGAAAGCCCGGCAATTTTGTAAGTGCGAAGAAAGTGCCCGAAAAAGAAATCATGTTGAAAATTGGCATGGCGAGTGTCGGAAAAAACGCCGATGGCAGTCGGCGAGTGTTGATTAACCCGCGCTTGACAAGTTGCCATGAACTGCGCATCGTCGTCGCGTGCATGTCTCGCGTCGACAAAATTATTTTTGCGTTGGTACTCATCACTAGTTTGCTCGCAGTCGGGCATTCAGTTGTCTGCTGGCGATATACAAAGCAACAATTGCGATAGCCATCGGAACCAAAATTGCTCGTGCTGTTGCAGAGACGCTGAAGCCCTCAAGTGATAGTGCGCGAAGACCTTCAACTAAATGTGAAATCGGGTTGAGGCCAGCAACAGTTTTATAGACACCACTCATTGTTTCGCGCGGAAAGAACGCACTCGAAAAAAACAACAAGATAAACAGCAACGGAAACGTTCCCTGCACAGCTTCTGACGAGCCGGTTTTGAGTGCAACTGACGCCATCAGTGCACCTACGGCAAGAGCGATCAATGCACCGCTGATGATCATCGCGATGATGCCCGGTAGTCCTGCCGAGACATCGGCGCCAAACGGCAATAGCACCAACACGAAAACGGCAGTTTCGAGTGCACCAAATAAAACGCTGCCAGCAAGTCGGCCAAACAAAATTGAAAGCCGTGAGGTTGGCGATGCCAATAGGCGATCAAAGAAACCGTTTTCGATGTCGGTTGCTAATGCGGCTGCGCCAGTTACAGAGCCGAACAAGACACCTTGGGTGATCGTGCCAGCGAGTTGAAACTGCAGATATGAATTGACTTTTGGAAACCCGGGCAACGAAGTTGTTTTACCAAATGACGAGTTGCCCAAAAACGAAAAAAACAACGGAAACACAATGCTCGGCACGACAAGCGCTGGCTGGCGAAAAAGCTCTAGCGTCGAGCGTTTGGCTAGGGCCAGAGTTTGGCGAAGTGCAGCAGATGTCGAGCGTTGAACCGCAACCTCGTTGACAAGCGTGGCAGTGGTGGTCACTTTCGTCCCCGGCGTTTTTTCTTTTTTGGTTCTTCGTCGCCGTTGTCGCCGGCAGGCGGTGCGTTGTCGGCACCTTCAAGTCGATAGCCAGTTGCTTCGGCGAAAACATCGTCGAGGCTTGGTTCGTTTATTTCGAGATGTTGCACATGCACGCCCGCTTCATCAAGTTTGCGCACGACCTCTGTTACTTGCGATGCGCCGCCACGCAGACCAACACCGAGCGCACCCTCGGCGCCAGGTCGCAAGTCACCAAAAGTGCTGAGCACCAGTTTGGCTTTTTCGGCTTGATCAATGTTGGTATTAATTATCAGAGTTGGTGCACCGACGCTGGCTTTCAATTCGGCAGGTTTGCCTTCGCGAACAATTTTGCCGTGATCAATTATCGCTATTCGATCAGCGAGTTGATCTACTTCTTCAAGATATTGTGTCGTTAACATCACAGTCGTGCCTTCACGATTGAGGCGACGCACTTCTTCCCAAAGTGTTAGACGGCTCATCGGGTCTAACCCAGTCGTTGGTTCATCCAAGAATAAAACTGTCGGCTGATGAATCAATGAGAGAGCCAAGTCGAGACGGCGACGCATGCCGCCCGAATATGTCGATACGCGACGCGAAGCAGCAGCAGTTAGACCAACTCGCTCGAGTAACTCGTCAGATCTTTTTTTAACCGCCGCCGCCGGAATGCCATAGAGCACGGCTTGCAATGCGAGAAGTTCTGCACCCGTCATTAGAGGATCAATCGCCGCGTCTTGCAACGCGACGCCGATGTTGCGACGAACTTGGTCGGCTTGGGTTACGACGTCAAAGCCGGCAACGCGCGCCGTGCCTGATGTCGGTCGCAACAGGGTGGTGAGCATGCGAACGGCAGTGCTTTTGCCCGCGCCATTTGGGCCAAGAAAACCGAAAACTTCGCCTGCTTTGATGTCAAGGTTGATGCCCTTGACCGCATGCACATCACCGAAGTGACGCACTAAGTTTTCGGCGATAATCGGCGAGTTGCTCACTGCAACAGATTACTCAGTTACGGTGCGAAAAAATTAAGCAGAGACGTTCGCTTTAGATTGCGAGGCTCACGCCGTGGCGTTCGCGATTGCCGACCAAACTCGCTCCGGAGTTGTTGGCATGTCGATGTGACGCACACCTAGGTGCATCACAGCATCAATCACTGCTGATTGCACCGCTGGTGTAGAACCGATCGTGCCTGATTCGCCGATGCCTTTTACGCCAAGCGGATTTACAAAAGTTGGCGTCTCCATGTGGATGACTTCAATGCTCGGCAGTTCGACTGCTGAAATAAATGTGTAGTCGGCAAAATTAGTTGTCAACGGGTTGCCGTCGCTGTCGTAGCGAAACTCTTCAAGCAGTGCTTGGGCTGTGCCTTGGGCGATGCCACCGTGAATTTGACCGTCAAGGATCAACGGATTTACTACTTTGCCGGCGTCATCGCATGCGATGTGACGACGATGTTTCACTTGACCCGTTTCAGTGTCGACTTCAACAATCGCGATATGTGCGCCAAACGGAAAGGTTGCCGAACTTGCGACGAAAATACCGTCGTGAATCATGCCCGATTTCGCGTCAGCGGCTTTCGCGACCTCAGACCATGACTTAGAAATTGACGGTGTGCCGGCAACATGAAATGCGCCAGTTGACTTGTCGAGCACAATGTCGCCTTCGTTGGCTTCGAGCAATTGCGCGGCCAGTTTGCGTGCTTGGTCGACCAATTCAATCGCAACTTTTTGCACCGCCACGCCACCTTGTTGCAACGAGCGTGAACCCATCGTGCCGCCACCATTTGGCACGAGATCGGTGTCGCCCCAGACGACATCAATGTCTGCGATATCGATGCCGGTTTCGCTGCTGGCGATCATCGCCCACGAAGTTACATGTCCTTGACCGTGCGGTGATGTGCCCGTGTAGACAATTGCTCGACCGTTGGGCAAAATATTTATTTTGGCATGTTCTTGCATTGGGTCGACGCCACCTGTGATCTCAACATAGACGCTTACC
>JAQCDG010000150.1 GCA_027731085.1 Actinomycetota bacterium | reverse complement strand
GACGAACCAGCCCTGGAAATACACCAGTTGAAGCCTGCTCTGCCGGAGTCAATTGACTGTGAGTCGTTGAAGCTGGGTGAATTACAAGGCTGCGCACATCACCAATATTGGCAACATGACTATGCAATTTGAGCCCCGCGACAAACTTTTGCCCCGCTTCAAGGCCACCTTTGATGTTGAACGCCAACACCGAGCCATAGCCAAGACCGCGACCATAACGCTTAGCCCGCTCGTGCCACTTGCTCGTCGACAAACCTGCATAGAACACTTCTTCAACTTGCGAGTGCTTGGCTAGATATTCGCCGACGCGTTGCGAGTTCGCCCAGTGACGATCCATTCGTAGCGACAAAGTTTCGAGACCTTGCAAGAAGTTGAACGCATTGTCTGGTGTTGTCGCCATGCCTAAGTCGCGCAACATTTGCACGCGTGCCTTAATAATGTACGAACCTGCACCAAGCGCTGGCCAATACGCCAAGCCGTGGTAGCTCGGGTCGGGTTGAGTGAAGTTCGGAAACTTGTCGCCCTTACCAAAGTCGAAAGTGCCGCCGTCGATGATTGCGCCACCGATGCTTGTGCCGTGACCACCAATAAATTTCGTCAGCGAGTGCACCACGATGTCCGCGCCCCACTCAATTGGACGAATCAAATATGGAGTAGGCACTGTGTTGTCAACGATCAACGGCACACCAACTTCGTGTGCGACCTTTGAAACGCCTTCGATATCAAGCACACTGTTGCGCGGGTTGGCGAGAACTTCGCCGTAAAACGCTTTCGTATTTGGCTTGACTGCTGCACGCCACTGATCCAAATTGTCTGGGTCATCAACGAACGAAACTTCTATGCCAAGTTTTGGCAATGTGTAATGAAACAAGTTGTACGTGCCGCCGTACAAAGTTGGCGATGAAACGATGTGTGATCCAGCCTCTGCCAAAGTCAAAATTGCAAGTAACTCAGCCGATTGACCCGAACTGACAGCAAGCGCGCCGGGCAAACCAACTGCAGTCGTTACGCCACCTTCAAGCGACGACAACCGTGCTTCAAGCACGCCCTGCGTCGGGTTCATTATTCGCGTGTAGATGTTGCCGATCTCAGCAAGTGCAAACAAGTTTTGCGCGTGTTGTGCGTCGCGAAACACATAACTAGTTGTGCGGTAAACCGGCACCGCGCGTGCACCCGTTGCCGAGTCTGGTTCTTGGCCAGCATGAATTTGACGAGTATCAAAGCCCCAATTTGGATTTGTCATTTGAGCAAACTATCAGGCTAATCCCGACTAAACAACTCGGGATTAGCTAGAATATTTCAGCCACCTGATATTTCAGAAATCTTCTGTTTACCTTTGGATATAAACGGCATCATCGAACGCAAGTGCGACCCAATTTTCTCAATTGGATGATTCTTGCCCGCGTTGCGAAGTTCAGAGAAGCGCTTACGGCCCGAGTCGCTTTCGGCAATCCACTCTTCGGCAAACTTGCCAGTCTGAATTTCTTCGAGAATAACTTTCATTCGCTTCTTCGTGTCGGCATCGATAATTCGTGGTCCACGAGTTACATCCCCGTATTCAGCAGTATCTGAAATCGAATAGCGCATGCCAGCGATGCCCTCTTCATACATCAAGTCAACGATCAGTTTCACTTCGTGCAGACACTCGAAATATGCCATCTCTGGTGCGTAGCCCGCTTCAACAAGTGTTTCGAAACCGGCCATCACTAGTGAAGTCACGCCGCCACACAACACAACTTGCTCACCGAACAAGTCAGTTTCTGTTTCTTCTGGAAATGTTGTTTCGATTACTCCTGCACGAGCGCCACCGATTGCTTCGGCATACGACAGAGCCAATGCTTTTGCCTTGCCTGTTGCATCTTGATGCACCGCAATCAGAGCTGGCACTCCGCCACCTTCGGTGAACGTGCGTCGCACCAAGTGACCTGGGCCCTTTGGCGCAATCATGATCACATCAACACCTTTTGGTGGAGCAATTCGCTCAAAGCGAATATTAAAACCGTGCGCAAACGCAATCGCTTTGCCATCTGCCAAGTTGGATTTGATGCTTTCATCGTAAATCTTTTTCTGTTCGGTATCTGGTGCAAGAATCATGATCACATCTGCCCACTTGGTGGCTTCGGCAATCGACATCACTTTTAGTGCGGCCGCGGTTGCTTTGGCTGCAGAGGACGAACCCTCACGCAATCCAACAACAACATTGACACCCGATTCTTTGAGGTTTAACGCGTGAGCGTGACCTTGCGAACCGTAACCAATAATCGCAACTTTCTTTGAGCGAATAATCGACGGGTCAGCGTCTTTCTCGTAGTAAACATTTGCAGCCATTAACTTGCCTTTCCCTTGGTTTCTTTCACTGCACGAACTCGAGCAGTGCGATCTAGTTTTGGCAACGCCACGCGACCCGTGCGTTGAGATTCAATGATTCCATATTGCCGCAGTAATTCTGAAAAATCGTTCAATTTTTCAGGACTTCCGTCCAAACTCACGCTCAAAGCCTCTGGCCCAACGCCGAGAATCTTGCCTTCGAAGATATTCGTCAACTCAACAACTTGACCACGTTGCTCTGGCGTTGCTCGAATTGTGGCGACCATCAGCTCGCGCTCTACAGAGTTGCGTGGGTCGAGTTCAGAAATTCGAACGACATCTACGAGTTTGAACAACTGCTTGACCATCTGTTCAAGTGTTGCGCTCTCAAGATCTACAACAATTGTGATGCGACTGTAATCTTCTTGCTCGGTCGGCGCTACGGCAAGCGAGAAAATGTTGTAGCCGCGACGCGCGAACAGCGAAGCGACACGCGCCAAAACACCAGGTCGGTTCTGTACCAACACCGAGAGCACATGATGATTTGATGCTGAGCCGTATGGATTATTTCCGGTCATCGCAACAACTCTCTTCGCATTTCTTGAGATGGTTGCAACATAATTTCGTCGTTGCTACGACCTGCTGCCACCATCGGAAACACCTGC
>JAQCDG010000023.1 GCA_027731085.1 Actinomycetota bacterium | reverse complement strand
TCAGCAGAACAAGTTAATAGGTACATCCCCATGCCATCACGCGAGTATCCACTTGAGAAATACCGAAACATCGGCATCATGGCGCACATTGACGCCGGCAAAACTACGACGACAGAGCGAGTTCTTTACTACACCGGAAAGACATACAAAATTGGCGAAGTTCACGAAGGTGCCGCCGTCATGGACTTCATGGTGCAAGAGCAAGAGCGCGGCATCACGATTACTTCGGCTGCGACAACTGCAGTTTGGCGCGGTCATCGAATCAACATCATTGACACACCTGGCCACGTTGACTTCACAATTGAAGTAGAGCGTTCGTTGCGTGTGCTTGACGGCGCGGTTGCAGTATTCGACTCGGTTGCCGGCGTTGAGCCGCAGACCGAGACTGTTTGGCGCCAGGCCAACAAATATAAGGTTCCGCGAATGTGCTTTATCAACAAAATGGACCGCACTGGCGCGAATTTTTATCGCACACTCGACATGATCAAAGATCGTCTCGCAACAGTGCCGGCAGTTTTGCAGTTGCCATTCGGCGCCGAGGCAAATTTCAAGGGCTTGATCGACATCGTAAAGATGAAGTCGATCGTCTGGGATGGCGACGAGAAAGACTCGGAGTATCGCGAAGAAGACATTCCGGCTGAATATCTCGACAAAGCCAAGCAATATCGCGCAGAGTTGCTTGACCTTGCTGCCTCTGAAGATGAACAATTGATGGAGAAATTCTTGGCCAACGACGACCTAAGCGAAGAAGATCTTCGTATGGGCATTCGCAAAGGCACATTGGCGTTTAGTTTCGTACCAATTCTTTGTGGCTCAGCATTTAAAAATAAAGGCGTGCAACAAATGCTTGACGCTGTTGTTGACTACATGCCTTGCCCGCTCGACATTCCGCCTGCATCCGGCACAAATATCAACGGCGACGAGACATTGAGTCGTCAACCCGATGAGAAGGCTCCGTTCGCGGCGCTTGCGTTCAAGATCGTGGCTGATCCATTCGGTCGCTTGACATATTTCAGGGTTTATTCGGGCACGATCACCAAAGGTGACGACGTTTACAACTCGGTCAAAGAAAAGCGCGAGCGTGTTGGTCGATTGTTGTTGATGCACGCAAACCAACGCGAAGACATTGAATTCGCGATGGCGGGTGACATCGTTGCTGGTCTTGGTTTTAAAGACGTAACCACGGGTGACACGCTGTGTGATCGCGGCAACCCGATCGTGCTTGAGCGAATGATATTTCCTGAGCCGGTTATTCACGTGGCGATCGAACCGAAAACAAAAAATGACCAAGACAAACTCGGCAAGGCGCTGAAGTCATTGTCTGATGAAGACCCAACTTTCAGAGTGCGCACCGACGAAGAAACTGGTCAAACAGTTATTTCAGGAATGGGTGAGTTGCATCTTGAAATTCTTGTTGACCGAATGCAGCGCGAGTTCGCAGTTGACGCAACTGTCGGCAAGCCACAAGTTGCTTATCGCGAAACTGTTACGAAAAAAATTGAGAACATCGAATATCGACACATCAAACAAACTGGTGGTTCGGGTCAGTTCGCAGTTGTCAAAGTTACGATCGAGCCAAGTGGCCCAGGTGGTGGTTATCAGTTCGAAGACGAGATCACCGGTGGTCGCATTCCGCGTGAGTATATTCAGCCGGTGAACCAGGGCATTCAGTCGGCGCTTGATGCAGGTGTGCTTGCTGGTTATCCAACAGTTGATGTCAAAGTTTCATTGGTCGACGGTCAGTACCACGACGTGGACTCAAGTGAAATGGCGTTCAAAATTGCCGGGCAAATGGTGTTCCGCAAGGCCGCGCAGCTGGCTCGACCGATCTTGCTTGAGCCAATTATGGCCGTAGAAGTGGTGACCCCAGAGGACTACATGGGTGATGTAATTGGCGACCTTTCAAGCCGCCGAGGCCGCATTGAAGGCATGGAAGCCAATGGAAACGCACAAATCGTGCGTTCACAGGTTCCGCTTTCGGAAATGTTCGGATACAGTACAGACCTGCGTTCTCGCACTCAAGGGCGTGCGACTTACACGATGCAGTTTCATTCGTATCAGCAAGTGCCCGAAGCAATATCAACCGAAATCATCAAGCGCGTGCGCGGCGAATAACCGAGCAGGCCAGAGTTTTATTAGTAACCAGCAATAACAGGAGACAAGAACAATGAGCAAAGCGAAATTTGAGCGCAACAAGCCACACGTCAACGTCGGCACGATGGGACACATTGACCACGGCAAGACAACTTTGACTGCAGCGATTTCAAAGACGCTCGCCAGCAAGGGTCTCGCCGAGTACACACCTTTCGATCAAATCGACAAGGCTCCTGAAGAAAAAGCTCGTGGTATTACGATCTCGATCGCACACATTGAGTACAACACCGAGAAGCGTCACTACGCGCACGTTGACATGCCAGGTCACGCTGACTACATCAAGAATATGATCACCGGTGCCGCACAGGTAGACGGTGCGATCTTGGTGGTGGCAGCAACTGATGGTCCGATGCCACAAACTCGTGAGCACGTGTTGCTTGCCAAGCAAGTTGGTGTGCCATACATCGTTGTTGCGCTTAACAAGTCAGACATGGTTGACGATGAAGAAATGTTGCAACTTGTCGAGGAAGAAGTGCGCGACCTGCTCACTTCATACGAGTTCGACGGCAAGAACTGCCCAGTCGTTCGCGTGTCGGCACTCAAAGCACTTGAGGGTGATGCAGCATGGGCAGAAAAGATCATGACACTCATGAATGCATGTGACGAATCAATTCCAGAGCCGAAGCGTGAACTTGATAAACCATTCTTGATGCCAATTGAAGACGTGTTCACGATCACTGGTCGTGGCACCGTAGTAACTGGCAAAGTCGAGCAGGGCAAAGTGCACACAGGTGACGAAATTGAAATCGTTGGTCTGCGTGACACTCAGAAGACTGTTTGCACAGGTGTAGAAATGTTCCGCAAGTTGCTCGACGAAGGTCAAGCAGGCGACAACATTGGTGCGCTTTTGCGTGGTACCAAGAAAGAAGAAGTTGAGCGTGGCCAAGTACTTTGCGCCCCAGGTTCAATTACTCCACACACAAACTTCGAAGGTCAGGTCTATGTTTTGAAGAAAGAAGAAGGCGGACGCCACAAGCCTTTCTTCAACAACTACCGACCACAGTTCTTCTTCAGAACAACTGACGTAACTGGCTCTGTTGAATTGCCAAAGGGCACCGAAATGGTTATGCCTGGCGACAACGTAACTATGACGGTTGAACTCGGCAAAGCGATTGCGATGGACGAAGGTCTTCGTTTCGCGATTCGTGAAGGTGGCCGCACAGTCGGCGCCGGACGCGTAACAAAGATTCTCAAGTAGATCGTCAAGAACTGGTTCACGCTGATGGCACAGAGCATTCGCATCCGTCTCAAGGCGTTTGATCACCAAAACATTGACGATTCTGCAAAGAAAATCGTTGAAACCGTGACTCGTACGAGTGCGACAGTGCGTGGACCGATACCTCTGCCGACAGACAAGCATCGTTTCACAGTTATTCGTGGACCACACGTTGACAAAGATTCGCGCGAGCATTTCGAGATGCGCATTCATAAGCGTCTGATCGACATCGTTGATCCGAACGCCAAGACGATCGACAGTTTGCAGCGTCTAGAGTTGCCGGCCGGCGTTGACATCGAAATCAAGATTCAAAACGCTTAAGAAATTGGTAAGTTTCGTCACAGTGACGAGTGTTTGGGTTTCTTGAACAGTAGAAATTATTTATGAGCGATTTCAACGAGAATCCGTCACAGTTGCCGCCACCGCAGTTGCCAGCGCAATTAGAGATGTCGTCGCAGAATCACGACGATTCGTCGTCGCAGAATCACGACGATGATAAGCGATCGCTGCGACGTCGCTTTGGGGTTGTGATTGTTGCGGCGGTGTTTGGTTTGTTCGGCGGAATCATCGGCACCTATGTTGCTCAAGATGCAAACCTCGTCGATTTGGGCAACACAGAACCGACCACACAGATCACTTCGGCGCCAGTCGTCGTGGCAGATGATGCTGGCCCAACTATTGATTCTTTGATTGCAAAAGTTGCCGAGCGTCTGGCAGATAGTGTCGTCACGATTTCGACAACGCTCAGTGATGAATCTGGCGGCGGTCGAGGCGTAGGCACGGGTGTCGTCTTGACATCTGATGGTGAGATTTTGACGAATGCCCATGTAATTGAAGATGCATCTGAAGTGGTTGTGCGTTTTGCTGGAGAAACAGAACCGCGAGTTGCAAAAATTTTGGCATCAGATGTTGGCAACGATTTGGCGCTAATTAAAGTAGATATATCTGGTCTCGTCGCAGCGACATTTGCCAAGCCGGGCAGCGTGCAAATTGGTGACGCAGTCGTTGCGATTGGCTATGCATTGGCACTTGATGGCGGACCAACCGTAACTTCTGGCATCGTTTCGGCTTTGAAGCGCACCATTGAAACCGACTCTGGTGCATTAAACAGTTTGATTCAAACAGATGCCGCAATTTCTTCGGGTAACTCGGGTGGGCCATTGGTCAACCTCAAAGGTGAAGTGGTCGGCATCAACACTGCGGTTGCACGAGGCGATTCAGAGTCGGCGGCAAACAACATTGGATTTTCAATTTCGGTGGATGAAGTGCTGATCGTTATCGAACAATTGCGTGCGCAAGCCAGTGGTGTTGAGCGCAAAGAAGGTTTTCTCGGTGTGGGTCTCGCGGCTCGCGAAGATGGTGGGCAAGGTGCGATCATCACCAATGTGCAACCAGGTTCGCCAGCAGACAAAGCCGGCATTTTGATTGACGATGTGGTGTTGGCTGTCGACGGTGAGCCAATCGATGGTCAGGCTGGTTTGGTGGCAGCGATTCGTGATGCAGTGCCTGGTCAGACCGTAAAAATTGAGATTTTTCGCGACGGAAAACGACTTACTTTTGATGCAACTTTGATCGCCCGCTCTGAATAATCGCTAGATATTCTCCGCGCGATCACAGGGGTTGAAAAAGCCCCAAATTAGCCAATTTTCTTGGGGTTTTTGGTTTGGGGTCGTGATTTTCGGGGGATAGAGTAAGTACTTCGTTCGTGACCATGCAGTGCATGATTACCAACGAAGGGATCAATTCAAAAAATTGATGTCTGTGTGCGCCCGAGAGTTTTGCGGGTACCTCACAGCGAAAACTATAAGAGTGCTCCGTGCGGCCCAGGCCTACGGAGCATTTGTGCGAATAAACGAATTATTTCATTGAACATTTCGAGAAAAGGTTTTGGCCTTATGGCACAAAAAGCGATCGTCGGCGAAAAGGTCGGCATGACGCAGGTATGGGGAGACGACCAACGAGTCGTGCCCGTAACAGTGTTGCGCATCGAGCCAGCCCGAATTGTGCAGGTCAAAACAGGTTTGACTGATGGCTACACGGCATTGCAAGTCACTTACGGACAGCGCGATGTGAAGAAATTAAGCAAAGCAGAAGCCGGACATTTCGCCCCGAAGAGTGGCGTGCGCAATGTGGCAGCGGGTCGTCGACTTGTTGAGTTGCGACTCGACTCTGTAGAGGGTTTTGAAATCGGACAAGAAATCAAAGTCGACACTCTTGCTGTTGGCGAGCTAGTCGATGTGACTGCAGTGAGTCGTGGTAAAGGTTTTGCTGGCACGATGAAGCGTCACAACTTCGGCGGACAAGGCGCGAGTCACGGTAACCACAAGCACCACCGTGCACCAGGCTCGATTGGTTCTTGCACATTTCCGGGTCGGGTATTCAAAGGTTTGCGAATGTCGGGTCACATGGGTCATCAACAAGTGACGACATTGAATCTTGAGGTTGTGCAAGCAGACCTTGAAAGAAACTTGTTGCTGGTCAAAGGTTCGGTTCCTGGTCCAAACGGCGGTGTTGTAATTATTCGCAACGCTGTCAAGGGTGCGGTCAAGGAGTAGCCATGGCAAAGATTGAAATGAAAAGTGCTGCCGGCAAAAAAGCCGCCTCTGTCGAAGTTGCTGACTCAGTATTCGGCATCACACCAAATATTCCGGTCTTGCACCAAGTAGTTGTTGCCCAGTTGGCACACCGTCGCTCTGGCACTCAAAGCACCAAGACTCGATCAGAAGTACGTGGTGGCGGCAAGAAACCGTTCAAGCAAAAAGGTACCGGTAACGCTCGTCAAGGTTCGATTCGTGCACCACACTTCAGTGGTGGTGGTGTAGCACTCGGACCAAAACCCCGCAAATATTCGCAACGCACGCCAAAGAAAATGGTGCAACTTGCATTGCGCTCGGCGCTTTCAGACCGCATGAGCGAGAACAAAGTTGTAGTCGTTGAATCATGGGGCTTTTCAGCACCGAGCACAAAGTCGGCAACTGCAGCCTTAAAGAGCCTCGGCGTTAACGAGCGCATTTTGATCGTGCTTGAGCGCAAAGACGAGACCGCCTGGAAGAGCTTCCGCAATTTGAAAGATGTGCAAGTACTCAGCACTGGTGAGCTCAACGCTTATGACATTTTGTGCAACGACTGGATCGTCTTTACAAAGGCGAGCCTGCCAACGATGGAGGCCGCAAAGTGAAAGACCCACGCGACATCATTTTGCGACCGGTTGTCAGCGAGAAGAGTTACTCGCTTATCGACAAGGGCACATACACATTTGAAGTTCATCCTTTGGCGACAAAGCCAGAGATTCGCGATGCAGTTCAGTCAATTTGGGGCGTGAAAGTTCGTCGCGTCAACACAATCAACCGACTTGGTAAGCGCCGTATCACCCGTGGCACGAACCGCATCGGTGTGCGCGATGGCTCGAAGCACGCACTTGTCACCCTAGAAGCGGGAAACCAAATCCCGTTGTTTGAGAATTAATCGAAAAAGGACGACTCAAGATGCCAATTCGCAAACGCCGCCCGACAAGCCCTGGTCGCCGCTTTCAAACAGTTTCAGATTTCAGCGAGATCACCAAGACGACGCCAGAAAAGTCGTTGTTGTCACCGAAGCCGTCGCGCGGCGGTCGCAACTCTGCTGGTCGCATCACATCGCGTCACCAAGGTGGCGGCCACAAACAGCAATATCGCCTCGTTGATTTCAAGCGCGGCAAAGATGACTGCGTTGCCAAGGTTGCAGCGATCGAATACGACCCGAACCGCACATGTCGAATTGCATTGTTGCATTACGCCGACGGTACAAAGTCGTATATTCTTGCGCCGAAGGGTCTTGAAGTTGGCGCCAAAGTTGAAAGTGGTCCGAAGGCCGACATCATCGTTGGCAATGCGTTGCCACTTCGCTACATGCCAGTAGGCACAACCGTTCACAATATTGAGATGCGTCCTGGTCAGGGTGGCAAAATTGCTCGCTCGGCCGGCATGGCAGTGCAGCTCGTCGCCAAAGAAGGACAATATGCAACTTTGCGCATGCCTTCGAGCGAAATGCGTCGTATTCCGATTGATTGTCGCGCAACTGTCGGCGAAATTGGCAACTCAGAGCACGAGCAAATTAAAATTGGTAAAGCAGGCCGTAATCGTTGGAAGGGTGTTCGTCCACAATCTCGTGGTGTTGTAATGAACCCAGTCGATCACCCACTCGGTGGTGGCGAAGGTAAAACCTCTGGTGGTCGTCCGCCAGTTTCGCCTTGGGGTAAGCCAGAGCGTCGTACTCGCGACAAGAACAAATCTTCTCAGCAGATGATTGTTCGTCGTCGCCGATCAGGAAAGTCAAGAGGTTAATTAAATGGCACGCAGTCTTAAAAAAGGTCCGTTTGTTGATGAGCACCTTCTCAAGAAGTTGGACGAGATGAACGCAAGCGGCGATCGAAAGGTCATCAAGACATGGTCGCGCCGCAGCACGATTATCCCCGACATGCTCGGACACACATTCGCGGTGCATGACGGTCGCAAACACGTGCCTGTATATGTGACTGAATCAATGGTCGGACACAAACTCGGCGAGTTCTCACCAACACGCACATTCAGATTTCACCAAAGCCAAGAAAAAGCAGCCGCAGCCGCAGCCGCAGCCGCGGGCCCAGCAGGCAATTCATGACCGGCCCGAAACTCAACGAAGCAACACGCGTTGCTGGCGTTTCAAGTGGTTTTCGCGCCTCGGCTCGATTCGCTCGTTTGTCGCCGTCAAAAGTTCGCGTCGTGTTGAACCTCGTTCGCGGAATGGACGTTCGTTCGGCTGACAATCTGTTGCGTTTGACAGATCGAGATTCGGCACACATCGTGCGCAAACTGCTTGCATCAGCAGTTGCCAATGCGACGAATAACTTTCAACAAAATGCCGAAGAGCTTTACATCAAAGCCTGTTATGCCGATGGTGGCCCAACTTTGAAACGCTTTCGTCCGCGTGCCAAAGGTAGCTCGGCAGCAATTTTCAAGCGCACTAGTCATGTCACGATCGTGGTTGACAAGTTGAGCGAAGCTGCGCTTGCAGTTCGCGAGTCGCAAAGCGAGTCACGCGGTGGGGCACAGGCCGCTCAGCGCAAGAGCCGCGTTGAAGCAAGTCGTGCACGCGCGCAAAAGTCAAAGGCTGCAACAACTGAGACTGAAGTTTCAGATGATGCCGAAAACGAAAAAGCGACTGGGAACTAAAATGGGACAAAAGATTAATCCGTACGGCTTTCGCCTTGGTATAACCACCGACTGGAAGAGCAAGTGGTTTAGCACCAAAGAATATAAGGCGTATCTCACCGAAGACTGGAAGATTCGCGACTATCTAAAAGTGCAACTTTCTGATGCTGCTGTGAGCCGCATCGAAATTGAGCGCACACGCGACAAGCTTCGAATCGATGTTCACACTGCACGCCCAGGCATCGTTATCGGTCGCAAAGGACAAAAAGCCGAAGAGCTTCGCGCTGGTCTCACTGCTTTGACTGGCAACAACAAAGTTCAGTTGAACATCACTGAAATTCGCGACGCCGAACTTGACGCAGCACTTGTTGCTCAAGGTGTGGCTGATCAACTCGTCAATCGAATCGCATTTCGTCGCGCCATGAAGCGCGCCGTGCAGAACGCCCAGAAGCAAGGCGTGCAGGGTATTCGAGTGCAGTGTTCAGGTCGTCTTGGTGGCGCAGAAATGTGTCGTCGCGAGTGGTATCGCGAAGGTCGCGTGCCGCTACACACACTTCGTGCAAACATTGACTACGGTTTCCGCGAAGCAGCAACGACTGCTGGTCGCATTGGCGTCAAGGTGTGGCTATATAAAGGTGAGATTCTTCCTTACAAGAGCCAAACTGACGACCGAATCGCACGCGAAGCTGCGATGGCTGCGGGCGAGACTTCTGGTCACTCTGATGCAACTCGCAAAGTTGTGACCTCGGCTGGACCAAAAGCGGTTGAGCTTGATGACGTCGCCGTGGCGCCTTTGGTTAAAGAGGCCGACCCAGAGTTCGAGCGTTTGTTGGACGAAGAAGAAGACATTCAGCGTCGTAGCCACGAGAGCCATGAAACTCCTCATTTTAAGCGAGAGGTATAAACAGTCATGTTGGAACCACGCAAAGTCAAGCACCGCAAGCAGCACCGCGGTCGCATGAACGGCGTCTCGAAAGGCGCGAACGAACTTGCATTCGGTGAATACGGTATTCAAGCACTTGAACCGGGTTGGATCACCGCACGCCAAATTGAAGCATCGCGTATCGCGATGACGCGTCACATCAAGCGCGGTGGAAAAGTTTGGATCAACGTGTTTCCTGACAAGTCAGTGACCAAGAAACCTGCTGAAACACGCATGGGTTCTGGCAAAGGCAACCCAGAGTTGTGGGTCGCAGTCGTCAAGCCAGGTCGAGTTTTGTTCGAACTGTCTTACCCAACTTCGGCGACCGCACATCAGGCTTTGAGCCGTGCGGCACAAAAGTTGCCGATTAAGACGCGCATCATCACTCGAAATGAGGCGATCTGACATGGCACGCGAACTGACCGAACTTCGTGAAATGGATCTCGCCACGCTCGTTGATGAGTTGCGCGCGACAAAACAAGAGGCACTTAATCTTCGTTTTCGTAATGCCACAGGTCAGCTTGATGACACTGCGGCAATTACGAAAGCACGTCGTCAAATCGCTCGAATCAGCATGTTGATTCGTGAGCGAGAAATCGTTGCTGCAGAATCTGCAGGGAAGTGAGCAAAATTATGGCTGAAGCAACACCAGAGTCGACAGAACGTAACCTTCGCAAGTCGCGAGAGGGCGTAGTCGTGTCGAACAAGATGAACAAGACGATTGTGATTGCAATCGTCGAGCGAATTCGTCACCAGAAATACGAGAAGTTCGTGACCCGAACGAAGAAGCTTTATGCACACGATGAGGCCAACGAAGCAAAAGTTGGCGACCGCGTGCGCGTTATGGAGACCCGCCCGTTGTCAAAACTCAAGCGTTGGCGAGTTGTCGAAATTCTGGAGCGTGCAAAGTGATTCAACAAGAAACCCGACTTCGCGTTGCCGACAACAGTGGCGCTCGTGAAGTGCTCGTGATCAAAGTGCTCGGCGGTACTCGTCGTCGTTATGCATCGATCGGCGACGTCTTCATCGGCACCGTGAAAGATGCAATCCCAGGTGCGGCAGTCAAAAAAGGTGAAGTTGTGCGCTGTGTTGTCGTGCGCGTGGCCAAAGAAAAGCGTCGTCCAGACGGCAGCTACATCAAGTTCGACGAGAACGCGGCAGTGTTGATCAAAGAAGACTTGACTCCACGCGGAACACGAATTTTCGGTCCGGTGGGTCGAGAGTTGCGCGACAAAAAGTTCATGCGAATTATTTCGCTTGCCCCGGAGGTGTTGTGACATGAAGTTTAAAAAAGGTGACAGCGTGATCGTGATTGCGGGCAAAGATAAAGGTGCGACAGGCACGATCTCGGCCGTGCTTCCGGTGAAGAACAAGGTGATTATCGACAAGGTCAACGTGGCGAAGCGTCACACTGTGGCTCGTGGTCAGAATACCAAGAGCGAGATCATCGAAAAGCCGATGCCGATTCATGCTTCGAACGTGGCGATCAATCAAGGTGGCAAGCCATCGAAGATTGGCTTCAAGGTCGACAAAAAAGGCAACAAGGTAAGAATCGCCAAGAAAACTGGAGCAGAGATTTAATGGCTGCAACAACTAAATACATGCCGCGCATGAAGGCGCACTACCTGAATACGGTTCGTGTCGACTTGATGAAGCAACTTGAACTCGAGAACCCGATGCAGGTGCCAACGATCGAGAAGATCGTCATCAACATGGGCGTGGGTAAGGCAACTCAGCAAGCATCTTTGCTTGATGGTGCAGTGGCCGACTTGACGGCGATCACCGGCCAGAAGCCACTCGTGACAAAGTCACGCATCGCCATCGCTTCGTTCAAGTTGCGCGAGAACCAAGCAATTGGTTGCAAAGTGACGATGCGCGGAGACCGCATGTGGGAGTTCTTCGATCGAATGTTGTCAATTGCGATTCCACGAATTCGTGACTTCAGAGGTCTTTCGGGCAAGTCGTGGGACGGCAACGGAAACTACACATTCGGTTTGACCGAGCAACTTGCGTTTATGGAAGTTCGCATTGATCAAGTTGACGTGCCTCGAGGCATGGACATCACAATTGTGACTACTGCAAACAGCGACATTGCCGGAAAAGCACTTCTTGATGCTTTTGGTTTTCCATTTCGCAAAGGCGAAGTACCAGTATCTGTTACTAAAGCCAAGAAATCGAAGAAGAAATAATTTTACGGGACTAACACGGAACTAACACGGAACTAACACGGAACTAACTAGGACAAAATCACATGGCAAAAAAATCACTCAGGATCAAAGCAGAGGCAAAACCAAAGTTCAAGGTACGCGGCTACACCCGCTGTCAGCGTTGTGGTCGAACCCGTTCGGTCTACCAAAAATTTGGTTTGTGTCGTTTGTGCTTCCGCGAGCTTGCGCACGCGGGTGAGATTCCTGGGATCACAAAGGCAAGTTGGTAATCGCTTATGATGACTGACCCAATCGCCGACATGCTCACACGTATTCGCAACGGAAACGTTGCGTTGCGCAATGAAGTTTTAATGCCTGCGTCAAAACAAAAGTCTGCCCTTGCTGAAGTTCTCAAGCGAGAAGGTTTCATCGCTGACTATGCAGTTGTGCAAGATCCGCAAGGGTCGGGCAAAGCCCTAAAGATCACGATGAAATATGGCACCGATCGTCAGCGAACGATTTCGGGCATCAAGCGTATTTCAACACCAGGCTTGCGTGTTTATCGTGCAGCAACTGAAGTGCCTCGCGTGCTTGGTGGTCTCGGAGTAGCAGTTTTGTCAACAAGTCACGGACTCATGACCGACCGCGAAGCGCGCAAGCGCAACGTTGGTGGCGAAGTCATGTGTTTCGTGTGGTAATTCGAGAGTTGAACGGAGAAACAAAATGTCACGCATAGGAAAATCAGCACTCGCAGTGCCGACAGGGGTCGAAGTAACGATCTCTGGCGCCGCAGTGACGGTCAAAGGACCCAAGGGCACCTTGAAGCGCGAACTTCCAGTTGGTGTTTCTGCGCGACGCGAAGAGAATAATTTGTTCGTTGAACGGGCCAACGACGAGCGCGATGCTCGTGCGCGTCACGGTTTGGCTCGCACACTGTTGTCGAACATGATCGTTGGCGTTACTCAGGGCTACACCAAGGCTCTTGACATTCAAGGCGTTGGTTATCGTGCTGAAGCACAGGGGCCGAACAAACTTAAATTGGCACTTGGCTTTTCGCACCCGATCGTTTACACAGCACCAGATGGCGTAACTTTCGAAGTGACTGCACAAACTCAAATTGTGATCAAGGGCAACGACAAAGAAGCCGTTGGACAAGTTGCCGCGAATATTCGCAATATGCGCAAGCCCGAGCCATACAAGGGCAAGGGTGTTCGATACTTGAACGAGCGCGTTCGTCGTAAGGCCGGCAAGACCGGCAAGAAATAGATAAAGGACTGACTCGATTATGGCCAATACAGCAGAAAAAAGACATTCGGGGCGCCTGCGCCGTCAGCGCCGTGTGCGCAAAAAGATTCATGGCACTGCCGAGCGTCCACGCTTGGCAGTTTTCCGTAGCAACAAGCACCTGTCGGCGCAATTGATCGATGACGATGCTGGTCGCACGATCGCTTCGGCATCTTCGCTTGAGGCTGAGTTTCGCAAATCAGGTTCTGGTTCAACAGTTGATGCAGCCAAGCGAGTTGGCAAGACGGTTGCACAACGTGCCAAACAGGCCGGAGTTACAAAAGTTGTTTACGACCGCGGTGGTTTTTTGTATCACGGTCGTATCGCAGCAGCAGCGCAAGCTGCTCGAGAAGAAGGCTTGGAGTTCTAAATGAGCGATGTAAATCAAGTTCCCGCAGTTCCTGCAGTTCCTGCTGCCGAAGAGACTGGTCGTCGTGATCGACGCGATCGACGCGAACCCCGCGAGAAGCGAGAGCCGCGTCCACCAGCGAAGGTTGGCGAGATCGGTGATTCACGCGTTGTGCACATCAATCGTGTCGCCAAGGTTGTTAAAGGTGGTCGACGCTTTTCATTCACCGCACTTGTTGTAGTGGGCGACCGCAACGGTCGCGTGGGTCTTGGTTACGGCAAGGCAAAAGAAGTGCCATTGGCAATTCAAAAAGGCACCGAAGAAGCAAAGCGCAATATTTTTCATGTTGCACTTGCAGGCACGACGATCACGCATGCAACGATCGGCGTCAACGGCGCTGGTCGCGTAATGCTCAAACCGGCTGCGCCGGGTACTGGTGTTATCGCCGGTGGTGCAGCACGGATCATTCTTGAAGAAGCTGGCATCAAAGATGTTTTGGCAAAAGTTTTGGGCTCACCAAATGCGATCAACGTTGCGCGAGCGACGATCAACGGCTTGAAGGGTCTGCAGCGTCCCGACGAAGTTGCCAAACGTCGTGGCTTGCCAGCCGAAGATTTCGTACCAAAAGGTATGTTGCGTGCCTACACGGAGCGCAAGAAAACTATTTCAAGTCTCGGAGCCAAATAATCATGGCAACTGCTAAGAAAGTCGCAAAGCCAGCCAAAAAGGCCGTACCGAAAAAAGCCGTCGTGGTCAAGGCGACTCGCAAGGCACACACTGGTGCAACATTCGTAGTCAAGCAAGTGCGTTCGCAGATTGGCATCATGCCCAAGACGAAAGCAACGATGCGCGCCTTGGGTCTGCGCAAGATCGGTGATGTCAACACGTTGCCTGATCGTCCAGAGATTCGCGGCATGATTGCGCGAGTTCCTCACCTTATTGAAGTAAGCAAAAAAGGAGCATAATCATGCGCGTCGATGAAATCGGACCTCGCTACGGAGCACGAAAGAAGCCGAAGCGCGTTGGTCGTGGCACCGGTGGCAAAGGCGGAAAAACAGCCGGTCGTGGTACAAAAGGTCAATACGCGCGTAACACAGTTGCTCGTGGTTTTGAAGGTGGACAGATGCCACTCAAGCAACGCGTGCCAAAGCTCAAGGGCTTCAACAACCCGTTTCGTGTCGAGTATTACGCGGTCAACCTTGATGCGATTGATTCTCTTGGTGCGAGCGAAGTTGATCCAGCAAAACTCGTATCAGGTGGTGTTGCGCACAAGGGTCAGATGATCAAAGTTTTGGGTCGCGGCAAAATAACTCGCGCGGTCAAAGTTTCGGCGCACGCAGTTTCGAAGTCGGCCCAAGAAGCAATCGTTGCCGCTGGCGGATCAGTAGTGATCTTGCCACCAACATACAGAGGCGTTCGTCCACCGGCCAAGGGCAGTCAGTTCACCAACCGCTAGTACAGTTTGCATTGACCTGCTTCTAGAACAAACAATGAGGTAAATTCGTGGCAAAAATTGGCAACATTTTCAAGGTCACAGAACTTCGTAACAAGATTCTGTTCACATTGGCGATGTTGCTCATCTATCGTCTGGGTGTTTCGTTGCGAGCGCCTGGTGTTGATGCACAAGCAGTCAGCCAGTTGCGCGAAGCGTCAAAGTCGCAAGGTGCACTTGGTTTCTTGAACTTGTTTTCGGGTGGGGCATTCGGCAGTTTTTCGATTTTTGCGCTCGGCATCATGCCATACATCACCTCAAGCATCATCATGCAGGTTTTGACTGTTGTGATTCCGAAGCTTGAGCAGTGGCAACAAGAAGGTGCCACGGGTCAGCGCAAGATCACCCAGTGGACTCGCTATGTGGCGATTGGTATTGCAACTTTGCAAGGCGCAGGTCTAACTTTTATTTTCGGTCAGGGTCGTGGCTCGGCATTTTTCGGCGCAAGCACTCAGGCACCAGATGTTGTGTTGCTTGATCCGTTTATGCCACGTGCATTGTTGGTGATTCCGTCGTTGGTTGCAGGCACCGCTCTATTGATGTGGCTGGGTGAATTAATTAGCCAACGAGGCATCGGCAACGGTATGTCGATGGTTATTTTCGCGTCTGTCGTCAGCGATTTGCCATATAGCTATTACTCGTTGTTGCAGACCCGCAAAACTTTGGTGTTCATTATCTTGGTCGCACTCACTATCGCAATCATTCTTGCCGTGGTACGCGTCGAGTTGGGTCAACGACGACTGCCGGTGCAGTTTGCAAAGCGTGTTGTTGGTCGCAAAATGTACGGTGGACAAAACACTTATATTCCGCTCAAAGTAAACCAGTCGGGTGTTGTGCCGATTATCTTTGCCAGCTCGGTTTTGTTGTTGCCAGTTTTGATGTCGAACATGTTGGGTAGTGGCGAGGGTTGGCGCGGTTCGATCGCTCGTTTCGTGGATCAATACTTGATCAATAGTCAGAACTTACTGTATGTCACGATTTTCGCCTTGTTGATCGTCGCGTTCGCTTACTTTTATAATTCGATTGCGTTTGATCCGATTCGACAAGCAGATCAGTTGCGCAAGCAGGGTGGGTTTATTCCGGGTATTCGACCTGGTCAGCAGACAGAAACTTTCTTGGCCAAAACGGTGAACCGCATCACATTGCCGGGTGCGACATTCGTGGCTGTAATCGCGATTTTGCCTTACATCGTGTTGTGGGTTGGCAACGTGACTTCATTTCCGTTTGCTGGCACGACAGTTTTGATCGCAGTTGGTGTTGCGCTTGAATTGATGCGCCAGATTGACAGTCAGTTGATGCAGCGAAATTATGAAGGTTTCCTCAAGCAATAATCTCGAATGACCTAACTTCGAATAAAGTTTTATTGGCCACAGGATCGGAATAAAAAACTCATGAGCGCTGGAGTGAGAATTATCATGTTCGGTCGCCAGGGCGCCGGCAAGGGCACGCAGAGTGCTCGACTTGCAAAGCATTTTGACGTTCCGCATATTTCAACGGGCGAAATGTTGCGCAACGCCGTAAAACAAGATTCAGTCGTGGGTCGCGCAGCCAAAGCCGTGCTAGATCGTGGCGAATTAGTTGATGACGGTTTGATGGTGTCTTTGGTGCAAGGTCGCATCAGTCAAGAAGATGCGCGAACTGCTGGTTTCGTTTTGGACGGATTTCCACGCACGATTGGCCAAGCCACGGCGTTTGACTCTTTGACTCAAACGCGACCAGTGGGTTTCGTGATCGATCTGGATGTCAATCGCGAAATAGTCTTGGGTCGACTTTCGTCGCGAAGAACTTGTGAGCGGTGCGATGCGATATATACGGCGACTGGCAAAGAGCCGAACAATTGGAAGTGCGAGAAGTGTGGCGGGGCAGTGGTTCAGCGCACCGACGACTCGCCAGTGGCGATAAATAAACGCCTAGACGTCTATGAGACCCAGACGGCACCGCTGATTTCTTACTATCAGGGGCGGGGTTCGCTGCACGTGGTCGACGGCTTGGGTTCGCCAGATCAAGTGTTTGATCGCATAAAAACGGTGGTTGAAACAGGCCTGCGCCGATAGCCTAACTAGTCGCCCTAAACGGTCTTCGGACAGTCGGGTAATAAGAGAAAAAACCATAATTTGTTCGGAGAAATTTTGCCCAAAAATAAGGAAGATGCAATCGTGCTGGAAGGCAAGATTACTGAATCCC
>JAQCDG010000149.1 GCA_027731085.1 Actinomycetota bacterium | reverse complement strand
AATTTTAAATTGGCTGGATGACCCAACTCTTCTGGCAGCCGCCAACTCAAAGCGAATGACCTCGAATACTGTCTCGGAGACAAAAGAGATTATCAAGGCAAAAATTGCCGAAAAATCTTTATGGATTGTTGTCCGCGATAATTTTCGAATTGGAGCTGTGTTCTCGGATACGTACTCTCCGAACACCGATTCGTCTAAGTATCCAACAAAACAAAATTCAAAATTGATTTATATTTATACCAAGGTCAGACTTGATTGGTCACTTTTGTCTAACACCGTCTCAGAAGTCTGGCGCAAACAGGTTCTTGATTCGGCGTATCCGATATCCGTAGTGAGATCACCACTTTCGGGTACTGACGCCGTATCAAATCACAATGCTTTTGACGATACAAATCACGACTCGCTTAAAGCAGAAGACGACTCACTTACTAAGCATTCGATTCAGGTAAAGAAGATTCGAATACTCGGTCCAAAGAGCCGAAACGAATCAATTCGAAAAAAACTATGTGAACAAGGCTTTGAAGTTATCGTCTCACCGGACCCATACGATGCAGATTCGGTTGATGAGTTCTCGCCTGACATTATTCTTTCAAGCGGCTATGACCGTTTACTGAGACCAAAGACTATTCAAAAATACTCTCAACGAATAATTAATCTACATGCCGCATATCTTCCTTGGGCGCGCGGAATTGGCACAACTCTCTTTGCGACGATACTTAGATACCCATACGGAGTCAGTGTTCACTTCATAAATAAAGGACTTGATACCGGTAATTTAATTGCACGAAAAATTGTTCAAACCGAGCAAGACGATACTTTGAGAACTCTTTATTTGAAGTTATTGTCAGCGACCGAAAATTTATTTTTTGAGAGTTTTCCAAAAATAGTAAGTGGCCAAACAAACGGGGTTTCTCAAGAAGAACTCGGCGAGATAAATACAAATCGATCACGACTTCAATTTGAGTCGGTCATGGATATTTGTCCTAACGGTTACGACACGTTAATTACAGATCTCGAAAAATTGAGAGACTCACTTGAAGCATCAAACGCTTTCAGAAATGCACTATTAACTAATTCGAATGTTAATGTATGACAATGCTTGCATTTGATGGTGGTACGCCTGTTCGCGCAGCACCGATGCCGCCACGAATCGGGTTTGGTCCGGAAGAAGAAAAAGAACTTATGGAGTGCATTGCGCACTATCGCAACTTAGATTCTGATCCTCCATATATTGGCTTATGGAATCAGCGTTTTTCTGAAGCATTCGCCGAATACCAAGGTGGCGGCTTTTCTTTGCCAGTAAGTTCAGGCACTGGTGCAATATATGTTTCTTTGGCGTCGCTAGGTTTACCCAAAGGATCAACGGTTCTCACTTCTCCTGTGACTTGCAGCGGAGTACTAGGCAGTATTCAGGCGCTCGGGTTTGTTCCAAAAGTTGTTGACTCGGCACCATCCAGTTTTAATGTTGACGCCGAACAAGTCAAGGCGCGAATCAGCAAAGATGTTCGGTGTCTATTGGTAACTCACGCAGCAGGTGAACCTGTTGATGTGCCCGCGATCAGAAAATCAATCAGTGATGATTCAATATTGATTCTTGAAGATTGCAGTCAGGCAACTGGTGCGTCAATTGGTGGCGAAAAGGTTGGCACTTGGGGAGAAATCGCGGCGTTCTCAACGATGTATCGAAAGAATCTTGCTGCTGGCGCAAGCAGTGGGCTTATCTTTACAAAAAATTTTGAAACTTATCGCACGGCACTCAGTTACTCTGACCGTGGAAAACCAGTTTGGCGACTTGATTTGAACTTGCGCGACCCCCAGTATGCATCCTTTCCTGCATTGAACTGGAACTCGAGCGAGATGTCAAATGCAATTGGGTTGGCAAGTCTCCGTCGTCTTGACCGAACCAACGAACTCAGGAGAATGTTCTTGCGAAAGTTATTCGTTGCACTCGCTGAAGCCGACACCGTCTGCTCGCCATATGCCTTTCACGATGGTTTTGCTCCATTTTACTTTCCGATATTTGTTGATCAAGAAAAAATTAAAGTCAGTGTCGAACAGTTTGCGACTGCCGTTGAAGCAGAAGGAATACCCCTTGGTGCCAAATACGGATGCCTAGTAAACACCTGGCCGTGGATCACCGAACATCTTTCAGATACTTTTGTCGCGCGCAATGCTCTGCTGGCGAGAAATGCCTCGTTCAACCTACATCTCAACGAAAATTACGGCGAACGCGAAATCAAAGACATCGTTGAAGCATTCGCAAAAGTCTCAGCCTCTTACACTCGTTAGTCGGCTTTCAGTTTGCGTCGTGTGACGGGCGAAGTACAGGCATTTATAGCAATTAGCATCTCGGGGATGAATAAGTATCGCGAGCAGTTCAGTCTTGACCCGCGAGTCGCATATTTAAATCACGGGTCATTTGGCTCGGTGCCAAAAATCGTCGCTGAGGCTCAGCGCGAGATTCAAGCGCTCGACGAGAGTAATCCAAATCTTTTTACACGCACCACCCTGCCAAAACTGCACGATGAAGCCCGCGCGTTCGTTGCCGAGTGGCTCGGTACTTCACCAGAACTTTTCGCATTCATACCTAACGCATCGCAAGGTGTGATCACCGCCGCCAGCGCGCTGGTCACGAAACCACGCTCGCAAATCGTCGCGACAAGTCTTGGCTATGGCGGCGTGTTGAACGGCCTGGCTGAAATCGCCCGCCGCACCCAAAGCACTTTGCGCATCGCCGAAATTGATTTCGCAAGTGGCGTGCAGACCGCAGACGACATCGCCGACAGCGTTTTCGCCGCACTAACGAACGAAACAACTCTCGTGGTGCTCGACCAGATCACTTCTGAAACGGCGTTGTTGTTGCCCGTCGATCAAATCGTGCGCACGATTCGCCGCGTCTCGCCGCACGCTCGAGTCGTGATCGACGCCGCGCACGCACCTGGCATGTTGACCCCCGCAATGCCGACAGATTTCGATGTATGGGTTGGCAATTTTCATAAATGGATATGCGCTCCGCGCGC
>JAQCDG010000148.1 GCA_027731085.1 Actinomycetota bacterium | reverse complement strand
ATGAAATTTGAATTTGCGCCAGAACTTTGTGCGAATTTCCAAGACAAATATTCTGGATCAATTGGCAGACAGTGTCCGCCAACACCAGGCCCAGGATAAAACGGGGCAAATCCAAATGGCTTAGTCGCTGCAATTCGTATTACTTCCCAAATATCAATTTTCAAAGCGTTTGCGTGAACTGCGAGCTCATTCACAAGAGCAATATTCACCTGTCTATAAGTATTCTCTAGAAGCTTCGCGAACTCGGCTTCGCGAACTCCTGTCGCAACGACGACAGCATCAACTATCTGCTCATAAAAACTTTGAACTTTTTTCAACGATTGTTCGTCAACACCCGAAATCAACTTTGGAGTAGTTTTCAATGTCCACGATTTGTTACCTGGATCAATTCTCTCAGGTGAAAACCCAAGTGAGAAGTCAAGGCCACAAGTCAGACCAGATCCTTTTTCTAATATTGGAGCAAGTAGTTCTTCCGTAGTCCCTGGATACGAAGTCGACTCTAGAACTACCAATGAACCAGAGCGTAGATGTTTAGCGATAGTCGAACCAGCAAGTTCGATGAATGACGTGTCGGGGCGATCATCTCTTAACGGCGTCGGAACTGTGATTACCGCAATATTAAAATCCTTCAAATCATTTGAATTTGACGTCGGAAAATAACTATCTGACGACAACGAAATCGCGATTTGTTCATTAGTTACATCATCGATCGGCGAAACCTGTGATTTCAAAACCTTGATCTTGCTTTCATCGGTGTCGTAACCAACAACTTTGTAGCCAGCCTCGACGCAACGCATCGCTAATGGAAGCCCAACATAGCCCTGACCGATAATCACTACTTTTTGGCGATTTAGGTCGTTATTTTCATTTAGTGCCACAGAACTACAGGCTAACTACACTCACAAGGCGATGAGCAATATCAAAGTTTCGATTGAAATTGACGCAACTCCCGAAAAGGTTTGGCAAATTGTCGAGCCAATCGAACGGCATGTTGATTGGATGCATGACGCCGTCGCAATTCGCTTTACCTCTGATCAAACCCGCGGGGTCGGCACGGCATTTCTTTGCGACACAAAAGTCGGCCCAATTCGACTTACCGACAAAATGGAGATCACCGAGTGGGTGCCAGGCAAGGCAATGGGCGTGAAACACATCGGCATTGTCACGGGCAGCGGCGTGTTCACGCTCGAATCGCTGAGCAACGGCGCTCGCACACTCTTTAAATGGGAAGAAAAACTCGTCTTTCCGTGGTTTCTCGGCGGCCCGCTTGGCGCGTTCATCGGCGGCAAAATTGTTTTGCGCCAAATCTGGAAGCGCAATTTGCGCGGTCTCGCCGCGCTCTGCAAAAACTAGTTAGTTTGCGCGCGAGTTAAATCGCCCGCAACAGCGCGGTTGCACTTGCCGCCAACACCACGACAACAATCAACGGCGCGCGACGCCACGCCGCAACAACAGCAACTGCAAAACCCGCGACTCGTGCATCAAACACCAAACTCTGACCGACCGAAAAAGTATCCTTCAGCACGAGCGCCGACAGCAATGCAGCCGGAATCAACCCAAGACAGCGGTCGAAAACTCTTGGCAACTGTCGCGAGCCCAGCACGACGAGCCCAAACATCTTCAATAAATATGCGCTGACTGCAAGCGCAATAATCATCAACCACAAATTCGTCGGCGCGCTATTGATCATTGCGCACCCCTACCAACACGGCAGTCGCCGCAAGCAAGATCGGCACGCCCACAGGCAAAAACGAAATCGAAATTAAACACAGCGCGCCACCAAGCATGGCTGCCTGTCGGCCCAACTTCGAACGCAGGTGCGGCATCAACATCACGATGAACGCCGCCGGAAACGCGATGTCTAAGCCGAATTTCTGTGGATCAATCGCACTGCCGGCCATCGCGCCAATCAGCGTGCCGAGATTCCAAAAACTAAAGAGACCGATGCCCGTTGTCCAGAACGCGATCTTACGCAATCTTGGTGACGATTCGGCTAGCGCCAACGCCGTCGTCTCGTCGATCACGAAATGCGCGGCGAACAATCGGCGTGGCAAACTGCCCGCCATCGATTTAGCCGACGACGAAAGCGCCAAACCGTAAACCAAATTTCGCGCCGCCAGCAAAACCGCGCCACCATAAGCCGCAATCATCGAGCCACCGGCACCGACAACACTCATCGCCGAAAATTGCGACGCACCAGTGAACACAAACAGCGACAATGCACATGTTTGCCAAACGCTCGCGCCTGCACTCACAGACGCGACACCAAACGACAACGCAAAAATGCCGACAGCGCTGCCCAGAGTCAAACTAGAAACTACAACTCGCCGAGTTTCACTCACTACAAAATGCCGGCCAACATTTCGTCGGCACAACTCCACGGGTCACGCGAGCGCGCCAACATTTCATTTTGAATTGCATCCCATCGCGCGCCAGTGCAAATCTCACGCGCGCGATGCTCGAGTCGTCGTTCAATGATTGCCCGCAGTTCATTGCGCAACCGCTGTTCGCGCCGCTTGGCTAGCGAACTATCACGAGTGGCGTGATCGCGATGCGCCGTGATCGCCTGCCACAACTCGGCAGCGCCCTCACCAGTCGTGCCTATCGTGCGCACGATCGTCGGTCGCCACGCACCCGAAGCAATCTCAGAAAGTTCAAGCATCTGTTCAAGATCTCGTTGCGTTTGATCGACACCTGGTCGATCAGCCTTATTGATCACGAACACATCGGCAATCTCAAGCAACCCCGCTTTATTTGCCTGCACCGAATCGCCCCAACCCGGGTTGACAACTACGACGACGGTGTCGGCGTTGCGTGCAATTTCAACTTCAACTTGGCCAACACCAACAGTCTCAACCAAAGTGCATGGCGAACCAACTGCGTCCAGCAATCGCACGGCTTCACTTGTCGCCAAACTTAAACCACCGAGATGCCCGCGCGTCGCCATACTGCGAATAAACACACCCGCATCAGTCGCATGACTTTGCATTCGCACTCGGTCACCCAAAATCGCGCCACCC
>JAQCDG010000147.1 GCA_027731085.1 Actinomycetota bacterium | reverse complement strand
TCATCGCCAAACTTCTCGTATGAAACTGATCGACCCGCTGCATCTAACCAGTGCAGATCATGTTGAAAGTCAATCACCGGTGTTGGCTCACTGCCGTCGCTTGGCGCAAAGCAACCGTCTGTATATACACGCGCACCATTCGGATACTCCCAATGCCAAACGCTGAGCATGCCCTCTTCGAGTTGAATCGGCATCCACATCCACAGCGGACATCGCGCGTGCGCGCGAACACCCCACGAATGGTCGCGTTGACCCCACCAATTATCTATTTGACTTGTCTTGCCTTGGTGCGTGTAAGACCCGTTATAGGTGCCGCTTTGAAACATATGTGATTGATCCCAAATGATTTCGTATTTTGCTTTCATCGTGCCGCGGCGCAGTTGATATGGCGCGGTACGCGCAGTGAACGTGATGTCAAAACTCACCAGGGTTTGATCGCTAGGTGCGGCCACCAAACGAATCTTTTTTAACGGCTCGACAACATCGATCGTTACTGGCCCGACACGAAAATCGTCTTGATCACCGTCGACCTTGCGAACGTGTCTTGCCATGATTGGCGAGTCACCCACTCGCCCAAGTTGCAATGAATCCATTTCTTGTCGGGATGGAAAGTGCGCGAGCGTCAAGATCAAAACATCACCAGGTTTTTCACGCTCATGCATAATAAAAAACAGACTCTCTCGCCAATCTTGGTGAAAGTGCAGCACATTCGGAAACGGCTCGGGTATCTGATGAGCGAATCTTTCATCTAGCGCGGTGAACTTAGCCATGACTGGTTTTTGATCCTTTAGACGAATAGTTTTTCGGTTTCGAGGTCAAGCATTTGCTGACCGTGACGGTTTGCCATCGCGGCAAACATCGCGTCACCTCGGTCAGTTTGTTTGACAAGCACCGATGCGACGATAGCCATGATGTAGCCAGAGGTGCCAAACAGACGATATTGCGCCCAGATGTCGTTGAACGACACTGCGACCTGTTGGGCGTTGAGACCCTCGCAATAAATCTTGACGAGTGCCTGCTCGCGATTACGACGGTCTTCAACGGTGAAACTCGCACCAATGAAATATGCCAAGTCGCTGGCACCGGGCATCGCCCCGACTGTCTGCCAGTCGACGACTTTCACGGCTATTTCGCTATCGCGCGCCGAGAACAACAAATTATCTAAACGAAAATCGCGGTGCGCAACGGTGAGCGTGCTCGGAAACGCCGCGTAATACCGCTCAATATTCGCCACGAGTCTTTCACCGAGACTAATTATCTCGTCGCCAACTTTGCCGGTGAACCGTTCGGCAAAACTCGGAAACATAGATTTCAATAGTTGGGCCGTGCCCGTGGCTGTATTGCTCGAGTGCTTGGGTAGCCAGGCGAACTGGTCTAGTTTCGTCGAACCCCACATCGGGGCGTGCAGCTTCACGAGTTGCGTGATGGCCGATTGCGCTTGCTCGATCGTTGCGCCAGAGATCTGGTCGCCTTGAGTCGCATCGTGAATATCTTCGAGCACGAGCACAAAGTCGTCGGCTGGCGCGTCATACCAAACATGAAAACATTTCGGTGTATCGACCTTCAAGACATCTACAAGTGTCGAATAAAAACTTGTTTCGAGTTCATAGCAGCGAGTCGCGCGAGAGGCACCGCGACTGTTTTCGTTTTGTGACGGCACCTTGACGACGACGCTTTCAATTTTTTCGCCAGACTCTTGTGAAAATTTCACGCGATAACTTTCGGCCATCTGACCGGTGCCGATCGGCATGATTGATTCGACTCGAAGTTTAGAAACACCTGAGATCGGTGCGAGGGCTTTAGACAGATACTCGCCGCTTATCCCTTTGTGTGAAGAGATATCGCTCATCGGTAAAACCTTAGGATAAAGCGATGAATTCTTTCAAAGTTGTGGCGCTCGCCGAGCACCCACATCACTGGCAAACCGCTGCCGAGTGGTCTTTTGCGGCATGGCAACACGAGTTTCCAACTGACACAGTTCAGACATATTTAGATCAATACAGCCTGGCTGCGAGCAAACCAGAGAAGTTGATCGAAATTTTTGCAGCGATTGATAGTGATGACAATTTGCTCGGCGTCGCAACACTGGTCGACGATGACGAGTTGCCAGATGCGCCAGAACCAGGCCCATGGCTCGCCGCAGTTTTTGTTGCGCCTGACGCTCGAAAGTTTGGCGTGGGTTCGGCGCTAGTTGAGCGCGCCGTTAGTCGAACACGCGAACTGGGTTATTCAACGCTTTATCTCTACACCGAGCACGCACAGATCTGGTATCGCGACAAAAGTTGGACAAAAATTCGTGACACGGTTTTCTTGGGTCTGCACCACACCGTGATGCAACTCGATCTAATCAACTAGTTTGCGGCTTGCTTAGTTGCCGCTCGTTAACGCCCAGCGGGCCTCGACGGTGACCGAAACTTCTTGCGTGCCGAGATCAACTTCAAGCAATTCGGCGTAGTGCTCGGCTTTTTTCTTCGCCAGCACTTGTTGTGTCTCGCAAAGTCACCGCAAAAATTTGCGTTGCACGAAAGCCAATCAATGTTTGCGCGCCATCTTGAGCGTACGAATACTCTGGATAGATGCTCACGCTTTGCGTAGCGATGTCGTCTTTATTGATTTTTGAGTCGTCAAGCGCCTCTCGGGCTTGGCTCGCCAATTTGTTTGCGCGCTCGAGTGCACTGCTCGATGTTGCTTCAACAGCGAAAACCGAAAAATTAAATTGCACACCATCTGGCACAACTTTCACCGAGCCAGTGGCTTCGACCGTCACGCCAGTTTCAAACGGCTGGGTGACATCCCAGGTGTTTTTTCGCCGACACTAAAACCGCAACTCGCAATCAACGCACACGATGTGAATAACACAAACTTATTTTTGATTTTCATTATGATCAATTTTACTTTTTTGCCAAGCGCTTGGCGACGAGTTCGAGCTTGTCGTCAGGTTGCACAACAGCAACTCGAACATTATTCGCACCACCAGCACCATAAAAATCACCGGGGCTGACGAGCGCGCCACCCTCTTTGGCTAGTTGTTCGGCAAATGCCCAACCATCTTTGGCGTCGAACCACAGATAA
>JAQCDG010000146.1 GCA_027731085.1 Actinomycetota bacterium | reverse complement strand
AAACTGTAGAATACAAAGCACCGATGACATACATTCTCGGAATTTCCGCGCTTTATCACGACAGTGCCGCGTGCCTAGTTAGAGACGGCGACATTATCGCCGCGGCCCAAGAAGAACGATTTTCGCGCAAGAAACACGATTCGCGCCTGCCGCGTCACGCCACTGACTACTGCCTCTCAGAAGCCGGCATTACCGCAGCGCAACTCGATCATGTCGTGTTCTACGACAAGCCGCGACTTAAGTTCGACCGCATCATCAAAACTGCGATGGCATATGCGCCGCGCGGTCGCAAGTCGTTTGCCGCGGCAGGTTCGTTGTGGTTCGGCGGCAAACTGCAAACCAAAGAGCAAATTCAAAAGTTTCTCGACTTCTCAGGCGAAGTGTTGTTCGCCGAACACCACGAGGCGCACGCGATGTCGGCTTTTTATCCGTCGCCGTTTCAAAATGCCGCCGTGCTCACGATCGACGGCGTGGGTGAGTGGGCGACGACGAGTCTTTCGCTTGGCCGCGACAACTCGCTCGAAGTAATCAAAGAAATTAAATTTCCGCACTCGCTCGGTTTGCTTTATTCGGCGTTCACGAGTTTCACCGGCTTCAAAGTCAATTCGGGCGAATACAAAATGATGGGTCTCGCGCCATATGGCGAACCAAAATATGTCGACAAAATCCTCGACAATCTGATCGAAGTTTGCGACGACGGCAGTTTTAGATTGAACATGGATTATTTCGACTTCCCAGTTAGCAATCGCATGACGAGCCAGCGTTTCGCCAACCTGTTCGACGGCCCTGCGCGCCACCCAGAATCAGAACTGACTCAACGCGAAATGGACCTTTCGCGATCGATGCAAGAAGTCACCGAACTCGTCGTTGGTCGGCTCGCGCGATTTGCGCGCCAGACAACGGGCATGACAAATCTTTGCCTCGCTGGCGGCGTCGCGCTCAACTGCGTCGCCAACGGCAAGCTCGTGCGCGACAAAGTGTTCGACAACGTCTTCATTCAGCCTGCTGCCGGTGATGCTGGTGGCGCACTCGGTGCAGCACTCGGCGTGTGGCACAAATATCTCGGCAAGCCCCGCACTGCAAAAACTGGCGACGCAATGCGCGGCAGTTATCTCGGGCCGAAGTTCTCTGACGCACACGTCACCAAGTTTCTCGACTCACAACAAATTCGCTACACGCAACTATCGCCTCACGAACTCAACGAACGCGTTGCCGATCTGCTGAATGATGGCGCTGTTGTCGGTTGGTTTCAAGGCCGAATGGAGTTCGGCCCGCGTGCGCTCGGCAACCGCACGATTCTCGGCGACGCACGCCATCCTGACATGCAAAAGAAGATGAACCTCAAGATTAAATTTCGCGAGGGCTTTCGTCCGTTTGCGCCGGCAGTTCTCGCCGAAGATGTCTCAGAGTGGTTTGATCTCGACACATCGAGCCCATATATGTTGGTCGTTGCACCAGTCGCGCAGCATCGTCGCAGCAAAGATCACGCCGACATGTCGAAACTTTTCGGTATCGACAAATTAAATATCGTTCGCTCGCAAATTCCGGCTGTCACGCATGTCGATTTTTCGGCGCGCGTGCAAACCGTGCACAAAGAAACAAATCCTGAGTTTCACAGTCTGCTTAGCGTGTTCAAGCAACGCCACAATTGCGCCGTGTTGCTCAACACTTCGTTCAACGTGCGTGGCGAGCCACCAGTTTGCACACCGCAAGAGGCCTACACATGTTTCATGCGCACCGACATGGACTATCTCGTGATCGGTTCGATGTTGCTCGCAAAGTCTGAGCAACCGGCGCTCGCGCACGATTCAGATTGGCAAAAAGAGTTCGCCCTTGATTAAACGCAGTTTCGTTTTCGTCGTTTGGTGGGGCATCGTCATTGCGGGCGTCGTGCGCCGCACGCTCGGCATCGGCAAACTAACTGGCAAAGATAAAGCGCAAAGTTACTGGGCCGACAAATCGCCACTACCAAAGGATCATTTTGAGCGCCAGCGCTAAAAAGTCTCGCGCCGCCGTCGAGCAACGAAATTTAATCGTGCCGCAGATGCGCGACTACGACGAACTTGGGCTTCGTCAAGAGTGGGTGCCACATCTGATGTTTTTTCATCCGCGAAATGTTGCGCTGAAATCGGTGACGACAAACGAGTTTGGTTTTCGCAATACGACGGGCGCCAAACCTGGTGCGCCGACGGCTCTTTTGGTGGGTGGCAGCAGCGTGTTTGGCATCGGCGCAACTAGCGACGCGACGACGATCTCGAGTTTGTTGAATGCCACGACGAAATACAACTGGCACAATTTTGGTGGCCGGGCGTTTAACTCGACACAAGAAGCGATCTTGATGCATCTGTCGAACACAAAAAAGATCGACGGCCCAATTGTCTTGTTGTCTGGTGCCAATAATCTGACCCGATCGTTGATGAGCGGAAGTTTTTCAAAAATGTTTGGCGCGTTCTTCCATCAAGGCTTGTTCGAGTCGCAGATGCGCAGCGCCGAAGTCGGTAATCGCGTTCTTGCGCGACAGTTGATGTCTGGTTTGAGTCGGCGTTTCGGTGTTGGCAAAAAACAGCGTGCACAAACAGCATCTTTAACTTCGCCACACACAGCCGCGTCAAAAGCCGAGTCGTATGCGACGATGCTCACAGTTTTTGAGCGCGACTGCGAATATTTTCAGATGTTGGCCAAGCACAACTCGACTTCGGCTTCGTTTGTCTTGCAGCCGTTTGTTCCTTGGATTCAAAAGTCGTTGACCACACAAGAAACCGAATTGTTCAATCTCTTAGATCAAGAAGCCGAGGGTTTTTCGCGTGTGTTAAACGAACTCGCTGAACTTAAACAGCAATACACGCGAGATCTGCAAGCGATTTGCGCGAGAACGGGTCTCAAGTTTGTCGACCTCAACTTGGCACCAGAAATGCAACAGCCTGATTGGCTTTTCGTCGACCGTCTGCATCTCACAGATGCGGGTTACGCAGCAGTAGCCAAGTTGCTTGTGCGAGACTTGTCGCTGTGAAATTTCTTTCGACTTTGGTTAGTTTTTTTAGTCGTCTTTTCAAACGTGGCACACGCGGCAACAG
>JAQCDG010000022.1 GCA_027731085.1 Actinomycetota bacterium | reverse complement strand
ATGGCGCAAGGCAACCAACTAGGATTGGCGCATGTCTAAGAAAACAAAAAAGAAAAAAGCCCGTATGCGCCGTTCGAAAGCCAATCATGGCAAGCGCCCGAATATGGGCCGGGGTTAACTAGCTAGTCGTCTTCGAAGCCGCGTTCTAAAAATTGTTGGCCGGTTTCACAAGTTTCTCGCAACGGACACCAGCGACAGTGTGCACCGGGGCTTAGTTTGGGTTCGCGATCTTCGCGTGTAAGTTCGTAAATTGCATTTGCGCCGCCGATAACACGCCGCACGGCTGCTTGCAAAACACCTTCGCTGACTTCTTCGACATCGGCGCGCGCCGATTCGAGCGAATAAGTAGCAAGTCGTCGCGGTGGCTGACCCGATCGCAACGACTCGACAAGCGCGTAGAACCGCAGGTCTTCGCGGTGGTTCGAATAAATGCGGCCGCTCTTTAGATCGATGATCACCTTGCTGCCAGGGCCCCCAAGCGTGAGGTCGACTCGTGTCGACAAAAAGATTAAGCCGCCAAAAAGTTCGACTCGCGCGGCGCTTTCGGTGACTGGCCGCCATGCTGCCTTGAGCGGCGGAAAACTCTCTTCGAACTTCGTGTAAAGATCGACGGCGTAACTGCGAAGTTGTGCGCGTTCGCCCGCCGACAACCGAGCGATGAACTCACTTGGGCCACGACTTTCTTCGTCTTCTAAACGCGCCAGAGCCTCGTCGACGAGTAGCGCTGGTTCGATCGGCCCGCGCCAATTGATGGCGAGTTCTACGGCCTTGTGCATGACCGTGCCGCGCACATTCAGGATTGTCCATTCGAAAGAATCGAGCGACGCCAAATAATTTGCTTCGCAACCGTGCACTGCGGTCAAACTACTTTTGCTGATAAATAGCGGACGATCAGGGGACAGTTTTTTGGCCAGCGGTGCGAGACCAGTTTCAACTTGTTCGCGCACAGCGTCGATAACCGAAAGCGGCAGCGGCACCCAACCTGCAGGTTTGCCGAGCACATCGACAACATTTTGTTGCATCGGGTTGAGTTCGTTCGTCGTCATGGTGTGCACACTTACATTACATAATGGGTGTTTTTGATTAACCGTGCGAGACCCATCTGTAATACTCAGCGCATGACAAGCACAAGTGATATCGCGCTCGCGAGTACTCGCTATGCCGAGTTTGCTGTGGCAGCGCGTGTGCTGGCGAGTCAGGCGCACCGTCACGGCTTAAAGCCTCCTGGTTTTCGTAGCCCTCCGCGCGCAATCGGTGTCGATCGAAGTTTGCGTCGCATCAATGACGGCGTTGTCGTTTCGGTGTTGTTGCGGGGTCGGCCGTTCGTTGCGGTGCTTGGCGACATGATTGAAGGCGTTGTTGTGGCTAATCGATTAGTTGCTCGCGAAGCAGAAATCGTTAGAACTGTGCTGTGGGCAAGTGTTGAATCGCTATTAGTTAGTGATGAGGCTCAAACGCGCGTAGCCTGACAGGGTTGCCCAGGTGGCGGAATGGTAGACGCGGGGGGCTTAAACCCCCCTGGTGCGAAAGCGCTGTATCGGTTCGAGTCCGATCCCGGGCACACTAATTTTTTAGCGCTAATCGTGTGCACAAATGCACAGCTATTTCGGCGAGATTCTTGAACCTCGGCATGGCACGATATATAGATGGCTATCAGTTCAGCATCTATGACAGGATCGCCTTCGGCGACCGAACTTCGCCAGCAGATGCAGGCTCGAGTGCCACAAATGGTTGAGCAACTCGGCGAGTTCGTCAATCTTGAATCGCCCTCGCTTGACGTCGCGCATTTGCAACGCTCAGCAAAATATTTGGCCGATCTTTTCGCCGAAGTCACGGGCAAGAAGGCAGAGATCATCCCGGGCTCAAACGGCCCACATGTTCATTGGAAGGGAAGTGACGACACCAAAGTTTTGATTGTCGGTCACCACGACACGGTGTTTCCGCTTGGTACAACTGCGACGCGGCCGTTTTCGATCGACGGCGACATCGCCCGCGGCCCCGGAATTTTCGATATGAAAGCCGGCATCGTGCAGGCGATTCATGGATTAAGCGCAGTTCGTGAGGCATGTCACGTTGAAATGTTGCTTACTGCGGATGAAGAAGTTGGTTCGTATTCGTCGCGCGATTTGATTGAAGAGCGTGCGCGAGCGACGGGTGCGGTGCTTGTGCTTGAGCCGAGCGCCGATGGCGGCGCGTTGAAAATTGCGCGCAAAGGTGTTGGCACTTTTACCGTGCAAATTGCAGGTCGTGCATCGCACGCGGGTCTTGAACCCGAAAAAGGCATTAACGCCCTGATCGAACTTGCGACGCAGGTGCAGCGAATCGTGGCAATGGCGCGACCCGAACTTGGCACGACGGTGACGCCGACTGTGGCGACTGCTGGTAACGCCGAAAATGTCGTGCCCGATGCGGCGATGATCAAAGTTGATGTGCGCGTTGTGTTGCCCGAAGAAAAAGATCGCATTGAGCGTGAGATGTCGCAACTCAAAGCGGTTGCTGATGGCGCGGTGATAAAAGTTTCGGGCAGCGTCAATCGTCCGCCGATGCACGAGTCGGCGGGTCGCAAGTTGTTTGGTGTCGCTGAAATTGTCGCGCGCGATTTAGGGATAAAAAACCTGCAAGGTGTTGCAGTCGGCGGTGGCTCAGACGGCAACTTCACTGCGGCGATTGGCGTGCCGACATTAGATGGCATGGGTGCAGTTGGTGGTGGTGCGCACGGCGTTACCGAACATGTTTTGATTTCGACCATGGCCGAACGTGCCGCGCTTGTCGCTGGCGTCGCCCGCGCGCTCGTCAACCGCTAACTATTTTTTAACAGTTCTTCGGTCTGGGTAACTAGAGGTGGCTTAGGTATCTTTAATTCTTCGAGTTGCCACAGCGCGAAGTCCATGTAGCCGTGCATGCAAAGTGATGCAAACCATTTTTCGACATCTCGTTTAATGATGGCTATTCCATTAGCCGAGTTATCAGGCACAAAAATGACATCGCCGTATAGCTGCGTGCTGTTGCGCCAATTAGACGAAGTTTTAGTGAGCAGATGGCCATCCATCAAATGGAGCGGAAAGTAGCCCAAGTTTTCAAGTAATGAGCCAACCGCAAACAGGGTTTTTTGTCCTTTGTAAATCTCCGTTGTTGCACATTCGGCACAAATTAAGAATGGTCTGTGGTCACCAAGTGCGGAGAGAATTTCAAATTCAGATCCCTGGGTATCAATCTTGAGAAGTTCGATACTTGTTTCTTTGTAAATTACTACTTCGTCGAGACGCTGAGTTGCGATGTCGACAGTTTTCTCTACCGAGAATCTGCTCGTGCCTTCCGACCCGATTGCCATTAAGCCGATCATGTTGCCACTTGGATGGAGCAAACTGCTTCCGCCTCTTTTTTTAGTCAAGAAAAGAGATCTTATTGAGGCGCTGTCAGAGACGGCAGCGTTTATGACTTGAACTTTTTTGTTTTTGTACTTTTCTTGCATTTTTGTGAACTCTTCAACATCTGGTTCAAAGAAAATTGTCGCCAATATTTGTTCGAATGGTTCGAGAAATTCGAGCAGTCCATCTCGTGCACCAATGTCGGCATAGTTGATTGGCTCATTTATCAATCGCTTGCTGGCATCAGTCTTTAGAAACGAGGTGCGATCAATTTGTTTCGAGTCGAGTTGAGAGACCAAATCGCGAATTTGGTGAAAGGTTTTGTAATAGCGGGCAACTATCAATAGAGGTAGACGAAGAGTCGAAACAACCGACCATTTATTTCTAAGCAGTCGCTTGAGCATTTTTATTCGAGTTCGGTGAGGGTGCCCGGTGCGAGGGTGCCGGCTTGGCGGTAGATCTCGAGTTTTTCGCGCGTGTCTTGTATGTCGAGATTGCGCATCGTCAACTGACCGATGCGATCGAGCGGGCCGAAGGGCGCGTCTTCGACACGCTCCATGCTCAGGCGCTCTGGTGAATAAGTCAAGTTTGCACCAGTCGTGTTGAGAATGCTGTAGTCATCGCCGCGACGCAACTGCACGGTGACTTCACCGGTTACGAGCGAACCGACCCAACGCGTCAGCGACTCGCGCAACATCAATGATTGCGGATCAAACCATCGACCTTCGTAAAGCAAACGCCCTAGACGACGACCCATCGTGCGATAATTCTCGATCGTATTTTCGTTGTGAATCGCCGAAACTAGTCGTTCGTATGCAATATGCAGCAACGCCAAGCCGGGCGCCTCATAGATACCACGGCTTTTGGCTTCGATAATTCGGTTTTCAATTTGATCGCTCATACCCAGACCATGGCGGCCACCAATTTCGTTGGCGGCGAGCACGAGATCGATCTGCGAAGCGAACTCTTTGCCGTTGAGTGCAACCGGCCAGCCATCAACAAATTTGATCACGACATCTTCGGTCGCAATTTTTACCGCGCTGTCGTAATGAGCAACACCCATGATTGGTGCGACGATGTGCATGCTCGTCGATAACTCTTCAAGCGACTTGGCTTCATGCGTTGCACCCCAAATGTTGGCATCAGTGCTGTAAGCCTTTTGTGCCGAATCGCGATACGGCAACTTTTTGGCGGTCAAGAACGCGCTCATCTCGGCACGACCACCCATTTCGCGTACGAAGTCGACATCAAGCCACGGCTTGTAAATTCGCAAGTTTGGATTGGCGAGCAAACCGTAGCGATAAAAGCGTTCGATGTCGTTGCCTTTGAATGTGCTGCCGTCGCCCCAGATGTCGACGCCGTCGTGCTTCATTTCGCGCACGAGCAAAGTGCCCGTTACGGCGCGACCGAGCGGTGTGGTGTTGAAATAAGTTTTGCCGGCAGTCGTTATGTGAAACGCGCCGCACTGCAACGCCGTGAGACCCTCTTGCACGAGAAGTTCGCGACAGTCGACAAGTTTTGCCGCCACTGCACCATAAGTTTTTGCACGTTGGGGAATCGACTCGAGATCTGTTTCGTCGGGCTGCCCGATGTCGGCCGTGTATGCATACGGCATTGCACCACGCTCACGCATCCATGCAACTGCGGCCGAAGTGTCGAGACCGCCAGAAAATGCGATGCCGACGCGCTCGCCGACGGGCAACGACGTTAAAACTTTTGTGCCAGAACTATTTGCGCTGGCCGCTTTGGCGTCAGAATCTTTTTTTGCCACAACTCAACGGTACAGACCCGAGCGAGTTGAAACCGAGAGGGTTTTAAAACCCTGACACAACCGAGCGTCGGCGCCCCGCGATTGCCGCAATTGTCGTCAGCGCCGTGCAACCAGCGAGAATCGCCTCGCCGAGTGCGATGCCTGGCGACCGTGAAATATCAACGACGCTAATTACAGCCAAAATCGCAGTCGCCAAAAGGCCTGCGAGTGCTGCGAATCTGGAAGCGCGCATCACTGTGATGATCACAGCAACTGGGGCCAAGAACGGCACAATCGAAAGGATTGAAAATGGGCCGCTTGTCTGGCTTGCGAGCCACCATGTTGGCTTGCCCACGGTGTGCGCAGAAATCGCCAACGCGATTAACGCACCACTTATTAAAAGATGAGTGATTACAACGGCAATAGTCCATGCTGTTGTGAGCGAGCCAGCACGCAGTGGCTGAGCCTGGTTAGGTGGGGGAAGTGGCGACATTGCAAGACTGACAATAGCCTGATGGCAATATGGTTCAGGCGAAATTCGAAAAATTAAGCATATTTTTTCCGATGTGGAACGAAGAGCAGTATTTGCAACGCGCACTGAATGCGGCACAAGAGTTGTGCGAAGAATTGCAAAAGTCGCAGACAATCGCTGAATACGAACTAGTGATTATCGATGATGCGTCAACTGATTCGACGCCGCAACTTGCCGATTCTGCGGCGGCACGCGATAGTCGCGTAAAAGTTGTGCATCACCCTGTTAATCGCAAACTGGGTGGATCAATTAAATCTGGCTTTAGCGCTGCAACCGGCGATGTGGTTTTATACACCGATGCCGATTTGCCGTTTGATATGCGCGAAGTTCATAACGCGATTCGACTGATGAATCAGTATGAAGCCGACATCGTCAGCGCATATCGTTTTGATCGAACGGGCGAAGGCTATGTGCGAGTTGTCTACTCGATGTTTTATAACTTGATGGTTCGCATTTTGTTTGGCGTGAAGTTTCGTGACATCAATTTTGCATTCAAACTTTGTCGCAAATCTGTGTTTGATAAAATCGAACTCGAAAGTGAAGGCTCGTTCATCGATGCTGAGTTGATCGTCAGCGCAAAAAAATTGAACATGGGTGTCGTGCAGTTTGGCGTCGACTATTTTCCGCGCACACGCGGCGTGTCAACACTGAGTTCACCGTCGGTAATTGTCAAGATTTTGCGCGAAGCGTTCAAATTGCGCAAGAAACTGAATGCAATCAGGCCGTCTGATGATGCTGGTTCGAAAAAATAGCGTCAAGTAGGAAGCGCTGAGCAGACGCAGATGAATTTTCCTGGTGAGTTTCCAGATGAGTTTGGTGGCATTGAGCCAGACACATTGCCGCGAGTCGCTTCGGTGCTTGACCGTTGGCGTTTTGCGCTGATCGCGTTTGCCATCTTGGTGACGGTCGTGGCTGTAGGCGTGCTGTCTGGTTCGTCAGAAGATTCGGCGAGCGAAAATTCAAACCCAGATGTGGTCGTCGACACCAGTTCGGTGCCGCTGATTACCGTGCCGCTTGAGCGCACACTCGAACTCGGAATGAAGGGTGACGATGTTTTGCGGCTGCAACAACGGCTCAAAGATTTGCGCTTTGATCCTGGCCCAGTTGACGGTGAGTTTGGTCAAAATACGGTGCAGGCGATGTGGGCGTTTGAAAAACTGGTGATGAGTGTTTCACGCGAGCGTGCAACTGGCGTAGTCACACCATCGACTTGGGCAATCATGCAGTCGAATTTGATAATCAAGCCGCGCCGCGTTGCTGATTCGCCGAGTCATGTCGAGATCTATCTGCCTGAGCAAGTTTTGATCGTGTTCAAAAAAGAAGAACCAGTTTTGATAACTCATATTTCGAGTGGCACTGGGGTGCCATGGTGCGAAGAAGTAAAGATTGACCCAGGTGAAGAAGGTAACAAGACCGAAGAACAGATCAGCATCGGCATTTGCGGTGAAGCGGTGACGCCCGGAGGTATTTTTTATTTCTACAATCGTCGCACTGGCATGCGTGAGACGAAACTTGGATCGCTTTATAACCCGGTTTATTTCAACTACAACATCGCCGTTCACGGCGCGATTCTCGTGCCATTGAAGCCGGCGTCACATGGTTGCGTGCGCATACCGATGTCTGTCGCGAGATACTTTCCGGCACTCGTGGCTTATGGCGATCGCGTTTATGTCTTCGACGGCATTAAAGAACCAGAAGAATACGGTTCGCCGATTCCACCGTTTGATAAACCAGACCCGAACTATACGACGATCGCCGCGTCAACTAGTTTGCCGACGACTGTGCCGACGACTGTTGTGACTTCGACAACAATTGCGACTACAACTACTGTCGGGTCTGTGACTACGACAAGCGCACCATGATGCACTACGACGAGTTTTCAATGTTTGGCGAGAACATCTCTGAATACCGGTTGAACATCGTGAAACTGCCCAGTGTGTCGCGAATTGCGACGCAGCTCGCTGACGATCGCATATTGAGCGCACTCAAGTGGGGCGATGGCGAGCCAGAAATTTTGTTCGTGCACGGCAGTGCACAAAACGCTCACACATGGGACACGGTAATTTTGGCGATGGGTATCTCGGCGATCGCGATCGACATGCCTGGTCACGGTCATTCTTCATGGCGTAAAGACGGCAACTATGAACCGGGCATTTTGGCACGCGATGTCGCCACAGCGATAGAAACTTGGGCACCGAAAGCAAAACTGATCGTGGGCATGTCGCTTGGTGGATTAACCACCGTTGCCTTGGCTGGCATGCGACCTGATCTGGCTTCGAAGATAGTCGTCGTAGATATCACCCCGGGCGTCAACTCTGAAAAATCTAAGGCGATAACCGACTTTGTCAATGGTCCGCAAACTTTTGCAAGTTTCGAAGATTTGTTGAAGCGCACGATCGAACACAACTCGACGCGTAGTGAAAGTTCGTTGCGTCGTGGAATTTTGCACAACGCCAAACAACTTGATGATGGTTCGTGGCAGTGGCGATACGATCGGTCGACGCATCCGTCAAAAGAAGATTCGGCGAAGCGACTAGATCGAATTTCAGAACTGTGGACTGTGATCGAAAATCTAAAGTCTGAAATGACTCTTGTTCGTGGAGGTATTTCACCGGTCGTTGACGATGCCGATGTTGCCGAACTCAAGCGCCGCAAGCCCGATGTGCAAGTGCTGGTAATAGATGGCGCTGGCCACTCGGTGCAGGGCGATCGACCAATTGAATTAGCGTCTGCTCTGACTCGGATTTTGCGAAGTTAACGGCGTATCGTTGTCGCATGTCAAAATTAGGTCGTCCAATCGGTTGCGAAGGCGCTGACACGCGAAATCGATTGTTGGTTGAAGCACGAAGAAGCTTTGCGATCGAGGGTTTTGACGCCACCACAAATAAATGTCTTGCAAAGTCGGCTGGCATCACGACTGCGGCGATTTACCACTACTTTCCGTCGAAGGTCGACATGTATGTGGCCGTTTTTATGGATGTACAAAAGCTGGTGTGCAAGACGATTGAAGATTCGGTCAGCGCCGATCGCGCGATAAGCGAAAATATTTCGAGCATGGTTGATGCATTGGCGGCTTTGACACGGCGTGAACCGGCGGTGGTTTCTTTCGTGCTGAGCGTTTCTGCCGAAGCGCATCGTCATCCTGAATTGATGAAGGCCGTGCTGCCAATTGGTGGACAAATTGGCAGAATCTTGCTGACTTTGTCTGAGTGTGCCGTTGAGCGTGGCGAGGTTAACCCAGAAATTTCTGCACGGTCGCTTGAAGACATGCTGATGGTCGTGTTGGCGGGATTGGCGCGATTTAACATGGTCTATCGCGATGCCAAACGCACTGCCGAACTGATTAAGTCAATGAAGCTGTTGCTCGCAGGAGTGGCGTTTAAAGTTTCGGCTTCTGTTTAGTTGCTAGTTTTCGACGACTTGAATGCGTCGACAAAGAAGATTGCCAGACCGACCCAGACGAATGCGAAACCGACAACTCGAAGCGGGTTGAGTTCTTCGTTGTAGACCAACCAGCCGAGTAGAAAGTTGAATGTTGGCACTAGATATTGCATTGGCCCGAGCATGCTGAGTCGCACACGGCGTGATGCGACACCGAACATCAGCAACGGAATCGCTGTCATCAGACCGGTGAACAAGACCAAAAACCACTCGACACTTGTGGCGATGTTGGCTACCGAGTCGGGGCGATCAAAAGTGATTGCAATCAAAACACAGGCGGGCAAAATTAGAGCGACAACTTCACCTGACAAACTTTCAAGGCTGGTCAACGGCACCTGCTTTTTTAGGTATCCATAGATGCTCCAAGACCCGGCAATCAATAGCGCTCGCCAAGGAGGTTGACCATATGAATATGTCAAGATCGCAATCGCAATAGTGGCTAGAAGAATGGTAAGTCGATGCGCGACGCGAATTGGCTCGCGCAACACCACGAAGCCAATCAGCATCGTAAAGATTGGTGAGATGAAATAGCCAAGCGCTGTTTCAAGAATGCGATCGTGGACAACTGCCCAGACATAGGTTGTCCAGTTGATTGAAAGCATGATGCTGGCAAGAACAATGAAGTTGCGAACACGTTTGTCGCGGAACGCACCGATCAAGTTGCGAAGTTGTTTGTTGTACAACAAAATCGCCAGCAGAACAAACGTTGATGTGACGATGCGCCAACCGATGAGTTCGAAGGCGTTGAAATCTTTTAAGAACTTCCAATAAATCGTGAGCAATCCCCATGTGATGTAAGCGCCCAGTGCGTACGCGACGCCCGAGCGTTCAGATGGTTTAGACACGGCTATTCACCCTAGTCAGTAGCCTTTAATCGATGGCTGACGATGTTTTTGGGTTGTGGCAACGAGTTGTGGCCGACTCTGAACGCAATAGGAGTGCCTCTTTAAGAGATCTGTTCGATCGCGATGATCTACGAGCGCAGAACATGACTCAGGCTCTGAGTGATGGTGAATCTGAGATAATCGTCGATTTCTCTAAGCAGATAATCGACGAGCAGTCACTTAAAAATTTGTTTGCTCTCGCCAGGCAAGCGCGAGTAGTCGAAAAGTTTGCCGAAATGCGCAGTGGTGCAAAAGTTAATTTCACCGAAAATCAATCCGCGCTGCATACTGCGTTGCGTGAGGGGCAAACAGCGAACATTGAATTGAACGGCCAAGACATCGTCAAGCTGGTGCATCAAGAACTTGAAAAGCTTCGAGTTTTTTCTGAAAAAGTACGTCGCGACAAAAAGTTCAAAAAGATTGTCAATATCGGCATCGGCGGAAGCGATCTTGGGCCGGCACTAATTTATGACGCTCTGAACGCGAGCCATAACCCAGAAATTGAATGTTTTTTTGTCGCCAATATTGATTCGACAGAAATTAAGTCGGTCTTAGAAAAATGCCAGCCACAAGAGACGATGTTTGTCGTTTGTTCGAAATCGTTTAAGACTGCCGAAACTTTGGCGAACGCTCGAATTGCAAGACAATGGCTGGCCAAGGGGTTGGGCATCTCTGTTGAAAGTGAAGCGGTTGCCGAGCACTTTGTTGTGGTCTCGGCAAACACTGCGCAGGCTCGTATCGCGGGTGTGCATGCCGCGAATGCGTTTCAGATTTGGCCTTGGGTTGGCGGAAGATTTTCGATTGCGTCAGCGATGAGCCTGGCACCGATCATCGCGTTTGGCTTTGTGGCGTTCAAAGAGTTTTTGGCCGGCATGCGAAGTGTCGATGACCAGATGGAAAATGTCGATCTTGAAAACAACATCACCCTGATTTTGGGTTTGATCGATGTATTCAACTTTGGCACTGGTCGATTTTCGAGTCAGGCGATTTTGCCATATGCGTCGGCATTGCGCCTGTTGCCGAATTATTTGCAGCAGCTAATAATGGAAAGCAACGGCAAATCGGTGCGGCAAGACGGCAAGCCGACAGATGTCGCTACTTCGCCGGTTGTTTGGGGTGGCGTCGGCACGAATTCACAGCATGCGTTCATGCAGATGTTGCATCAAGGTACGCAGATCGTGCCCACTGAATTTATTGGCTTTGCACAATTGGTGAATGTTGACGCTGAATCACACGACGAGCTAATGGCGAACATGTTTGCCCAAGCCAAGGCGTTGGCGTTTGGCGATGTTCAAGATGCCACAAAAGATTCTGTGATCGGGCCGCACCGCGAGATGACGGGCAATCGGCCGTCGACGACGTTGCTGGCAAAATCGCTAACATCGAGAACGCTCGGTGCTTTGATCGCGATGTATGAGCACCGAGTATTCGTGCACGGCGTGATCGCCCAAATAAATAGTTTCGATCAATGGGGTGTCGAATTGGGCAAAACTCTGTCAGTTGAAATTAATAATCAGATAACTCAGGGTGAGACGGCAGTTAATGACTCTTCGACCAAAAGCCTGATTGCCAAGTATCGCCAGTTGCGACGAAAAAATTAGCATCAACACGTAACAAAAACTAATAACAGCTAGTCACGGCTAGTTCGATTAAGGGTGAGTTGCTTGGTCGGTCAAGTCACTGCGCCTACGCTGTTGGTATGCCTACTGGTTTTAAAGCTGTCAAAATTTCGCAAGCAGAACGGATGATGAATCTGTTGGCACTGCTCGTTGACCGCGCCAAGCCTTTGACTTTGCGACAAGTGCGCCAAGAGTTGGGCAAACAATATCCAGATAGTGATGAGGCAGCCCGTGCAGCATTTGAACGCGATAAAGCGGCGTTGCGTGAAATGGGTATTCCGATCGAGACAAAAACTCTCGGCGGAGATGCGGCGGGTGAAGTGACCTATTGGGTCAACCGCTCAAATTATGAACTTAGCGATTTGAGATTGACCGATGAAGAGCGTGCGGCATTGCAATTGGCGGTTGCAACTGTTCACTTGGGCGCACAACACGGCGAAGAAGCCTTGTGGAAACTTGGTAGTGAAAGAATTTTGGGCAAAGCATCGATGAGCATAAACATTGGTTTGGTCGACCAAAACATGGGCACGATTACCGATGCGGTGATGAAACGTAAGACGCTGAACTTTGACTACAAAGGCGAGAAGCGACAGGTCGACCCTTATGGCATGCTTTCGCGAAATGGCTTTTGGTACATCATCGGCTTTGATCACCTGCGCCGAGACAAGAGAGTTTTTCGCGTCGATCGAATTGAGGGCTCGGTCGTTGCAGGCGAGGCGCGGGCGTTTAAAACGCCAGTTGATTTTGATGTAGCGGCGGCTGTGCCAACCGAAAAACAGATGTTGGCTGCGGGTGACGGCGAGGTGACGACGGCAGTCGTGCTTGTGGACGCTTCGTTGGCCCCAGGGGTGCGGCGCGAGTTCGGCGAGAGTTCGGTGATTCGTGATCGCGATGACGGAAGCGTCGAGTTTTCGATACCGTGCGCCAATCTTGACGGATTCAGGCTGTGGTTGTTTGCGATGGTTGATAGCGCCGAGGTTCTCGAGCCGCAATCGGTGCGTGACCAAGTTGTGCAATGGCTAGAAAATCTCGCGGCAGGTAAGTGATGGCTGCAAAAAAACGATCAGCAAAGAAGAGCGTCGCAAAGAAGAGCGTCGCGAAGAAAGCTGTCGCAAAGAAGAGCGTCACAAAAAAGCGGTCGACCAAGCCGGCGAAAAAGTCGGCAGCAAATTCAACACGGTCGGCGCAGTCGACTCGACCTGCTCGACGCGGACCGCGAAGTGCGGCGCAACGCGTAAGCGGTTTGCTGGTGATGTTGCCGTGGATTATGCAGCGGCAACGAGTCAAGATTTCGACGATGGCTCGGCAGTTCAACTTGAGCGAAGCCGAACTGGTCGAAGACTTGCAGATGGCTGCAGTTTGTGGCGTGCCGCCATATACGCCAGACGCTCTGATTGACGTATATATGGATGACGGAATGGTTATCGCCGAAGTGCCACTTGTGTTTTCGCGGCCACTCAAATTGAGTACGGCAGAATTGTTTGCCATTTCGGTGATGGCTCAAACGGCAATGCAGTTGCCAGGTGCAAACAAGAAAGGCCCGTTGGCGTCGGCGTTGGCAAAACTCTCACCACTAATGCCCGCAGGTGCCGAAACGATAAAAGTTCAGTTGCCCAAGACTCGATATGTCAAAGAGTTGTTGGCGGCTGTCGAAACTGGTGAGCGTCAAGAGATCGAATATTTTTCTCCGGCATCGCTGAAGCGCACGACACGAACTGTCACGCCGCGAAAGGTTTTTGAAGACTCGGGTCGTTGGTATGTCGCCGCCGACGATCATTTATCGGGCGAAGATCGGGTATTTCGTGTTGATCGCATCGAAAAAATTGCAGGCACACAGATTTTTGATCAATTGCGCGAAGTTCGCGACGACGAACTTCCGTGGTTTTCAGAGAGTCTGCAACAAGTCACGTTGCGTGTGGGAAAGCAGGCCCGGTGGATTGTCGAGTCGTATCCGTACGTGTCGCGAGTTGACAACAAAGATGGCAGCGTCGACCTGACTATGTCGATCACTTCGAAGCATTGGCTGGGGCGACTGTTGTTGCGAGCCGGCAACGGTGTAAAGGTCGTGAAGCCAGCCGAGCACAAACCGCTGGCAAGCCAAACCGCGCAGAGCGTTTTGGCGCGATATCAAACAACTGCTAGTTGACTAGTTGATTATCTAGCCAGTTTCTAGGCGCCGAAATGCGCTGCGAGTTGCTCGACTGTTGTGATGTTGTGCGCACGCAGTAGGTGAGGCAGCACCAAGGCGGTGCCGAGTGCGTCGGCGAGTGCGTCGTGCGGGCGGGTGACGACAACTCCGTAGCGGGTGGTTACATCTCTGAGTTTGTGCGAGTTGACCCGTTTTGGGTCGAGTGCGCGAGACATTTTTAAGGTGTCGAGCGGCCCGTTGAAATTAATTTCGGTTTTTAAACGCGTAGCCTCGCCGTTGAGAAAGCCGATGTCGAACTTGGCATTGTGGGCGACAAAAACTGTGTCGTGCAAATAATTTTTTAGCGTGGCGACCATTTCTTGAGGGCTGATGCCACGGCGCAAATCAGAGCGTTTGATGCCGTGCACCTTATAAGCGCCGAGCCGACCAGGTTTCCAAAAAAAGCGTCTTACGAAGGTCTCGTATTGTTCTTCGATCGTGCCGTCGCTGCGTGAAATGACCACACCAAGTTGCAAGACGAAGTCGTTGGTGCCAGATAGGCCCGTTGTTTCAGTATCGACAACGGCGAAGCGAATGTCATTCAGAGATTTATTTTCGATAACCGATTGCATCAAAAGAAACTTACCTGACCGATGTTGCGAAGATTTTGCCGAGACTTGTTGGTTTATTTGCTGGCAAGTGCTTTGGCGAAAATCTCGCGATCGAAATAATCTCGCCACAGCGCAATTTTTGATTCGCTGACGACGAATAGCCCAGCCACATCGAGTTCTACCCAGCGACCATCGATTTGAAATCTGTCGGTGCGTTCGTTCATGACGACGCCGTGTTCGAGGTCGCCACTGGCAACTTGATGATGGATTATCCACTCGTAGGCCGAGCATTCGGCGAGAAAACCACCGAGAGTCTGCTCGATTGCGGCTCGACCGAAAACTTTGGTAATTGGCACATTGTCGTATTCGCAGTCTTGCGACATCATGTCGAGAGCAGCAGTTAAATGATGACCTTGAATCGACTCAAAAAATGAGGTGACGAGTGCGTCGGGGTCTTTGGGTGCTGAAGGCATATCTTCAATCATGACACGCCGTGATGCTTGAACTGAGCGATAGAGCTAATTAGTCGTGGTCCTCATTCTTTTCTTGCGGCGGACGAATAATTTTTGCGCGAATGCCAATTGGGGCGATCACTTTATATCCCGCTAGATGACGCTGTTCTTCGTTTTCGCCACCCCAAAAGCCGTATTCGTGATTTTTGCGAGCGAAGTCGCGACAAGGAGTTTTTGCGGGGCAGCATTTGCAGAGCGTGATGGCTTTTGCTTCGCGTCGAATTCTTGCTTGTGGTCGCTCAGAGTTTGGTGCAAAAAAAAGACCGCGTTTGCCGGCGCATTTTGATTGCTCGCGCCATTTGGTGAGTTGTGCCAACGCACGAAGCGAATCAAGAGTTAAGTAGCCGGGAGAACTCTCAAAGGTATATGACACGAACCGTACATTATTAATTCAGAAAAGTTAAGCAGAAACTTTGCTTGAGAAAATATTTAATTACAAGCTTGCAACTATGTCGAACTCTCGAACTAGAGAAGTTCGGCGGCCAGGCTGGCGACTTCACTGCGCTCGCAAGCCTCGAGCGTGATGTGGCCAAAGCAACTTTGACCAGCAAATGCCTGCACTAAAACGGCGAGCGCGTTGTTGCTTTCACCCATATATGGCGCGTCAATTTGGCTTGTGTCGCCCGTGAACACGACTTTTGTGCCGTCGCCGATTCTGGTCAAGATCGTTTTCAAGGTCGTTGGTTCGAGGTTTTGTGCCTCGTCGACCACGACGATCTGGGCTTGCAAGCTGCGCCCACGCAAGAAAGTGACCGACTCAAGGGTTAACTGACCCCGAGCGATTAGATCGTCGATCAACCCGCGCGCGTCGCGACTCGAACGGTCATCGGTTAGCGCGACAACTGCGTCGTGAATCGCCGACATCCATGGATCGAGTTTTTCTTCGAGGCCGCCCGGTAGAAAGCCGACATCGGCGCGACCAACTGGTACGAGTGGTCGATAGACAGCCAAGCGTTCGTAACGATGTTGTTCGACGACTTGTTCGAGACCGGCGGCGATTGCCAGAACTGTTTTTCCGGTACCGGCGCGACCGTCGAGTGCCACGACAGTGATTTGTGGATCGAGCAAAAGTTCGAGGGCAAAACGCTGTTCTTTATTGCGGGCGCGCAAACCCCATGCCTCTGGGGCGTTTTGTTGCATCAAGCGCAACTCGTTGTCGCGGCATCGGGTGAGGGCCGACTGTGAGCCACAACGCAAAACAGCAAAATTGTTTTCGTATAGACCTTCGGCGCCTTCAATTTCTGACTTCTCGATGCCCTCAGATTTGTAGAGGCTGTCAATTACTTCGACCGAGGCATCAAATGTCGACCAGCCCATCGGTTTTTCTGAGCGCCCGCCATTGACAGGACGATGTTCAAGCGCGGTCAGACCCATGTGGGCGGCTTTGATGCGCAACGCCGCGTCGTTTGAAACGATGCAGGTCGGCGAAACCGATGCTTGACCTAAGGCGGCGCCGATTATGCGATTGTCTGGCACCTGCGGATCGAGCCCGTGCTCTATCAATAGATGCTTTTGAATGCCGTTTACTTCGATCTGGATTGTTGACCCTGATTCGGTACCACTAATTGGTGTGGGTTCTTTAAGTGAACCACCGGCTTTGCGACGTAAATCTTCGATCGCGCGAAGTGCGCTGCGTGCTGAGCGGCCGACATCATCCATTCGAGTTTTTAATCCGTCCAGTTCTTCGATCACGGTCAACGGAATGACGATCGCGCAATTCGGAAAACTGTGCAGACAATTTGGGTCGGCAACTAAAACGGAAGTGTCGAGCACGACTCGCGAACCGACTGGTGTCTTGAACAAGTCGACAAACTGCTCGTTGGTTTTTTCAGAAATTGATTTTGAAGTTGACAACGAAATTAAGTGTTGCTTCTTCGTGTTGGGTGTTGGTGGATGGGGAGCGTCAAAAGTGCTCTTGAGAGGGCGAATTTAAGGGATTTTTAAAAATTTGTTTAAAATTTCTTTTTGAGCCCGAAAATTATCTGATCGGGCGAATTTTTCGGCTGGGGAGCGCCGGCGAAATAGTTCGAGTCGAAATTTCGCCAAAGGGTTTATCCACAAGCGATTTTTTTAACTAGACACGAGCGACACGCGAATGTTGACGTTGGGAAAGCTTTATAAAATAAGGCTTTGGTGAGGTCTTGTGATTGACGGTCTGAAAATACCGGACTATTCGTGGATGCTCGAGATTGCAGAAAATTTTTGTCTCGCGGGATATTTTTTTAAGATTTTTCACGCGCAGTTTCATTTTTGGATCGTGCAGTGCGAAAAGTTCGAAATTGCGCTCAATGCTTGCAATTTGTTTGCAAACCTACTCAAATAGATGTTCAGCGGTAATCCGTAACCGAAGAAAGCAAGGTAATAGAAATGACTAAAGCAGAATTGATTGATGCAGTGTCACAGAAAGCAGGCGTGTCGAAGGCAGATGCCGAACGCACGATTGCAGAATTCTTTGACCTCGTCGTCTCATCCGCTATGCAAGGCGACAAGGTTGCTTGGCCGGGTTTCGGCTCGTTCAGCACCTCGAAGCGAAAGGCTCGCATCGGCAGGAATCCTCAAACTGGGGCTCCCGTGCAGGTGAAGGCATCAACAGCGATGAAGTTCAGCTCGAGTTCAACACTCAAAGCTGCTCTG
>JAQCDG010000145.1 GCA_027731085.1 Actinomycetota bacterium | reverse complement strand
CACGACGAAAACATTGTTGTCAAACGGCCCGACCACCACTTTGTGCACATCGACGTTGGCGTCGCGCCAATGCAGAGTTGGGTCAAGGTCCAAATTCGCCATATTGCTCAAGTATCTCAGGTGATTTCGCTATTTATGCCCAAAGCCCCGATTAGCCAAAATCGCCCGTGTGCTGGCAAGATATAGCCATGAACTTTGCCTTTACAGAAGAACAAGAAGAGCTCCGCAAAACCGTCCGCGCGTTTCTCGACGCCAAGTCGCCAGAGACGGCAGTTCGCGAGCAAATGGAAACCGTAAATGGCTTCGACCCAGCAGTTTGGTCGCAGATGGGTTCGCAAATGGGTTTGATGGGCATTCACATTCCAGAAGAATTTGGTGGCATGGGTTTCAGTTACATCGAGTTGGGCGTCGTGCTTGAAGAAATGGGTCGCTCGTTACTTTGTGCGCCATATTTTTCGACGGTCGTCTTGGCGGCAAACACCTTGATGCAATCGGGTGACGAAGCAGCAAAGAAAAAGTATCTTCCGGCAATCGCGAGTGGCGAAACAACCGCAACTCTCGCATCAGTCGAACCATCAGGCAAATGGGATGAATCGGGCGTCACGATGCAAGCCAAAGGCTCGGGTTCAAGTTTTACCTTGACGGGCACGAAGATGTTCGTACTCGACGGTCACACCGCGTCGATGATCATCGTCTCGGCGCGCACCGCCAAAGGTGTTTCTTTGTTCGCAGTCGACGGCAACGCGAAGGGTCTCACACGCACAGCACTGTCGACAATGGATCAAACTCGCAAGCAAGCAAAACTTGAATTCGCCGATGTGCCAGCGACTTTGATCGGCACCGAAGGCAAAGGTTGGGAAGTTCTCTCGCGAGTCAACGACTTGATCGTCGTCGCGCTCGCCGCCGAGCAAGTTGGCGGAGCGCAAAAAGTTCTCGACATGGCTGTTGAATATGCAAAAGTTCGCGTGCAGTTCGGCCGTCCGATTGGTTCTTTCCAGGCGATCAAGCACAAGTGCGCAGACATGTTGCTCGAAGTCGAGTCGGCAAAGTCGGCCGCTTATTACGGCATGTGGTGCGCCGCAGAAATGAACGACGAGTTGCCATCGGTTGCATCTTTGTCAAAGGCATATTGCTCAGAGGCCTACTTTCATGCGGCAGCCGAGAACATTCAGATTCACGGCGGCATCGGTTTCACCTGGGAGCACCCAGCGCACCTTTATTTCAAGCGTGCCAAGTCGAGTGAGTTGCTGTTCGGAGATCCGACTTACCATCGCGAACTTCTTGCGCAACGCATCGGCATCTAAAAGTTCTCGCACCGCATGTCTGCGGTTTTAATCGTCGCCATCGTCATTGCTGCGGCATTGGTTTTTGCAATAGCGGCAGCAATTATCGGTCGTGAGGCTCGTCGCCTCGACAGCGTCGCACCAAGAGCGGTTTATGAACTCGAGCAAGCGACACAGTTCGTCGCCGATAATTTGCCGAGTGAAGCCCAAGCTCGGTTGACATATGCCGAGTTGCGCAAATTGTTGGTATTTCACATGCGCTGGCTGCATGACCAGGGTCTGCAACCATCTGGCGTAGTCGATCGTCGGCAAGACATCGTTGACGAAGTTGTGATCGACGAGCAGACGCTGACGGCTTATTTATTGGACGCCGCCGAGAAGAACAACATCGAGATTCTCGACGATGTCGACGCCGTGCATGTCGTCAAAGCACATCTCAAATATTTTGATGCAATCGGCGCGATCGGCCCGCAATCAAACGACTAGGCGATTGACAGCAAAAAACTCAGCGCTTCGTCAAGCGACTGTTTCGAAGTTGAATCTGTCTTCCAAATATTTGTGTAGCGCTGCAAGTTCGGGTTGAAATATGGATCATCATCCAGCACCGAACCCCACCGCGCGCCAAGTTTGGCAACTTCGGCTTCGACACGTTTAGCAATTCGGGTCTTTGACTCAAAGTGAAACAAATGAGCGTGCGGCGTGAACACGGCTCGATATCCAGCGAGTTGCACTTTTAGACAGAAGTCGATGTCGTTCCAGTTGCCCGGAAACCCCATGCACAACCCACCAACGCGTTCGAAAACATCGCGGCGAATTAATGCACACGCAGCGATCAAACTTGAAACCTCGCGTTGAATTCGCAACAAGTTCTGCGGCCCGGCCATCTCGGGGCTGCGTGCTCGATAGAGGTCGGTCGGGTCGGGGCTGAAAATGTGACCTGCACTCTGAATCGTCGAGTCTTCAAACAACAACATTGGGCCGACAACGCCAACAGTTGGGTCGTCGAAGATTGCCACCATAATTTCAAGCGCTTCAGCGGTGATTATCTCGGTGTCGTCGTTAAGCAACAAAATCAGATCAGATTCGCACGACATTGCCCCAAGATTATTTTTCTCGGCAAAATTAAATGGCCGATCATAATTGATAATTTTTAATCGCGTGCCGCCAATCTCGCGCAAAGTTTCGAGCACAGTTTGCGGCGTCGGCGTGTCGGCGACAACGACAACTTCAAAGTTCTGATATGTCGATCTTTCAAACAAACTGCGCACAGCCTCAACAACCAGCACGCGTTCTGAGCCAAAAACCTCGGCCGAAGTGCCACGAGTTGGCACAATCACCGCGACACTCGGCTGTGTCGTCAAGTTGCGCTTGACGCGCACGCTCGGCACAGCCGCATCAAGTTCGCAAGTTGCATCAATATTTTGTCGTGCACAGTGCTGAATTACCGCGTCTAGCGAAGCCGATGGGCGAGTGTCGTGGCTTTTGGCCATAGTCAAAAGTTCGGGCATCCGCAAAATATTTTTTGCGACTTCTGTTAGCCGAAAAGCGCGATCATGCACGTGTCGCATAACGAGATCAGTTATACCGCCTGCGCGATCAACAACTTCGGTGCGGGCAACAAGGGTTTCGCCGACATAACAGTGGCCGCGCAGTCGCTCGGGCGACCAACCAGGGCGGCGCACGAAACTCAGCGGCTCGGCTTTAACACCTGTCGGGTGAGCAGAGTCACCATAAATAAAATCAGCCGTCGGATCTTTGCGGATAACTTCGCGCAAACTTACCAAAGACTCGCGATATATACCATCGCCTGCATTCAAGAAAATGACGAAGTCACTGGTCTTAAATTCGTCGGCTGTTGCTACAACGCG
>JAQCDG010000144.1 GCA_027731085.1 Actinomycetota bacterium | reverse complement strand
ACTGTCGATCACTTCATCGTCTGAAGGCCAGTGCCAAGTCATCATGTTTTGCAAAACGTCTTTAGGTACGTCGATAAGAACTGGGCCAGGTCGACCAGTTGTCGCAATGTGAAACGCTTGGCGAATTGCGAGCGGCAGATCATCTGCACTCATTACAAGTTCATTGTGTTTTGTAATGCTTCGTGTGATGCCTACGGTGTCGCACTCTTGAAAAGCATCGGTACCAATTGCGCTTGTCGGCACCTGGCCAGTTATAGCCACCATCGGAATCGAGTCCATGTATGCATCGCACAACGGAGTAACCAAATTTGTTGCCGCAGGTCCGCTTGTCACCATCGCTACACCAGGTCGACCAGTTACGTGCGCATAACCTTCGGCCATGTGACCAGCCCCTTGCTCGTGACGAACAAGAATGTGGCGAATACTTGATTTGATCAATGGGTCATACGCAGGCAGAATGCAGCCACCTGGCAACCCGAACATCACATCAACTTTCTCTTGCTCAAGTCCTTTGATCAGGGCTTGGGCTCCGGTTAGTTGTTGATTCGATTTCATTTTTGCTCTCCTCTTTTTCCTAATTTAATTTTCAAATTTGATTTTGGGGAATAAAAAAACCTCCCTGGCGGGAGGTTGTCGGCGCACGCTTTGGAGCGCGCGCCTAGAGAATGACGACGACAGAAACGTTAAGAGTGCCTTTTGAATTAAACATACCTTTCATTGTGCCACTATCGTCTGGCAATGGCAACCCAAAATATGAAGATTCTGCAGACCCCCGACGAGCGATTTAACTCGCTTCCCGACTGGCCATACGAGCCGAACTACACGCTCGTTGATGCAACACCGACGGCAGACTCCGTCATTCTGCGTATTCATCACGTTGATACTGGTGCAAGCACTTCAGGCGAAACGGTTTTGTGCATGCACGGCGAACCAAGTTGGTCATTTCTTTATCGAAAAATGATCCCGCAATTCGTTGCCGCGGGCCATCGCGTTGTCGCCCCAGACCTAATCGGTTTTGGCAGAAGCGACAAACCGACCGAAACTTCTGACTACACATACGAACGACATGTTGATTGGATGACCCAATGGCTCGTCGCCAATGATCTAAATAATCTCACTCTGGTTTGTCAAGACTGGGGTGGATTAATTGGCTTGCGTTTGGTTGCTGCGATGCCCGAGAGATTCTCTCGAGTCGTTGCCGCAAATACTTTTCTAAATATTGGTGATCGTCCACCAAGCGAAGCGTTCATGGCATGGCGCAAATACAGTCAAGAAACACCGGTGTTCAATGTCGGCGCAATCATGCAAGGTGGTTGCAAGATAAAACCACTCGCCGACGAAGTTCGTGCTGCATACGATGCGCCGTTTCCTGATGACAGTTATAAGGCTGGGGCACGAGCGTTTCCGACTCTTGTGCCGATTACGCCTGACGACCCATCATCGCAAGCAAATATTGTGGCCTGGCAGTCGCTTCGCAAATTCAACAAACCATTTCTTACAGCATTCAGCGACAGCGACCCCGTTACTGCTGGTGGAGATAGATATTTTCAACGAGAAGTTCCTGGTTGCGACGGTCAACCGCACACAACGATCACCGATGCTGCCCACTTTTTGCAAGAAGACGCCGGCGAAAAATTTGCAGATGTCGTAAATCGATTTATTCGATGATGTTCGTGATCGCTCCGCGATCAGCACCTTGCACGAGTTTGGCAAATTTTGCCAACACTCCGCTCGTATAACGCGGCGGGTTCGGCTTCCAGCCTTTTTTACGCTTCGCCAATTCGGCTTCAGAGACGAGCAAGTCAAGTTTTAATGACGGCACATCGATCAAAATTTTGTCGCCGTCATTTATGAATGCAATCGGTCCACCATCGGTTGCCTCTGGTGCGACATGGCCGATGCAAAAACCCCAAGTGCCACCGCTAAATCGGCCGTCGGTAATTAGTGCACAGTCACTGCCACGACCAGCACCTTTCATCGCCCCAGTAATTGCCAACATTTCACGCATTCCGGGCCCACCCTTCGGGCCTTCGTAGCGAATCACCAGCACGGTGCCTGGTTTGATATCGCCCGACAAAATTGCTGCCATCGCGCCATCTTCACCGTCGAAAACTCGCGCTGGTCCTTCAAAATGCATCTGCTCGGCTGAGAGACCCGCAACTTTTACTACTGCGCCGTTTGGTGCGAGCGAACCGCGCAAGATGTTTAATCCACCTTCGGCATGAATTGCATTCGATAACGGGTGAATCACTTCACCGTCTGGCGCAGGCGGGTTCAACTCTGCCAAGTTTTCGGCCATCGTTTTACCAGTCACTGTGAGCACATCACCATGCAGCAAACCTGCGTCAAGCAAATGTTTCATCACGACCGGCACGCCACCAACACGATCAATGTCAGTCATGTGATATTTACCGCCAGGTTTTGTGTCGGCAATATGTGGCACCTTGGCAGCAATTCGGTTGAAATCATCAAGCGCCAGAGCGACACCCGCCTCGTTGGCGATTGCCAACAGGTGCAACACAGCATTGGTGCTGCCGCCAAGTGCGTTAACAACCGCAATCGCATTTTCAAATGCTTTCTTAGTCATGATGTCACGCGGATAAATTCCGAGACGCAACAAGTTGACGACCGCTGCGCCGGCACGTTGCGCATCGTCATCGCGGCGCGAGTCAATGGCAGGTGGTGAGGCACTGCCTGGCAAACTCATGCCGAGTGCTTCGGCAATGCTCGACATCGTGTTTGCCGTAAACATGCCACCACATGCACCTTCACCTGGGCATGCTTCGCGTTCGATTTCTTCAAGTTCTTGTTGCGACATTTTTCCTGCCGCGCAAGCACCAATTGCTTCGAACACAGTTGTGATGTCGATGTTCTTGCCGTTGTGAACACCTGGCAAAGTTGATCCGTTATATACGAAAACGCTCGGCAGATTTAGGCGTGCAGCAGCCATCAACATCGCCGGAATGCTCTTGTCACAACCTGCCAGACCGACAAATCCGTCAAAACGCTCGGCGTGCATCACGGTTTCAACACTGTCGCAAATCACTTCACGGCTCACGAGCGAAGCACGCATGCCTTCGTGACCCATGCTGATGCCATCGCTAACAGTTATCGTGCCGAATTCAAGTGCGACACCACCCGCTTCACGCACA
>JAQCDG010000143.1 GCA_027731085.1 Actinomycetota bacterium | reverse complement strand
GCCGATGGCTTTGAAGTTTTTATGTTGCAACGCACCTACGGTGCTGCATTTGCCGGCGGGATGTATGTGTTTCCTGGCGGCAAAGTTGACGCGACCGATGGCGCCAAGGCGCTCGAGCCCTTCTGTGATGGACTGAACGACTTTGAAGCGAGCGCAATTTTGCAGATACCGAGTGGTGGTCTCGCCTATTGGGTGGCGGCGATTCGCGAATGTTTTGAAGAGGCGGGGGTGTTGCTCGCCCGCGACACGAAGACAAACCGAACTGTCGCATTTGGTGACGACGCAACGCAAGATCGCTTCGCACGCGCACGCCGTAGTGTGCACGACTCGTCGTTGAACATGATCGAACTCTGTCAGCGCGAGAGTTTGCGACTCGTCACTGGTTCGATTCACTATGTCAGTCACTGGATCACCCCAGTTGGTGAGACGCGAAGGTTTGACACACGGTTTTTCGTTGCCGCTGCCCCAGAGTCACAAGAGCCACTGCATGATTCGCAAGAAACAATTGCGAGTTTGTGGGTCAAGCCACAAGCGGCGCTCGACAAACTTGCGCTTGGCGAGTTGGCGATGTTTCCGCCGACTTCTGAGAACTTAAAATTCTTGGCGAGTTACAGCACGACCGCAGAAGTCTTGGCGGCGGCCAAGAAAGTCTCAAACCCCGTGGCGATTTTGCCTCGCCTACGCACAAACGGCGACGGCAAAGTTATCGGCGTGATCATGCCTGGCGAACCAGACTATTAATTATTTTGTTGTGGGTAATTATTTTTTCGCGGGTTTTTCACCGAGTGCGAGGGCGACGCTCTCGAGCATCCGGGCGGAGCAGCCGGCCATTTCGTTGACGGGCACGGTCTGCGAAATAATTTTCTTGGCGATGTCACGAAACACTTCGGCGGCAACACCAGCACCGGCGATCGCAACTGGTTCGCCATTGTCGCTGCCATGACTGACATCGCTCTCAATCGGAATTTGGCCAAATAGCTCTGAGCCAATTTCGGTGGCCAGGTTTTGTCCGCCGCCAGCACCAAATAATGGGTAACTAGTGCCGTGCTCGCAAGTGAACGCGCTCATGTTCTCGATCACGCCGGCGATGCGCAAGAAACTGCGACGCGCCATATCGGCGGCACGAATGGCGACTTTCTGCGCCGAGACTGCGGGTGTAGTGACGATAATCAAATCAGTGCGTGGCAACATTCGAGCCAAACCCATCTGCACATCACCCGTGCCCGGCGGCATGTCGATCAACAGATAGTCAAGTTCGCCCCAGTGAACATCTTTCAAGAATTGTTCGACGGCTTTTGTCAGCATCAATCCACGCCACATCAGCGCGGTGCTTTCGTCTTCGACAAGCATGCCCGTGCTGACGACCTTCAACAAACCTTTGCCGATCACACGCTCGTTTGGAATCATCTTTGGTTTGTCGCTACCACTAACAAGTTTGGCTTCAAGGCGATCTGACATGTTCAACATTCGCGGCACCGAGAAACCCCAGATGTCGGCGTCAAGCACACCAACTGTTAAGCCTTGGTTGGCGAGTGCCGCAGCAAGATTTACAGTGACAGAACTTTTGCCGACGCCACCCTTGCCACTGGCGATCGCCAAGATACGAGTGTTTAGCGGAATCTGGGTCGCTGGCGCATTTTCTTTGGCGTTCCATCTGGCGCGGGTCATGACTGCCGAGCGCTCATCGGCATCCATTTCGCCCCAATCAATTTTTACTTTTTTAACACCCGGGTGCGTTGTCACGCGTGACTCGACATCATTTTTGATTTGCACGCGCAATGGGCAGCCTTTGATCGTGAGTTTGATGCCAATCGTGACGAGGCCCTCGTCGCTGACGGTGACCCCAGTCGCCATGCCAAGGTCGACGATGTTGTCGCCGAGTTCGGGGTCAATAACGGCGCGCAGCAAATTGGTAACTTCGGCGGGCGTAGGGGGCTGCACTCGGCGAGCAGTCATATATATAAAACTACCTGACACGACTGACTAATGCCCCAGACGGTAGTCTTAACTCAAGTTTCACTAACTAAAACGGAGACCATTAAATGATCACCCTGACAGACAAAGCAGCAGTCAAAGTCAAGCAACTTCTTGAGTCTGAGAATGCGACCGATCTCGCGTTGCGCGTCGCAGTTCGACCTGGTGGATGCTCGGGCTACTCATATGAGATGTTTTTCGACGGCGAATTTGCCGCCGACGATGTTGTCAAGACTTTCGGTGAAGTGAAAGTTGTTGTCGACCCGGCGTCGTTGCAACTGCTCGAGGGTGCGAACCTTGACTACAACGACGGTTTGCAGGATGCAGGTTTCAAGATCACCAACCCAAATGCATCACGCAGTTGCGGTTGTGGTCAAAGCTTCAGCTGAATTAAATAATATTTAATTAGCCGCAACACCAGCGCGCGCAAGCGCTTCGGTTATTTCTTTTGCGTCGAACACGGCGTCGAGTCGCTCGACGATTTTTGAGTTGGCGTCGACAATGAACAACGCCGGCTCAAAAGTCATCGCAAACGCTTTTACTGCTGGCGCAACAACTGTTGCTGTGTCATCGGTGTAGACCTCGGCATGCACGAACGCCGCACGATCACCGAGAGTTCTGGCCACGCCAATTAATTGATTCAGCGCCGGCGTGCAAGTGCCAGTTGAGCAATGAGCAGGTGTACCAACCAAATACGCGACCGGTTTTTTAAGCTGCAACGCTTCGGTGAGCATAAGTTCGTGAAACGGACACGGCTTGGGTAGCCGCGTGCAGATCGGATCGACGCCGCGTACATCGTCGAAAGTCGGCGTGTCGAAACTTGGCAGCGTGTCGCCAACTTTAGGCAGGAGCACTTGGTCAGGCTCGAGCACGCTGAACGCCGCTCCATCTTGCGGACCACCATCGATGATCAACAAATAATTGCCTGGCTTGTCGATGTTCGTTCGAAACGGATAATAAGGATTATCAATTTCGACGCCATGCAGATCAACACTTATATCTTCGTTAATTACTTCGTCGGTTGAGAGATCCACAACTTTTGCCGTGAGTGTTCGGGGAAATTTAAAATCGCTATCGGTCGTGATGATGCCCGACTGTTGCGCCAACGAGATCGGTAGTCGCACTTCGCCTGGCACCAAAATCTGCGGAAATCGCTGCACGAGTTGCACGCCGTCTGGCAGCGCC
>JAQCDG010000142.1 GCA_027731085.1 Actinomycetota bacterium | reverse complement strand
AACTCTGAAGTAACATCGATTTTGGAAGTGAGTCAAAATGACGAATTTTGTCGAAGTTGCCAATGAACTAAGTTTTCCTGAAGGGCCGGTGGCATTGCCCGACGGCAGCGTCGTCGTAGTCGAGATGATGAAGCGCTGCATTACTCGAATTATGCCTGACTTGACAAAACAAACTGTCGCCGAAATCGCCGGCGGACCAAACGGTCTCGCGATCGGCCCAGATGGCGCGCTCTACTTGTGCAATAACGGTGGCTCATTTTCGAAACAAATTTACAACGGCATCACATACCCTGGACCATTCGACCCAGACCTTTATATAGGCGGACGAATTCAGCGAGTCGATTTAATTTCTGGCGAAGTCACCGACCTCTACACGCATTGCGATGGTCACGAGTTGCGCGGACCAAACGACATAGTTTTTGATGCTCATGGCGGCATGTGGTTCACAGAACACGGCATTCGTCACGGTCGTGTCTTTGATTTAACGGGCATCTATTACGCCAAGACCGATGGCTCGATGATCCGCGAAGTCATTTTTCCATGTCAAGCACCCAACGGCATCGGTCTCTCGCCCGATGGCCAGACGCTTTATTGGGCTGAAACATTTAATGGTCGCGTTTCCCAAGCGACAATAACCGGCGAAGGAGAAATCTCAGGTTTTAATTCGCGCGATCCTCGAAGTTGTTTGTGTGGTCTGCCAGGTTTGCAATACCTCGACTCGCTCGCAGTCGACAGTGACGGCAACGTCTGTGTTGCCACATTGATGAATGGTGGCATCACCGTGATCTCACCCGACGGCGAAATTCTCGAGCACATCGCGACTGGTGATCCGATCACAACAAATATTTGCTTTGGCGGCACTGAGTTGCGAACTGCATACATCACGCTTTCGGGTCTCGGAAAACTCGTGTCTATGACCTGGCCGCGCCCAGGTCTAAAACTCAATTTTTAGTCGGCGATCCAATTGCCGTGAAAGCCGTTTGGCACGCGAGTAGGCAAACTCACAACCGCGACGGGTTCACCACAAAAATCTTGCGCATCCAGCACAACTAGATCTGAGAGATCAGTTTCTGTGTCGTGTCGCAGCGCCATTACATAACCATCGTCTTCTGATTTTGCACCATCGCGCGCAATAAACACTGGTTCGCCGTAGCCGAAGTTGTCGCCGTCATGTCGCACTTGTGTGGTTTGCTTGGCGAGATTTTGTTTGATCAAATCTGCTTGCCTGAAAACATCTGAAATACCCGCAAAGTAACCGAAATCGTTTTTTAGCCCGATCAACGATTCGTTCATTCGCGGAAACTCTTGTGGTCGATCATCTAGTCGTTGCTCAGTTGCCCTGCCCGTCTTGGGGTTAAGCACCCAACGATCAAGCGTCGGAAAACCTTCGTTTGGCCCGCGTTGCTCAACATCAAACATTTTTTCGTGACGCGCCGCATCTAATACAACGGTGCCGTCTGGCGCATCGTAAGCATTTAGCGGATGAAAGATATAGCAACTGTTTATTTCAATCCATTTAATGTCGGTCGCTACGCCTTCGCGCGGAAGCAAGCCGACGCGCGGTGTGTAATCTGCATTCCATATATATGGAAACGAGTTGCCCGACATTGCAGACTTGAGATTAAACAAGCATGGCAAATCAAAGATCAACACATATTTTTCGGTGATCGCGCAATCATGCATCATCGGGCCGCCTGGCAACGCGATATCAACAGTTCGTCGCACTTTGCCGTCCACGCCAACAACGAGATATTGCACCTGATTGCCCCAGCCCCACCAATATGCCATTACATGCAGCTCACCGGTACGCGGGTCACGCTTCGGGTGCGCAGAAAAAGCTTGTGGCAAAGTGCCGGCAAAATTTGAAACACGGACAGTTTCAAGTTCGTAATTCATTTCAACTGGCGGCGAACCACCTTCGACGAGCGCCCAAGTCGCACCCGCATGGCCAATCACATTTGTGTTCGACGCAAACTGGACATGATTGGCTGGCCAATCTGACGGCGGTGCCTGTTCACCCAAACTCTTTGCGACCTTGCGATCGCGCACCCAACGATTGCGATACCACTCTGCCTTGCCATTATTAATTCGAATTCCGTGCACCATGCCCGAACCCAAAAACCAGTGATACGAATCGGGGTTGACTTCACCAATCGGATTAGGTCCGTTGCGCAAATAACGACCCGTCAACTCGTCTGGCAATTTGCCTGTCACGCGCAAATCAAACGCGGTTGTTTCAACATCAACAGGCGCCAAGTTACCTGACAAAAACGGATTACTCGAGTTTCTTAACGCCGCAGCATTCGTCATAAACGAAACGATAACAGTTCTGCCGTAGCGTAAGAACCTATGTGGGGCACGCCAGATATGGTTTCAAAGCTTGAACATGTGCTGGTACGCACGCCTACGACTATCGGCAATTTCGTGGCCGACGCCCAGTGGCGCGAGCCAGACCGCGACTCGCTCGTGCGCGAACACAACGAATTCGTGCAGTTGCTCGAAAAACTCGGCTGCACGGTGCATATTGCCGGCGCCGTCGATGGTTTAGTCGATGCCGTCTATATGCACGACCCGATGATCATGACGCCACACGGCGCGATCTTGCTGCAAATGGGCAAACGAGTTCGCCAACCTGAGCCAGCGCAAATTCGCAAAGACCTTGAACGCATAAGTGTGCCAATTTTGGGCGAACTTACTGGCTCGGCAATCGCCGACGGGGGTGACAAAGTCTGGCTCGACGCGAAGACACTTTTAATCGGTCACGGTTATCGCACCAACGGTGAAGGCATCACGCAAATCAGAAAAATGCTCACGCCTTTTGATATTCAAGTTCATGCCTTTGACTTGCCGCACTTTCAGGGCCCTGACGCAGTGTTGCATTTGATGTCGGTACTTTCGCCGATCAGTCATTCGCGAGCCGTTGTCTATGAACCACTCGCACCGATTCGCTTGCTTGAGTTTCTTAAGTCACGCAACATCACTTGGCTATCAGTGAACGACACAGAAGTTCACACTCAAGGCGCAAACATTTTGACTGTTGCACCAGATGTCGTTGTCTTAGCCGCAGGTAACCCAGAAATTGAAGGCAAACTGCGTGAGTCTGGCGTAACTGTGCACATTTTTAACGGCGCAAATGTCGCAGTCAAAGGCGACGGTGGGCCAACTTGCTTGACCGCGCCGCTATTGCGCCGC
>JAQCDG010000021.1 GCA_027731085.1 Actinomycetota bacterium | reverse complement strand
GAAACTTGTCCAGATTTTTTGGCCATTGATCACGAACTCGTCGCCGTCGCGGGCTGCAAAGGTTTTCAACGAAGCCAAATCGCTGCCAGCGTTGGGTTCGCTCATGCCGATGCACCACGTTGTTTCGCCCGAAAGCATTTGTGGCAAGAAAGCATCTTGCTGGGCCTTAGTGCCGTAACTAATTAGTGCCGGACCCATCTGTCGATCGGCGAACCAAGACGCCGCAATCGGTGCACCCGCGCTGATCATTTCTTCGCCGACAATCAGTCGCTCAATTGGTGGCCGACCGCCACCACCGTATTCGACGGGCCATGTCATGCCGATCCATTTATGTTTGGCGAGTTCGATTGAGAATGCTCGCGAGTAGCCGTTCATCCACGTGTCATTGAATCGACCGTATTTGTTAACTGCATCTGTGGCAACCGAACGAGCATTTTCGCGTAATGCGATTTGTTCGAATGTCCAGGCAAAATCCATCAGGTTGTACGCTACAAGTAACTTGTAAACGAATAAGAACTGTAAATTCAACGAAAACGGCGGAGACAGATGGCGAGCAAAATTAAAGTTGTAAATCCGGTCGTGGATATCGATGGCGACGAGATGACACGAATCATCTGGAAGTTCATCAAAGATCGTCTGATCTTGCCGTATCTCGATATCAACATTGATTATTACGACTTGGGGGTCGAGAATCGTGATGCGACGAGCGATCAAGTAACCGTGGATGCGGCGAACGCGATTTTGAAGCACGGTGTCGGTGTGAAGTGCGCAACAATCACGCCAGACGAGGCACGCGTCAAAGAATTTAACTTGAAGCAAATGTGGAAGTCGCCGAACGGCACGATTCGCAACATTCTGGATGGCGTTGTGTTTCGTGAACCGATTATTTGCAAGAACATACCGAAATTGATGGCGCACTGGAGCAAGCCGATCGTGATCGGTCGTCATGCTCACGGCGACCAATACAAAGCGACTGATTTCAAAGTGCCAGGCGCTGGCACGGTGACGATGACTTATGTGCCGCAAGACGGTGGCAAGCCAGTTGAAATGAAAATCGCCGACTTTAAAGCGGCTGGTGTTGTCATGGGCATGTATAACTTCGACGAGTCGATTCGCAGTTTTGCTCGCGCTTCATTTAACTATGGCTTACAGCGCAACTATCCCGTGTTTTTGAGCACCAAGAACACGATTCTTAAGGCATATGACGGTCGGTTCAAAGATATTTTTCAAGAAGTTTTCAATGCCGAGTTCAAGAGCGAGTTCGAGAAGCACAAACTGACTTATGAGCATCGATTGATTGACGACATGGTTGCTTGCATGATGCGTTGGGAAGGCGGATATGTGTGGGCCTGCAAAAATTATGACGGCGATGTGCAGTCAGACATTGTTGCCCAGGGTTTTGGTTCGTTGGGCTTGATGACTTCGGTGTTGACGACACCAGACGGGCGTGTGCTTGAGTCTGAAGCGGCGCACGGCACCGTGACTCGTCACTATCGCGACCATCAAAAAGGTTTAGAGACTTCGACGAACTCAATTGCCTCAATTTTTGCGTGGACACGCGGTTTGATTCATCGTGGCAAACTTGACAGCACGCCAGCCGTAATTGAATTCGCCGAAAAGCTTGAAGCAGTTTGTGTCGAGACCGTCGAAGGCGGCGAGATGACCAAAGATTTGGCAGCACTAGTGTCGAAAGATCAACCGTGGTTGACGACCCAGCAATTTTTGGCCGCGGTTGACCGACGCTTGATTGAAAAGATGTCGAAATAGTAAATGCGTGCAGTTGTAATCACCAAGCATGGTGACCCGAGTGTGCTCAGTGTTGTTGATGTAGAAACTCCGACGCCAAAAATCGACGAGATTTTGGTCAAGGTGCGGGCGACATCTTTGAATCGCGCGGACTTGATGCAACGAATGGGCTTGTATCCAGATCCGTTTCCGGGTGCACACGAAATACCAGGTCTCGAATTTGCGGGCACGGTCGAATCGTGCGGTGAGTCTGTCAAGAGTTGGAAAGTTGGCGACCACGTGATGGGCATCGTCAGTGGCGGAGCATATGCCGAATATTTGGTCGTGCCCGAAATGCAGACAATGAGTGTGCCACAGAATATTGCTTTGCCCAATGCGGGGGCGATACCTGAAGTTTTTATCACTGCTTGGGATGCGCTCGTGTGTCAAGCGAATTTGCAAGCGGGTCAATGGGCTCTAGTGCATGCTGGTGCATCTGGTGTTGGCACTGCGGCGATTCAGATTTGCAAGGCGATTGGCGCTTATGTTGTTGTGACTTGTTCGGCGGGCAAACGCGATGCGTGTTTGGCGCTCGGCGCCGATTTAGCGATCGACTATCAGTCACAAGATTTTGTTGAAGTCGCATTGCAGGCAACGCACGGAAAAGGCGTGAGTGCAGTGCTCGATGTAATTGGTGGAGATTATTTGAACCGCAATGTGGCGGCGCTCGCACTGAAAGGCACGATTGTGCAAGTTGGTTTGATGGGTGGTGGATCGACGGCATTCAACATTGGCGCATTGATGCCCAAGCGCGGTCGATTGATCGGCACAGTGTTGCGCCCACGACCTGCTGATGAAAAAATCGCTGTGACGCAGCGATTTATCGCCGAGATGTTGCCGTTATTTGCCTTAGCCAAGATGCGACCAGTGATCGATCGCAGATTTGTTTTAGATCAAATCGTTGACGCCCACCGGTTTATGGAGACGAACGCCAATACTGGCAAGATTGTTATTGACGTTTGTTAATTGCGACATAGTCGCGCTGGTCGACACCCGTATACCATTGGCGGGGGCGACTGATTTTTTGCGCGTCGTCTTTGAGTAGTTCGTTGTAATGGCTTAGCCAGCCGACAGTGCGCGGAATTGCGAACAAAACGGTGAACATGTCGATCGGAAACCCGAGCGCCTGATAGATCAGACCCGAGTAGAAGTCGACATTGGGGTAAAGCTTGCGCGAGATGAAGTAGTCGTCGCTGAGCGCAACTTCTTCGAGTTTGAGCGCGATGTCGAGCATCGGATTCTTGCCTGTTACATCGAACACGTCGTGGGCGGCTTTTTTGATGATCGCCGCACGGGGATCGTAGTTCTTATAAACGCGGTGGCCAAAACCCTGCAAGCGACCGTTGCCTGCTTTAACCGATTTGATGAACGATTCGACATTGTCGATGCTGCCGATTTCGTGCAACATGTTGATCGCTGCTTCATTGGCGCCGCCATGAAGTGGGCCATAAAGTGCAGACGATGCAGCCGACATCGCACTAAATGGGTCGGCATGCGATGACGCGACGACGCGCATCGCGGTTGTGCCGCAGTTTTGTTCGTGGTCGGCGTGCAAAATGAACAAAAGGTCCATTGCTTTTGTGAGTCGTGGATCAACAGTGTGATCATCGCCGAGCCTGAACATCATATTCAAGAAATTTTCTGAGTAGCTCATCGAGTTGTTCGGCGAAACAAACTGCAAACCCATGCTGAAGCGATAACACATCGCCGCAATTGTCGGCACCTTGGCAATGAGTCGCAGAACTTGTTTGTCGAGTGCACCAGGTGTGAAAATTTCTTTTGATTCAGGATAAAAAGTTCCGAGCGCGGCGATTGCCGAAATGAACATGCCCATTGGGTGGGCGTCGTAATGGAAGCCGTCAACAAAACGCTTGCGCATGTTTTCGTGGATCATCGTGTGATGTGTTACGTCATATGTCCACTTTTTGAGTTGTTCGGCGTTTGGAAGTTCGCCGTTGAGCAACAAGTAAGCGACTTCGAGGTATGTAGATTTTTCTGCGAGTTGTTCGATCGGATAACCGCGGTAGCGCAAGATGCCCTTTTCGCCGTCGATGTAGGTGACCGAAGAGGCGCAAGCAGCAGTTGATAAAAACGCCGGGTCATACATTCGCAGATCTGGGTCGAGTTCGCGCAGTGCGGTCGACGCGAAAACTCCGTCGCGAATCGGAACAGTAACTTTTTTACCAGTCCGGTCATCAATAATGGTGATTGTTTCAGCCACTGTGGTGTCCTTTTTATGTTGTGGGAGCTTCCAGTCCCACTTTCAATCTAGTCGCAGGACGAGTGGGCGAGGCCGTTATAGAGGAGTGTTGTCGTGTTTACGCGGTTGTAACTTTTCTCGTTTATCGCTAAGCATCGCGAGCGCGGCTGCAATCTCGCGACGACTTTCAGCAGGGTCGATGACGCTGTCGACGTATCCCCGCTCGGCAGCAACATATGGATTCAACAATCGTTCGACATAGTCGCGTTCAAATTCTTGGCGTTCTTCTGGTGTTGCACGGCGTTGCAAAATTGCAGCCGCTTGGCCTGCCCCCATCACGGCGAGTTCGGCTGTTGGCCACGCGAGGCAAATGTCGTTGCCCATCTCTTTTGAATCCATGACGATGTATGCGCCGCCATAACTTTTGCGCAAGATCATGCAGATGCGAGGCACCGTCGCGCGACCGTAAGCGAAAACAAGTTGCGCGCCGTGGCGAATCATGCCGCGCCATTCGAGATCTTTGCCAGGGTAAAAACCCGGAGTGTCGACAAGCGTCAAAATCGGAATATTAAATGCATCGCAAAACGCGACGAACCTCGCGGCTTTTTGAGACGCCGGTATGTCGAGAGTGCCCGCCAAATGCATCGGTTGATTGGCGACGACACCGACACTTTGTGCGCCGATCGTAATCAGACCAGTGACAATGTTGGGGGCCCATCGCTCGCGCAGTTCGAGCATGTAACCGTCGTCGGCGATGGATGCAATGACTGCTTTGACGTCGTATGCGCCAGTTGGAGTTTCAGGGATGAGTGCGCCGGCTTCGGGTGTGAGACGATCTACCGAGTCATAAGTTGCCGCAGCGGCGGCAATTTCGTTGACATTGTCTGGCAAAAACGAGAGCACATGTTCGACTTCGGCGAATGCGGTTTCGCGGTCGGCGACAACTAAATGAGTGACGCCACTTTGTTTGGCGTGAATGTCTGAGCCGCCGAGTTCGTCGTTGCTGATGACGACACCGGTGAACTCGGCAACCATTGTTGGGCCAGTGACGAATGCGTAAGCCTCGCTGGTCATGATCACGATGTCACTTAAACCGATTAACAGTGCCGGCCCCGAAACTGCAGGCCCGGTAACCACCGCGAAAATCGGAACATAGCCCGAGCATTTGGCGATTGCTTTTGCGGCTAGACCCCAACCGTGTAATGCGGCAACACCTTCGACGATGTCGGCACCCGAACTGCCGAGTGTCATGACTAGCGGCAAACCTTTTTCGCGAGCGGTGTCGGCGGCGTGGGCGATAACTCCAGAAGCCTCGGCGCTAAGTGCACCACGACGCACGGTTTCGTCGACATCGACCCACACGACGCGTCGCGAAATGTTTTCGAGCCAGCGAACTTCGGCGGCGGCAGCGCCTTTGACTGCGCGTTGAAGATGGACCGTCACGGCATCAAGACTAGTTAGGGCTTGCGATTTAGCGGGAATGCTTCTTTGCCGATGTGAATGCCTGGTTGCTTATTGCCATATTTCGTGACTACTTCGCGAACGAGAGTCGCAATAGCCGTCGTTGCTTTGCTCGGCAACGGACGCGCGCGTTGCACAAGACCAACAACCCGTCGCGGTAGTTCAGGTATTTCAACTCGCTTGAATTCGCCTTTGATCCAGCCTGGTGCGGCGGTTGCGGGCACGACAGACGCACCGAAACCTTCGAATGCAAGCGATGTCAGCATTCGCACGCCGTCGATTTCGGCTTGCGGTGTGAGCACCAAACGTTGCGCGCCTGCCGCACGGTCGAGAATTTTGCGTAGCGAATTATTTTTTGGAGGCAACAGTAATGGACGCAATGAGAGTTCTTTGATCGTAATTTTTTCAAGATTCGACCATTCGTGATTTGCGTGCACGAGCAGCACTAAGTCTTCGGCGAACAGTGGCGTTGTGAGCAAATTGTCGTCTTCGATCGGAAGGTGGAGGATCGCGGCATCAAGTGATCCACTTAAAAGTCGTGGAATTAAATTGAGTGTGCTGCCCTCGGCGATGGTGACGCGAATTTTCGGAAACTGCGTCGCGAGTTGTGGCAAAAACTTTGGCATCAACCAGCGACCCGTCGTGCCGATGCAACCCAAGAGAGTTTCGCCTTCGACTTCTGAATCTTTCGAGTGCACATCGGCGGAGATGTCTTGAATCTGGTCGAGCACGCGGCGCGCGCGTTCGACAACGAGTTCGCCATCTTCGGTCAGCCGACCCGACGAACGATCGACCAGCGAAGTTGTAAGTTCTTTTTCTAGGCGCGAAATGTGGGCCGAGACGTTGCTTTGCACGGTGGATAAAGCCCGGGCAGCGCCAGAAAACGACCCGTGGTCGGCAATAGAGATGAGCACCTCAAGTTGGCGGAGTTCCATATCACTAAAAATGATAGGGGCTATCTCACCGTTCGCCTTTACATATGGGTCGGAATAGGGCATAATTAGAGACATATCAGATAAGACCTCCCCCAAGGCTTATCGAGAACGGCTAAAGCGCCTCCCCCAGGTGCTTTAGTTTCAGGTTGAGAGGCCCCGCCTAACAGCGGGGCCTTTCCCGTTGCGGGAATGTTTTATTTTTTGGAGCGCTTGACTTTTTCGCGCACGACGTTGAGCGCGCTGCCAGCTTTGAACCACTTGACTTGCTCGGGCGAGAAAGTGTGGTTGGCGTAAAATTCGATTTCGACTTCGCCAGGTTTATGAATAATGCATCGCACTGGTTTGTCGGGCTCGGGTGGCATGCCGCGAACGCTGATCGTATTTTTTTCGTCGATCAAGTCGTAGTCGTCGGGGTTGGCAAAAGTTAGTGGCACGATGCCTTGCTTCTTGAGATTTGTTTCGTGAATGCGCGCAAATGATCTGGCGAATATTACGCAAGCACCGCGATAGCGAGGCTCCATTGCGGCGTGTTCGCGCGAAGAACCTTCGCCGTAGTTTTGATCGCCAATTGCGCACCATTGGACTTGCATCTTTTTGTAGTTCTTGGCAACTTCTGGGTAAGGACGAACTTGGTAGTCAGATCTGTCGAGACCTTCGCCAACTGCACCCGTGAATGCGTTGACTGCACCAGCAAACAAGTTGCCTGAGATATTTTCAAGGTGACCGCGGAACTTGAGCCACTTACCGGCCGCAGAAATGTGATCGGTGGTGCATTTGCCTTTGGCCTTCATGAGAATCGGCATGAAGATGAAATCGTTGCCATCCCATTTTTCAAAAGGTTCGAGAAGTTGTAGACGATCACTATTTGGGTCAACCACGACTTCGATATCTGACCCATCGGTAGGCGGGGCGACGAATGTGTCTGCACCTGCGTCATATCCATTTTTTGGCAATACTTCGCCGAGCGGTGCGGCCAGCGAAACTTGCGTGCCGTCTGGTGCTGTGATCGTGTCAGTAATCGGGTCGAAGTCGAGACGACCGGCAAGTGCCAGTGCGATAACTGTGTCGGGGCTTGTGACGAAACTTAAAGTATTGGCCGAACCGTCGTTGCGTTTTGGAAAATTGCGGTTGAACGAACTGACGATTGTGTTTGTTTTGTCGGTGATGTCTTTTGAGCGCTCCCACTGACCGATGCATGGTCCGCATGCATTTGCCAGCACAGTTGCACCGATGGCTTCAAGATCGGCAAGCAATCCGTCGCGCTCGATCGTGGCGCGAATTTGTTCTGAGCCTGGTGTGATCAACAATTCGGTTTTGGCTTTCAGGCCTTTCGATGCGGCGAATCGTGCGACCGAAGCGGCGCGCGTGATGTCTTCGTAAGAACTGTTGGTGCAACTGCCAATAAGCGCAGAAGAAATTTCGAGAGGCCAGTTATTTTCGGCAGCGGCCTTGGCGACGCCTGCACCTACGCGGTGGGCGAGATCTGGCGTGTGTGGACCATTGATCAATGGTTTAAGGGTTGAAAGATCAATTTCGATTGTCTTGTCATAGAGCGCGCCATCATCTGGTCGCAGATGTTCGGCGACTTTGTCGGCTGCTGCGGCAATTTCGCTGCGACTTGTGGCTTGAAGATAAGCCGACATGTGCTTGTCATAACCGAACACCGAACAAGTGGCACCGATTTCGGCACCCATGTTGCAGATAGTTGCTTTGCCTGTTGCTGAAATTGTGTCGGCGCCTTCGCCGAAATATTCAATCACGGCACCGGTGCCGCCTTCGACCGTGAGAACTCGTGCGACTTCGAGAATCACATCTTTGGGGCTTGACCACCCTGAAAGTGAGCCGGTGAGTTTTACGCCAATAACTTTTGGCCAGCGCACATTAAATGGAAAGCCTGTCATCACATCAACCGCATCGGCACCACCGACGCCGATTGCGACCATGCCGAGACCGCCAGCGTTTGGCGTGTGACTGTCGGTGCCGATCATCATGCCGCCAGGAAACGCATAGTGCTCGAGCACAACTTGGTGAATGATGCCGCTGCCAGGGCCCCAAAAACCCACGCCATATTTTGCAGAAACAGAACGAAGAAAGTCGTAGACCTCTTTATTGGTGTCGATCGCGACGCCCATGTCGATGCGTGCACCAGATTTAGCCAAGATCAAGTGGTCGCAATGCACTGTCGACGGCACTGCGGTTGTCGGCAAGCCGGCGGTCATAAATTGCAACAACGCCATCTGCGCAGTTGCGTCTTGCATTGCCACGCGGTCTGGTGCAAAGTCTGCGTAGCTGCGTGAGCGCTCAAGTTCTTGTTTAGCCGGTTTGGTTAGATGATTGATCAAAATCTTTTCGGTCAGAGTTAATGGTCGACCAAGTCGCTTGCGACCGAGCGCGACATTTTTTGAAAGTTTGGCGTAGATGCCATTGACGAGATCGATAGGTGTGCCGGCACTCACAGTAATTGAATTCGTAATCATCGTCGTTTCATTTCTGTCGGGGACAACAGTTTATTACCACTTGTCCCAGTGCAAAACTTTTTCGAGTGACAGACGCTTGGCAGGTTTGAAGTCTGTGCCGACCGTGTAGGCAATTGGAAACAAGCCACCCTGCGTGATTTTTTCGTGGGGAATGCCGAGAATTTCTGCAGCTTTCTTTTCGCCGTCAAGAATTAAGTGAATGGTTGTCCAGGCTGAGCCCATGCCGCGACTGCGCAGTGCCAACATGAAACTCCAGACGGCTGGCAAGAGTGAGCCCCAACCACCGGCGCCCGTGGCGACATCGACATTTTCGAGACGACCTTCGATGCACGGGATCATGAACATTGGCGCGCGATACATTTCGTCGGCGAGAAACATCGCCGAGTCACGAACTTTTGGCATCTGATCAATTCGTGGATCGCCTTCGGCAAATTTGCGACCAGGAAGGCTGGCGTAAAGCTTGAAATTTTCTTTGTAGATGTCGGCGAGGGCTTTGCGCTTGGCCGCATCTTCGACAATGACCCAGTGCCAGCCTTGCGAGTTACTACCTGTGGGCGCCTGAAGTGCCAGGTTTAGGCATTCTTCGACGATTGCACGCTCGACCGGGCGGTCAAAGTCGAGGCGCTTGCGTACGCTGCGTGTGGTTGAAAGAAGTTCATCGTTTGTCAGGTTGAGTTGCATGGCTTCAAGTGTGCCACGCGCATCAAGCCATGCGAGACTTGGTTAGGTTAATTTTGTGAAAATCTCGATTAATTTCGGAGGATGAGAATGGCATCAGCGATCGCAATGAAGAACTACAACGACCGAGTTACCGTGGCGATCAGCGACGGCATTGCTGATGTGCGCCTTGATCGTGCCGATAAGCGAAACGCACTCGACCCGGCGATGTTTGATGCGATTGCAAAGGCCGGGCAAGACCTTGTAACAAATCGCGAGATTCGTGCTGTTGTTCTGTCGGGTAATGGCAACTCTTTTTGCGCGGGTCTTGACTTCGGCAGTTTTCAGTCGATGGCCGACAGCGGGTCGGCGAGTGAAGGTGCGAAAAAGTCTGACGCGAGTGCGGTTGAGAAGGGGAAGTCAAGCGAGAACTCTGGCGAAAATGCGGGGGCGATGCAACCCGGTGCGATCACTCACATGGCGCAACAAATTTGTTGGGTGTGGCAGCAAGTGCCAGTGCCAGTTGTCGCAGCGCTACAGGGTCACGCACTTGGTGGCGGCATGCAGTTGGCACTTGGCGCTGATATTCGAGTTGCGCATGCTGAAACACAGTTTTCGATGCGCGAAGTTCATTGGGGTTTGATACCTGACATGACGGGCACTTTGATGTTGTCGCGTCTTGTGCGCGACGATGTTGCAAAAGATTTAGTTTTCTCGGCACGAGTGATCTTGGGCACCGAAGCACATGCTCTCGGTGTGGTTACACGACTGAGTGACAAACCACTTGAATCAGCGATGCAGATTGCTCGCGAAATAGCCGACCGCAGCCCAGATGCAGTGCGTGGCGCCAAGGCGCTGATCAACCGTCTTTCTAACGCCGGTGCCGCCGAGCACTTCGCCGAAGAACGAAGAATCATTTATTCGCTAATCGGCAAGGCGAACCAGGTCGAAGCGGTGATCTCGAACTTTGAAAAAAGACCGGCGAAATTTGTGCCACCAACTGTCTAGACTTTAAGTCTCGAGCCAGCGTCGTCTCGTTTAGTCAGCCAATTGGTGGCTGAATTCAAACTTTAAGAGGCGACAACTTTGCAAGACACTCCACAAGCGATAGGTCTTTACGACCCACGATTTGAGCACGACGCATGCGGCGTTTCGTTCGTCGTCGACATGCATGGTCGGGCGAGCCATGAAATTGTTGCAACTGGTCTTGGTGCGTTGTGCAGCATGGAGCATCGCGGCGCAACTGGCGCCGAAACGCAAACAGGTGACGGTGCCGGCGTGTTGTTGCAGATTCCGCACAAGTTTTTTAGTGCTGTTACAGATTTTGTTTTGCCAAGCGTCGGCAGTTATGGCGTGGGCTTGGCGTTTCTGCCACGCAACGAAGAACTTGCAACCAAAGCACAAGAACGAATCGAAGCGATTGTGGATGAGCAGAACTTGCGCACTCTCGGTTGGCGAAGTGTGCCTGTTGAACCGAGTTGTCTGGGCGCTAGTGCGTTGCGTGTGATGCCTAAGTTCATGCAATTTTTTGTGGATGACCCAAACGGTGCAAAATTGATCGATCTAGATCGCAGACTTTTCATTTTGCGAAAACGAATCGAACACGAATTGCCAGACGAACTGAAAACTTATTTTCCTTCACTGTCGTCGCGCACATTCATATATAAGGGCATGTTGACGACACCAGAACTGCAGATGTTTTTTACAGACTTGAGCGACGAGCGAATTGAGTCGGCGCTCGTGCTGGTGCACAGCAGATTTTCGACGAACACGTTTCCGTCGTGGCCACTTGCTCACCCGTATCGTTATATTGCGCATAACGGCGAGATCAACACCGTGCAGGGAAATCGAAACTGGATGCGCACGCGAGAGTCGCTGTTGGCCACCGAGTTGATTGGTGACTTAGAAAAAGCATTTCCGATTTGCACGATCGGCGGCTCTGACTCGGCGAGCTTTGATGAGGTGCTCGAACTTTTGCATTTATCGGGGCGAAGTTTGCCACATGCGATGTTGATGATGATTCCGGAAGCGTGGGAGAACTCGACGACGATGTCTGAAGCGAAACGTGCGTTTTATCGATATCACGGTTCGCTGATCGAGCCGTGGGACGGACCGGCGAGTGTTGCGTTTACTGACGGCACTGTGATCGGCGCCGTTCTCGATCGCAATGGTTTGCGGCCGAGTCGATATTGGGTCACTGAAGACGATCGCGTGATTATGGCCAGTGAAGTTGGCGTAGTTGATATTGACCCCGCGAAGATTGTCGCCAAGGGTCGCTTGCAACCAGGCAAAATGCTTCTTGTCGACACTTCGCAAGGTCGCATCATCGGTGACGACGAGATTAAAGAATCGCTGGCGAGCAGTGAGCCATATTCAAAGTGGCTTGCTGAGGGCCAAGTTGAACTCGAAAAACTAGCCGATCGCGAGCATGTCGTGTTTAGTCATGAAAGTGTTTTGCGGCGTCAACAAATGTTTGGTTATACGCACGAGGAGTTGAAGTTAATTTTGGCGCCAACAGCGCTGACGGCTTCTGAGCCGATTGGGTCGATGGGCACCGATACGCCGATAGCCGTGTTGTCGAAGCGACCGAGACTTTTGTTTGACTATTTTTCGCAGATGTTCGCTCAGGTGACAAACCCACCGCTAGATGCAATTCGCGAAGAGATTGTGACTTCGGTGGGCTCGACTTGTGGACCTGAGGGCAACTTGTTGCATGCGACAGCCGAAAACTGCAAGCAACTCGTTTTGCCGTTTCCGATTATTGACAACGACGAGTTGGCCAAGATTATTCACATCAATGACGACGGAAACTTTGAACATCTGAAATCGGTTGTTGCGAGCGGTCTGTATCGAGTGGCAGATGGCGCCGATGCGATGCGCAGTGCAATTGATGAGATTCGTGAGAAGGTTTCATCGGCCATCGATGAAGGAGCACGCATTGTCGTGATTTCAGATCGCAATAGTGACGACACATTTGCGCCTATACCAAGTCTGTTGTTGACGAGTGCGGTGCACCATCATTTGATTCGACGAAAGCAGCGCACGAAAGTGGGTTTGATTATCGAGTCTGGCGATGCGCGCGAAGTGCACCACATGGCGTTGCTAATTGGCTATGGCGCCGGTGCAATTAATCCGTATCTTGCGTTTGAGACGATCGAGGATCTTGTCAACAACAGTGTCGGAGTCGATTCGACTGTCAACGAGTCAGGCGGAATGTTTGGTCTCGGGGCGATGGATGTAAAGAAAGCGATCAAGAACTACATCAAGGCGTCAGGCAAGGGCGTTTTGAAAGTCATGTCGAAGATGGGTGTTTCGACTGTGGCGTCATATACGGGCGCGCAAATATTTGAGGCAATTGGTTTGTCGCGTGAAGTTGTCGATGAATTTTTCACGGGTACAGTTTCGCGATTGGGCGGTATTTCGCTCGATGAAATTGCCCAGGAGGTCGCGGCCCGCCATGCGACGGCGTATCCGTCGCGACCAGATCAACGACGACATCGACAACTCGAACTTGGCGGCGAATATCAGTGGCGCAGCGAAGGCGAGCATCATTTATTTAATCCGGAAACTGTTTATCGCTTACAGCACGCAACTCGCTCGGGTCGTTATGACATTTTCAAGCAATACACAAAATCAGTTGATGACCAGTCGCGAGTTTTGTCGACATTGCGTGGTTTGTTCGAATTTTCTGGTGCGCGAGAGCCGATTTCGATTGATGAAGTTGAGTCAGTTAGCGAGATCGTCAAGAGGTTTTCGACTGGCGCCATGAGTTATGGATCAATCTCTGCCGAGGCACATGAAAATTTGGCGATCGCAATGAACCGCATCGGCGCCAAAAGCAACACAGGTGAAGGTGGTGAAGACGCCGAGCGTTATGTTGCAATGGCCAACGGCGACTCGAAGCGATCGGCGATCAAGCAGGTTGCCTCTGCGCGGTTTGGTGTGACGAGCGAATATTTGGTTAATGCCGACGACTTGCAAATCAAGATGGCACAAGGCGCGAAGCCCGGCGAAGGTGGTCAATTGCCGGCGCACAAGGTTTATCCATGGATTGCTAAGACGCGACATTCGACGGCCGGAGTCGGGCTCATTTCGCCGCCACCGCATCACGACATTTATTCGATTGAAGATCTTAAGCAATTGATTCATGATTTGAAAAACTCGAATCCTGTGGCGCGAGTGCATGTCAAGCTCGTTGCCGAAGTTGGTGTCGGCACCGTGGCCGCTGGTGTAGCCAAAGCCAAAGCAGATGTTGTTTTGATTTCTGGTCATGACGGCGGCACCGGCGCTTCGCCGTTGACTTCGCTAAAACACGCTGGCGCACCATGGGAGTTGGGCCTTGCTGAGACGCAACAGACTTTGATGTTGAACGGATTGCGAGATCGAATAGTCGTGCAAGCCGACGGTCAAATGAAGACGGGTCGCGATGTCGTGATCGCAACCTTGCTCGGCGCCGAAGAATTTGGTTTTGCAACAGCGCCATTGGTCGTGAGCGGTTGCATCATGATGCGTGTTTGTCACCTAGACACATGCCCAGTCGGGATCGCCACTCAAAACCCAGAGTTGCGCAAGAAGTTTGCCGGCAAGCCAGAATTTGTCGTCAACTTTTTTGAGTTCATCGCCGCTGAGGTGCGTGAGTATTTGGCGCAACTGGGCTTTCGTACATTGCAAGAAGCGGTTGGGCGTGTCGACGTGCTCGACGCGCGAGTGGCAGTTGATCATTGGAAGGCTCGGGGGCTTGATATCTCACCAATTTTGATGCAACCGCAGAATCCGTATAACCAGACGCCTTTCAAATCGACGGAACAAGATCACGGTTTGAGTGGTGCGCTTGACAACAAGCTGATCGTTGATTGCGCTAAGTCGCTTGACGATGCGTTGGTGACGAACAACGAGTACAAGATCAGCAACACGAATCGCACCGTGGGCACGATGCTCGGTTACGAAGTGACGAAGCGATTCGGCGCAAGCGGCTTGCCTGATGCGACGATCAAATTGCGTTTTGTCGGCTCTGCTGGCCAGAGTTTTGGGGCGTTCGTGCCGAGTGGCATTGAGATGACACTCGAGGGTGATTCGAATGACTATCTAGGCAAGGGGTTGTCGGGCGGTCGAATAATTCTGCACCCCGACAAGCGCGCCAAGTTTGCTGCTCACGAAAATGTGATCGCGGGCAATGTGATTGGTTACGGTGCGACGAGCGGCGAGATTTTCATTTCAGGCGTAGTCGGCGAGCGCTTTTGTGTGCGCAACTCTGGTGTGACTGCCGTGGTTGAAGGCGTCGGTGACCATGGATGTGAATATATGACTGGCGGCAGAGTCGTCGTGCTTGGCATGACAGGCAGAAACTATGCGGCCGGAATGTCGGGTGGCATTTCGTATATATATGACATCGACGGCAATTTTGCGTCGCGGGTGAACACCGAGTTGGTCGATCTTGTTTCGCTTGAAAAAGAAGATGTGAATTGGCTGAAGATAGTTATAAGTCGTCACGCTGCTCTCACTGGCTCGTCGCGGGCGCAAGAAGTTTTGACTGACTGGAAGAAATCGCTCGCGATGATTCGAAAAGTTTTGCCGCGTGACTATGCGCGAGTGATTGCCGAGCAGAAAAAGAAAGTGAAAGTAGGTTCAAATGGGTGAGCCGACTGGTTTCTTGAAGTGGGATCGTCAAACGCCAAAACGACGACGAATACCGGTGCGCGTACAAGATTGGAAAGAGGTCTACGAACCATTTGCGATTGACGAGTTAACCCGACAAGCGGGGCGGTGCATGGACTGTGGAATTCCGTTTTGCAATAACGGGTGCCCGCTCGGAAACTTGATCCCGGACTGGAATGATCTCGTCTACCGTGGAAATTGGCAAGACGCGGTCGAGCGCTTGCATGCGACGAATAATTTTCCAGAATTCACGGGGCGATTGTGCCCCGCGCCGTGCGAATCGGCATGCGTGCTGGGCATCAACTCTGACGCGGTGACGATCAAACAAGTTGAAGTTGAAATTATTGACCGAGCATGGCGAGAAGGTTGGGTGACACCTCAGGTGCCATCGCAGAAAACTGGCAAGCGCGTAGTGGTGATCGGTTCAGGGCCCGCGGGCTTGGCTGCGGCGCAACAACTGACTCGAGTTGGTCACGATGTGCTGGTTCTTGAGCGCGCCGACCGCATCGGTGGATTGCTGCGTTACGGCATACCTGAATTCAAGATGGAAAAAAGCAATATTGAGCGTCGCGTCAAGCAGATGACGGTCGAGGGCACAATTTTTCGCACGAATGCGACTGTTGGTGAGAATGTTGATATTGATGTTTTGCTGGCGTCGCATGACGCGGTCGTGCTCGCGTGCGGTGCAACAAACTGGCGTGACTTAAACGTGCAGGGTCGCGAACTCAACGGTATTCATCAAGCGATGGAATATCTGCCGCCGGCGAACAAGGTGCAGCAAGGCGACATCGCCGAGACGAATATCTCGGCGGCCGGCAAGCATGTCGTGATTATTGGTGGTGGTGACACAGGTGCCGATTGTTTGGGCACGGCGATTCGTCAAGGTGCTGCGTCAATAACGCAACTCGAAATTTTGCCACAGCCACCAGTTGCGCGTGCTGAGAATAATCCTTGGCCGCAATGGAGTTTTGTTTTTCGAACATCTTCGGCTCATGAAGAGGGTGGCGAGCGACTGTATGCAGTTTCGACTGAAAAGTTCGTTGGTGATGAAAGTGGCAATGTGTGTGGGATGATTATTTCTGATGTGAAATCTGAGAATGGCACATTCGTGTCGATTGACGGCACGCAACGCGAACTGCAAGCCGACCTTGTGTTGCTGGCGCTTGGTTTTGTCGGCCCCGAGAAGTCGTCGTGGCTAGAAAATCTTGGCGTGAAGTTTGACGAGCGTGGCAATGTTGCGCGCAATGACGAATATATGTCGAGTGTTCGAGGCGTGTTTGTCGCCGGTGACATGGGTCGCGGACAAAGTCTGATCGTCTGGGCGATTGCTGAAGGTCGGGCAGCAGCAAGTGGCGTCGATAAATATTTGATGGGCGAGACCGATTTGCCCGCGCCAGTTGTCTCGTCGGCCAAGTCGTTAAATTGAGTTGAGTTCGCGCGCAGGGTGTGCTCAGCGTGAGGCGTAAAAATCGCTTACGATAGAGCGTGATGTTGAGTCGCAAATTTCAAGTCGCTTGTATCGCGATAATTGTTTCGTCTTTTGTAATGGGCGCTTGTGGCGTCGATGTTTCGGGCTCGGCAACAACCGTTGTGCCGATTGGGCCAACAGACTTCGCGACGATTCCGCCGGTGCAGACGACGCTGCCCAACACGACGACGACTTTGCCTCCCGGGGCAATTGGCGTCGAGCAGGAGTACATCGTGCAAGCGGGTGACTCACCGATCAGAGTCGCAACACTGTTTGGCATCACGGTGACTGAATTGTTGGCGTGGAACGGACTAGTCGCAGCGGCGCAGTTTCCGTATCCGGGTCGCAAGTTGCGAATTCCTCCGTCGGCGCAAGTTGTGTCGACAAATGTTCAACAGACGACGACGGCAAGCCCCGTCGGTCAGCCGGGATGTGGCAACAGACCCGCAGGTGTTTACGAAATCGCCCAGGGCGACTCGTTGTATGTGATCATGAAGAAGTTCTGTGTGTCGATGCCGTCGCTGTTGGCGGCGAATCGATGGTCGAGTATCGACGTGTTCTTGTTTGCCGGAATGAAAATCAATATTCCGCCAGCGGGTTCGTGACGAGAAATTAGTTGACGCTTCGCTGACGCTTCGCTAGCGCGAGGTTTTGTTGCGGCGCTTGGCGTGACGGGCGAGCGCGAGCGCAATAAGTTCATCGAGTAGTTCTGCGTAATTGACACCTGATGCTTGCCACAGTTTTGGATACATCGAGATTGGCGTGAAACCCGGAATCGTGTTGATCTCGTTGCACAAGAAACCGCGCTTGCCCTTTTCGTAGAAGAAGTCGACTCGTGCCATGCCGTCAGCACGCAAAGTTTGATATATCTTGAGCGCCAATTGTTGCACTTCGGCAACTTCTGCTGCTGAGAGTGGTGCAGGCACAAGCAATTGTGCGCCGTCGCCGACATATTTGTCTTCGTAATCGTAGAACTCGTGACTCGGCACGATTTCGCCCGGCACCGAAGCACGAGGCGACTCGTTGCCAAGCACGGCAACTTCAATTTCGCGACCAGTGACGGCTTCTTCGACGAGAACCCACTCGTCGTATTCGAACGCTTTCGCTAACGCACTTATTGCCTCTTGGCGCGTTTTGACTTTGCTCACGCCAATTGATGAACCCATGTTCGCGGGTTTGATGAACATTGGCAGGCCAAGATCTTTGATGGCACGATCAATCGCTGAGTTTGTGTCGTCGGTATCACGAACGGTCAGAAACTTTTGTTGTGTGATGCCATTTGCCGACATGACTTGTTTGGCGATGCTTTTATCCATGGCGACGGCACTACCCAGAACACCA
>JAQCDG010000141.1 GCA_027731085.1 Actinomycetota bacterium | reverse complement strand
CCGATGCACACGCAGTTGATCGCGGTCTGCGATTTCGCATTTCGCCAAAGCATCTGCCCAAAGCTCACCCACCCACCACATTGATTCGCCAACATCATCTCGCCAAAGTCCGTCGTCACGCGGCACAACAAAATCGATCCATAAATGCGCATCGGCGTTCAACACGACGACACCGCCACCACTTCGTCGTCGCACCGCTGAAATGCCGTCTCGTTCACAAGCGGCTTGATTAACGATGTCTAGGTTTTGTTTTGAGCCCAACACAACGGCCGACTCGATAATTGAGGCTCGCCAGATTGCGCGCTCTGCCGGCAGTTCACGACCGTGAATTGATTCTGCAGAATCGCGCAGATGATTAAACCGCCATTCACTCATCCAAAATTATGAGGCGAAAGCCAAATATTGCTTCCACTCTTCGGGCACTCTGCCTACAGAAACCGTGACCCATGCGAGCTCACGAGGCGTATGAGGTTGATTAGCAAGAGCCATGCCCGCTTCTTGCGGGGTTCGATCGCGCTTTTTCAGATTGCAACCGCGACATGCAGCAGTGACGTTCTCCCAGACGTGCATACCGCCTCGAGAACGCGGCATCACATGATCGATGCTGTCAGCGTGCGCACCACAATATTGACAACGATGATTATCGCGAGCGAAAATTGCCCGCCTCGACATTGCTGTGCGTCGGTGATACGGCACCTTGACGACATAGCGCAGCCTGATGACCAAAGGCCCGGGCATGACAAAAGTTTCTGCTCGAATCTGTGTGCCGTCTTCTTCGATGATTTCGGCTTTGTCCGACAGCACCAAACAGATCGCTCGTCGTGCTGGCACGATCGAAAGTGGTTCGAATGTTGCATTGAGAACAAGTGCGCTTCTCATCGAAAATCTCGCAACCAGTTTAAATAACTGAGAACATCTCTGACTTCAATTTGATGAGCATCGCCACCATATTGAGTTTGTGTCCGAAAAAGTAAATACTGCTTATTCGGTATCGGCAAGAACGGCGACCGCCGCCACCAACTTCGCGGTGCCAGACGAACTAGTTGAGTCGCAGCGACACTCCAAAGTTTTGGTCGAATCGCAACCGCGCAGACAATCGACGTACCAGATTTTATGGTCGAAAGCGCGGTCATAGGTCAGGTGGGTTTTGGCTCTTTGGGTAGCCCGAGAACCATCTCACCAATGATATTGCGCTGAACTTGCGAAGAACCTGCATAAATCGTGCCGGCACGGGCATTCAAAAAAGTCATCGCCCAACTCATCGTGCTGTTCTTCGCTCCAGCCTCATCGGTTTGAAAAGTCGTCATCGGCTTGCGACCCTCGGGCACCAAGCCGTCGGCGCCGAGGATATCCATTGCCAACTCAGTGACTGTTTTGTGATACTCGCTCCAATAAAGTTTCGAGATCGCACCGTCTGGTCCAGGGTGATGACCTGCGACAAATTTCGTCAGCGTGCGCAAGCCGAGATATTTCATGATTTGAACTTTGCCATAGCAGTCGCTTAGGCGCTGACGAATTCGAGGGTCGTTGGCAACACCGCGTTCTTGGGCCAATTCGATCAATCGATCAATTTCGGCTTGATACTTGATTGAAAGTGTGGCTGCTGCTTCACCGCGCTCGTAGCCGAGCAACGACATGGCCACTGCCCAGCCATTGTTGAGCCCGCCAACGATGTTTTCTTTTGGACAAGTTACATCTGTATAAAACACCTCGTTAAATTCGCTCTCACCCGACAGCATCTTGATCGGTCGAACTTCGATGCCTGGTTGGCGCATATCGACCAACATGAACGAAATACCTTTGTGCTTCGGCGCATCGGGGTTGGTGCGCGCGAGAGTAAAAATATGGGTTGCATACTGCCCGGCTGAAGTCCAAATTTTTTGTCCATTTAAAATAAATTGATCACCGTCGAGAGCAGCCTTTAAACCAACGTTGCCGAGGTCGGAGCCGGCGTTTGGCTCGCTGTAACCCTGACACCAAACATCTTGTCCAGAAATAATTCTCGGCAAGTAATCACGCTTTTGCTCTTCGGTGCCCCAAATCAACAAAGTGTTGCCGAGCATTTGAATGCCGAATGTGTCGTTAAAAGAACCAGTCGGCACACCAGCGCGCGCAAACTCTTCGGCGACGATTACTTGTTCGAGCGCAGAAAGACCGCCACCGCCGTATTCGACTGGCCAACCAGGTGCAAGATACGGACTCGTAGCCAAAATGTTGCGCCACTGGGCAACAAACTCTTCGACTGCTTTGCCCTCCATTGAGCCGATGCCCTGCCAATTTGATGGAAGTTTTTCTGCCAAAAAAGCTTGAACCTTTTCGCGGTACTCTTCGGCTTGCAGATCGTAGACAGGTCTCATGTTTTACAGCCTAGATTGCGAGCTACTGCTGCTGCCCCAACGAGCGGCGAAAGTGGGCCAAGCCCCGCAGGGCAAACAGTGAAACCCTGCACAAAGCCGATTTTCGCCGAACGATCTAACTCACTTTGCACTGAGTCAAAAAAAGGTTTGCCAAAGCCAAAGGCAACCGAGCCGGCAATAACCGCACTGCGCAAATCAACTGCGGCCCCGACACTGACCAAAGCACGAGCCACGAGTCGACCCGTTTCGGCGATGACTTGAGCACTCGCCTGCGCCGAAGGTTTGCCGGTTATCGCTTCAATCGATCGACCAGAAGCATGTGCCTCGAGACAACCTCGCGAACCACAGGCACACAATCTGCCGTCGGGCACGACAATCACATGACCGATATGTCCGGCGTTGCCACTTCGCCCGTCTAAAACTTTTCCCCGCGAAATAATTCCGCCACCTACGCCTGTTGATACGACCATGCCGATCACATCTGTTTGACCAGCCACCGCGCCACACCAAACTTCGCCTTGCACCAGAGCCTTGGCATCGCCGTCTATATATACGGGCATCTGTAATAACTGTTGCAACTTTGCGCGCAATGGAAAGTCGCGCCACTCGGGGATATGCAACGTCGAAACCAACTCGCCGTGCGGCGACATCGGTCCACCACACCCGACACCACAAGCAATTAAGTCGACGCTTGATTCAGCAACTTGCGATTTGATTAGTTCTTGCAACGCTTGCCAGACATTAATTTGTGGCGTCAGCACTCGACCGTGCGATAAAACTTCGCCAATTAACGAAACGACTCCGACAGAAAGTTTGGTACCACCGATGTCGACTGCAAGATAGCCGCG
>JAQCDG010000020.1 GCA_027731085.1 Actinomycetota bacterium | reverse complement strand
ATATCGCAACGAGTGAGAGCGTGGGTAACTAAACGGAATGTCGAAACTGCCGACAATCTGACCAGGTCGGGCCGACATCACCAATACTTTGGTGGACATATAAACAGCCTCGGCAATTGAGTGCGTGATGAACAGACCAGCGAATCCCTCGATCTGAAACAGTCGTAAGAGTTCATCGTTGAGACGTTCGCGAGTGATCTCGTCAAGTGCGCCAAATGGCTCGTCAAACAAGAACACGCGCGGTTTCATAACTAACGACCGGGCGAGTGAGGCACGCATTCGCATGCCGCCCGACAGCTGTCGGGGATACTTGTCTTCAAAACCCGTTAGACCGACCAGATCAATGGCGTCTTGCACCAACTTGGTGCGCTGAGATTTTTCGATGCCATGTAATTCGGCAATTATTTCAATATTTTTTCGGACATTTCGCCAAGGCAGGAGTGTTGCATCTTGAAATACATAACCAATACTGTTGCGATCAATTTCGCACTTGCCTTCGGTTTCGGTTTCAAGATTTGATGCGATTCGCAGCAAAGTAGATTTGCCGCAACCAGAGGGGCCAACAACCGTGACGAATTCCCCAAGGTTGATATCAAAACTCACGCCACCAAGAGCTTTCGTACCGTCAGGAAACGTCATGCCGACATTGTTGAACCCCAGAGCCCCAGCCACGCCTAGACAATAGTTGATCAGTTGGCGAGTGCCAAACGAGAACTGGTCATCTGACCTTTATAAAAAACTAAAGTACGAATCGGCGTATAGGCGATGGCTTCGCGAACCGAACCCGCCGCGGTCAACATTAAGTCGGCTCGCGCACCAACTTTCGGGCCAGCAGATGTCAGACCGATTACCGTTCGCGCCGTGCTAGACACCGAGTCGAATGCATCTTGAGGCAAGAGGTGGGCAGTGAGAATTGCCAGACCAGCACTTTCGAGGGGGTCACCACGCCCGATTGGGTTAAACGGATCTTGCAAATTATCGGCACCTACAGCCACCATCACTCCTGCACGGCGCAAATTCGCAATTGCAGTTAGGCCGCGCGGCGTAGCGGTCGTTGCATCGCGGCCTTGCAAAAATAGATTCGTGTGGGGTAGTGCGACAACACCAATACGGGCCTCGGCGACACGATCGGCAATTCTTTTTTGAACACTGTCAGTTTGCATGCCCAAACTCACGCAGTGGCTAGCGACGACAGAGTTATTGAACCCGGTGCTGATAACCAGATTTGCCAAATGTTCAAGCGACACACGGTTTTTATCGGTGTGCTCGTCAGTGTGTAGGTCGAGGCCGCAATTCAATTCGCCTGCAAGTTCGAGCAAGGCGATATTTGCACCTTCGGGGTCGACATCGAGGTGTGGACAGCCACCCAAAATATCTGCTCCCATTTGTATTGCGCGTCGCCCCAGATCGCGATTCGACGCACCAACTTGGCCGGACAAAGGCCAGCCGAGGAGAGCACAAATCTGCAGGTCGACAATGTCTCGGGTGCGATTGCGAACTTCAACCAAAGCCTCCACCGAATCGAGATTGTTCCATTCGGTTACGTCGGCATGAGAGCGAATTGCAGTTACACCGTTGCTCACCATTAAGCGCACGGCGCGCTCTGCACGTTCGATCGTGTCGGCGACGGTAATTAGATCGCGAGATGATTCCATGGCGTGGATTGCACCCATCAGATCACCAGTCGGGTTATCGATACGTTCGGCCAAGAATGCTTTATCAAGATGCGCATGGGGTTCGGCGAGAGCGCACGTCAGTAGCGAACCCTTTGCGTCAATCACTTTTTCGTCGTTCAACTTTGCCAGTTTTGGCGCAATCTCAGTTACAAGTTCGCCCGTGATGCGCACATCTTGAAGTCGCGCATGGCCCTCAATTTTGCAACCCTTTAACAGCATTGGGCAGGTCGATTTGCCTAGCGCCGCAAATTAAATGAGTGGTTCAAGATTTGGCAACGGTCGTCGTTCGACCTTTTCGCCAAGCTTCGGAAATACTTCTTCCATGACTAGATGCATCTGCTCTGACATCTCTTCTCGAGTCACGCCTGGGAAGTCAAAGAAGAAACAGATATTTTTGAGATCCAGCAAATCACGCCAAAAACCCAAAGTATCAACCGCATCATCAATCGAGCCGACGATCTGAATTTTCTGATCTATCGATTCTTGAACAGTTGGGCAGTGGTTGAACGCAACTTTGCTGCCGTCAGGGTTGCGATATGACGAGAAGCGACCGTAGGGCGACAAAAAGTTGGCGAACTCGTCGTGGCCCGGCTTGCCCTTGATCATCGCTTTTTCGCGAGTCTTGGCGACGTGAATGTTCATCACCAGCGTGCGGTCTTCGCCTGGGGCTACTGGGTTGCCCATCTCTTCGCGAATCTCGGCGTAACGATCCCACTTCTGTTTTTGGCTATCGGCATTTTGCAACCAATAGATGGCTTTGTGACCAACTCGCGGAACATACTCAATTGTCTCTGGGGAGGTGACAGGTTGATAGATGTCGATGTTTCGTAATGGCTTGGGAATCAGGGTCAGATCATCGACATAACTGCCACGATCAGGTATTTCGTCCGGAGGAAACACGAAGTGCTTACCGCGATATGAGAATCGCTCGTTGTACCAAGCAAGTTTGATGATTTCCATGCTCTCTTCGAACACTTCTCGATTAATCCGGTCGTGCTCCGCGCTCATCGCGTTGTCGCCTGATGCGACGACAGTGCCGAGACTCCAAGCTTCGCGTGGCACAGTGCCACGACCAACGCCGAACTCCATTCGACCACCAGTGACGATGTCGGCGATCGCGAAGTCTTCGGCAAGCCGTAGAGGGTGCCACTGCGGAACGACATTGAACATCTGTCCGAGGCGAAGGTTTTTTGTGACGCTCGTCAAGTGCTGACCAAACAAAATCAAGTTAGGCAGAACTTCGTAACCTTCGTATTGAAAATGATGCTCGGTCAGCCACATTGTGTCGATGCCGACTTCTTCGGCAGTCTTGGCCCACGCGACAAGATTTTTGTAACACTCAATCACGCTGTCGTTGCCGTAGCGCCGATTCTTTGGCGCTACTTGGCCGGCGTCATCCATAGGAACTGTGCAAAAGAAATTGGCGTCTACTCGCATTTGATCAGAATACCTCAGTTGCCATGCCAGGCATTACGTGAAAGTAATATTTTTTTTAAAGTTTCAGGCCTGTCGGTCATAATGCCATCAACGCCCAGATCTAACAGTCGAACCATCTCGTCGGGTTCGTCAATCGTCCAGACATGCACTTGAATGTCGGCATTATGGGCGGCCTGAATAAACGACTTATTGACAATTGTCAATGGCCCCTGGCTAACTGGCACTTGCGCCGCGTGAATATTTCGAAAACTGCCTGACCGGCGCACCCAACTGCCTAAACGCAATTTGGTGACGTCTCTTGGGCCCATCGATGTGCATAAATCTTCACCGAACTGATCACGCAAACTGTTGAGGCGTTTGTCACTGAAAGAGCCAACGCAAATCCGATCAAAAAGATCTCCATTAGTAATGCGCCTTGTTAATGGCATCAGAGCCTGATCTGATTTGCAGTCAATGTTGATGTGGGTGTTTGGCCAAGTAGAAATCAAATCTTCGAGTAGCGGGATTGGTTCGGTCCCGTTGACTCGGGCATTTTTGACGTCGTCGTAATTGAGTTCGCTAATCAAGCCGGGTCGTCCGCATGTTCGCGACAGGTCGTCGTCATGAAAGGCGAGCAAGACGCCATCTCGGGTCGCATGCACATCTGTCTCTATATATATGTATCCCAGATCGATTGCTCTCTGAAACGCCGGCATTGTATTTTCTGGTGCGTCGCTAGCGCCACCGCGGTGCGCAAAAGCGATCGGCGTGTTGTATTTAAGAAATGGATGTCGCACGACGGGTTAACTAGACACTCGCGCAAACTTAAATTGCGCGGCCCGAGTTCTTCCAGTACTCGTCTTTTAATAAGCGTTTGTAAAGTTTGCCCGTTGGATGTCTTGGCAATTCGGTGCGAAAATCAATTGACCTCGGGCATTTGAGATCGGCAAGCGATGCACGACAGAATGCTTTCAGTTCTTGCTCGAGCTCGAGTGCGTCTTGCGGCGATTTTGGCATCGTGGCCGGTTGCACCACTGCCTTGACTTCTTCACCGAACTCGTCGTTGGGAACGCCAAATACGGCGACGTCGATAACTTTTGGATGGTTGATCAAAATATTTTCTGCCTCTTGCGGATAAATATTCACGCCACCAGAAATGATCATGAACGCCTTGCGATCGGTCAGATACAAGAAGTTGTCTTTGTCGAGATAGCCAACATCGCCGAGTGTCGTCCATCCGCGACCGAGCGGATCGCGCGAACTCTTGGTTTTCTCGGGGTCGTTGTGATATTCGAAGTCGACGACACTCTCGAAATAGATGGTGCCAGGCTCGTTCAAAGGCAACTCGGTGCCGTCGTCGCCACAAATATGCACGGTTGCGTTTATCGCTACACCAACCGTGCCCGGGTGAGCAAGCCACTGGTCTGAATTGCAATAGACAAAGCCATTGCCTTCGCTGCCTGCGTAATATTCGTGAATTATTGGCCCCCACCAATCAATCATCTTCTTTTTTACTTCGATTGGGCACGGAGCAGCGGCGTGAATTGCGCACTTCAGACTTGAAGTGTCGAATTGCCTTCGAACACCTTGGTCGAGTTTGAGCATTCGCACGAACATTGTCGGCACGAGTTGCGAATGAGTGACTTTATGTTTTGCGACGAGCCGTAAATATTCTTCAGCGTCAAAGTGCTCCATGATGATTGTTGTGCCACCCAGGCGGTGCGTCGTCATCGTGAAGCGCAACGGCGCAGCGTGATAAAGCGGAGCGGGCGAAAGATAGGTCGAATCTTTGTCGATACCAAAAAGCATCGAGCACAATGTGCTCAAGCCAGTCGCCGTGCCGACTGGCGTCATCGCCAAGCCAAGTTTGATGCCTTTGGGTCTTCCGGTAGTGCCACTTGAATAGAGCATGTCAACTCCGTCAACGCGGTTGTCTAGCTCAGTAGATGGCGCTTTGGCGACGGCAGTTTCATACGAGTCGTAGCCGTCAATTGTGCCGTCGAGCATTAGGCGCAACGAAACATTCGGCGTCGTGTTTAAAACGTCAGCCGCTTGGTCGGTTTTATACTTACTCGTGATGAAAGCCTTCGCACCGCAGTCGTTGATGATGTAACTAAGTTCGTCGGTCGTCAAGCGGGATGAACATGCGGTGTAAATCAGGCCCGCATAGTGGCAACCCCATAAAATTTCAAAATATAACGGATGATTTTCAATGCAGAAAGCAATATGGTCACCAGTCTTTAGACCCGCATTTCGCAAAACTTGGCTCAGTCGGTTCGCTCCATCGTCAAGCTCTTTAAATGTGATGACTTGACCGGTTGTCGCCATGATTACGGCTGGTCTGTCTGGCGCGTCAATAGCAATTGCTCCTGGGAACATATTTAAAAACTAGTCGGTTTGGTTTAGATATTGCCAACTACGAGAACCCTGTGCTGAACCTTTAAGATAGGTGATCGTGGCCGTAATTGAAACCGAGAATATCGTGACTGAAAATGAGATCAGTGCGCTGGTTAATTCACTGATCAAAAAATATCCGCCCAACAAGACCAAACCAGTTGAATTCTTGAGTGCACAATTTGATGCCGGACTTGCGTGGGTGCATTTTGAGATTGGCAATGGCGGTCTGGGTGCATCGCCGAAACATCAGAAAATTGTCAACGAAGCAATCGCAGCAGCGAACGGGCCGTCAAGCTATGCACGAAACCCGATTGGCTATGGCATGTGCGCGCCGACGATCGCGCAGTGGGGCACCGATGCGCAGAAGCAAAGATATATGCGACCATTATTTACTGGCGAAGAAATTTGGTGTCAGTTGTTTTCTGAGCCAGGCTCTGGTTCAGACTTCGCTGGTTTGTCAGCCAAAGGTGTGCGTGATGGCGATGAATGGCTTGTCAACGGACAAAAAGTCTGGACAACGCTCGCGCATCTTTCAAAACTTGGGTTGTTAGTCGTTCGTACCGATCCGCAAGCAGTCAAGCATGCTGGTTTGACTGCTGTGGTTGTCGACATGCATGCATCTGGTGTTGAAGTGCGGCCATTGCGACAAATGACCGGTGAGGCCGAGTTCAACGAGGTCTATTTCACCGATGTGCGTGTGCCAGTCGCCGACACTCTGGGTGGTGCAGGGGATGGTTGGCGAGTGAGTCTGACAACTTTGATGAACGAGCGTGTCGCAATTGGTGGTGCGATACCGCGCAAGGCAACTGGCCCGATTCGTGAAGCACTAAAAATTTGGGAGTCATTGTCGAGTGACCAGCAATCAAAGGCGAAAAAAGACGAGTTGATGAAACTTTGGATTAAGGCAGAGGTTTTGCGATTGACGAACATTCGCGCAGGTCAAAATCGGCGCATGGGCACGCCCGGCCCTGAAGGTTCAATCGGCAAAGTCGCGAGCGCCGAATTGAACAAAGACACTTACGAGTTTTGCGTCGATCTGCTTGGCGCTAACGGCATGCTCTACGGAAGTTACGCGATGGTGCGACCTGAGACAGCAATGAGTTTTGATTCTGTGCCGAAAGCATTTTTACGCAGTCGCGCTAACAGCATTGAAGGTGGCACGACCGAGGTCATGAAAAACATTCTGGGTGAGCGTGTTCTCGGCCTGCCTGGCGATGTTCGCGTCGACCGAGACAAGCCATGGCACGAAGTACCGCGCAACTAGCAAAAATTATAGTTGCGCCTTTCAGCAAACTTCACCGCGAAATTAATAGCACCAATAAATTAGCTAGCGAGCAGGGCAAGCACCGTGCTCGCCGCGAGCTTGCGATCGTCCACAATCTTTCGATCGGCTAGTGCACCGCCGAGCATGACGGTCGTCGCAGTTTCGATAGCAATTTGCAAATGGCGAATATGTCGCGGTGGTGGAAAGTATTCGTCTTCTTGAGCGATGCTCACTTCTTCGACTCCGTGTTGTGGTGCGAGCACGCTAATAATCTGCAAAACAAGTTCTTCCGGCGCAGAAGCACCAGCAGTGATACCGACTACACCTTCGAGTGACTTTGGTAGTTCAGAGACATCGTTGACTCGAAAAACGTTTTTGCAACCGAATTCGCGTGCCAATTTCTCGAGAGCACGGGTGTTCGAAGAGTTTTCAGAGCCAATCACGATGATCGCATCGCATTGTTCTGCGATTTTCATCAATGCACCTTGACGGTTCGTAGTGGCAAAACATAAATCGCTTCTACCTGGCGACCAAACTTTTGGAAATTTAACCTTCACCGCATCTGCGACATCTTTCCAGTCGCGATGTGAAAGCGTCGTCTGGGCCAAGATGGCGACTGGTTCAACAAAGTTCGGCAACGCGGCAACTTCGTCGAGGGTCTCAACTCGCGTGATTGATTCTGGGGCGACGGCCATTGTGCCGACGGCTTCTTCGTGTCCGTCGTGGCCGATGTAGACGATACGAAATCCCTTTGAAGCACGGGTTTTGACTTCATGATGCACCTTGGTGACCAACGGGCAAACCGAATCGACGACGTAGCTGCCCTTGGTGACTGCTTGTTGTACGACATGTGGTGCTGAACCATGGGCAGAAAGCATGATCGGGCGGCCAAAAGGTATCTCGCTTAAATCATCCACGAAAATAACCCCGAGGTTCTTGAAGCGATCGACGACGATCTTGTTGTGCACGATCTCGTGGTAACAGTAGACGGGTGAATCAAATGTGCGCACCATCCACGCGAGTGCTTTAATCGCCATTTCGACACCAGCACAAAAACCACGTGGCGATGCGAGAATAATTTTTTCGACGTTATTCACCGCTTCGAAGATTACCTCGAAGATGCAAAGGTAAACTGAGAAATGTGACATCGAACCTTGCAACAGTTGTCATCGTTGGTCGTCCAAATGTGGGCAAGAGCACACTATTCAATCGCTTTATGGGGTCGCAGGTTGCAATTGTGCAAGACCAACCTGGTGTAACTCGAGATCGCTTCGAGCGTCAAGTCGAGTGGCAAGGCCGTTATTTCAATGTTGTCGACACCGGTGGGTGGATGCCAGGTGGCTCTGAGCTCGATAGCAAGGTGAGTCGACAGGTTGAATCGGCGGTAAAAGAAGCAAATTTGGTTTTGTTCGTGGTTGATTCGACCGCGGGGGTACTTGATGATGATCAGGCGTTGGCGAAGTGGTTGCGAACGAGCGGCAAAGAAGTGCTCGTGGTGTCAAACAAGGTTGACACCGACAAGCGTGAATTTGATAAATGGGAGTTTCTGTCGCTCGGCTTGGGTGACCCTTTTCCAGTGTCAGCGCTTCATGGTCGCAAGGCCGGCGATGTACTCGATGAGATTTTGATTCGCTTGCCGCGTCGTGAAGGCGACGATCAAGAAATTTTGAAGCCTGATCGCAATGACGCCAATCGCACGCCGGGTATTCCGCGAGTTTCGATCGTCGGTCGACCGAATGTTGGCAAGAGCACTCTGTTCAACCGCCTTGTTGGCCAAGATCGATCTGTCGTGCACGATATGCCCGGCACAACTCGCGACTCGATTGACACGGTTGTGCAAACACCCGATGGACCGATCACATTCGTCGACACTGCGGGTATGCGACGACGCAGTCGCGTGGATGAATCAACCGAATATTACTCGTTTGTGCGAGCGCTACGAGCTGTGGACGAATCAGATATTGCGCTTCTAGTTATAGATGCGACTGAAGGAATCACCAGTCAAGACCAAAGGCTTGCAGAGCGAATCGACGCATCGGGAAGCCCAGTTGTCGTTGTTTTGAACAAGTGGGAAATTCTCAATGCAGATCAACGCACAGAAATAGATATTGAGATCGGAAGAAAACTGTTTTTTGTTGGTGATGCACCCGTGCTCAAGATGAGTGCGTTGACCGGCAAGGGAGTACAAAAACTCCTACCCGTATTGCAAGACTCAATTGAGCAATATCACCGTCGTGTGCCGACACGCGATGTTAATCGTGTTATTGCTCGTGCACAACAGCAGCAGCCGGCGCCAAGTGGCGGGCGAGTGCTTTATGCGTTGCAGGGTGCTTCTGATCCACCGACATTCACACTCTTCGTCAATAAAGAACTGCCGCGGACCTATTTGCGTTATCTCGAGCGGTCAATTCGCGAAGGCTTTGAGTTTGGCTCAGTGCCGATCAAAATTCGTGTACGAAAGCGGGCCGAGTAGACGTCTATGCCTTGGTGTGAAGAGTGCACAAAATATTTTGTACCGAATGCATTGACTACCGAAGGTAATTGCCCAATGTGTGGTTCGACCATTGCGCAAAGCGATGTGAATGGTCGACCGATATTGCAGCCCATAACCGCAAAAACACTTGATCTTAAAAGTCTTGCCAGATCGACGGGTGAGGACGAGAAAGCACCGTGGCACTTCAAATTGTTGGTCGCGGCTCTGATCGTCTATTTGTCATGGCGGGTTGTGTCGTTGTTTATTTGAGATACCTTGACAGACGTCAATTAGTTGAGTTTCGGGCTGTGGCGCAGCTTGGTTAGCGTGCTTGTCTGGGGGACAAGAGGTCGTGGGTTCAAATCCCGCCAGCCCGACAAACTTTTCACCATTGTCTAGTATTTACTTTTTGTAAACGTAGTTTTCTGATTCTGGAGGCATTGTGAAGTTGGCAAATCGTTTAGATCGTTTAGGTACTGAGACGGCATTCGCTGTCGCCGCGACTGCAGCTGACTGGTTATCGAAGGGCAACGAAGTGTTCCCGTTTCATCTTGGCGATTTGAATCTCGCAACGCCAGCCAATATTTCTGCAGCGATGCAACGGGCAGTTGCCGAAGGTAAGACGGGTTATTGTCCGAACGCGGGAATCGCGCCGTTACGACTTGCTCTTGCCGAGAGTCTCGGCAAGCAACGTAATGTAATTTTTGCACCCGAGAACATCGCGGTGCAACCGGGCGGCAAGCCGGTTATCGGCAAATTTTTACGCTCGGTTATGAACCCCGGTGACGAAGTCTTGTATCCGAATCCGGGCTTTCCGATTTATGAAAGCCAGATCGAATTCAATGATGGTGTTGCGGTGCCTTACAGATATCTAGATACACCGAGTGGTTTTCAAATCGATTTGGACTATCTGAAATCGAAGATTACGAGCAAGACAAAAGCACTGATTCTCAACGACCAACAGAACCCTTTGGCTGCCGAAATGACCGACGCTGAGCGACAGGCTCTTGCCGACTTGGCTAATAAACACAACCTTTGGGTCCTTGCAGATGAGGCCTATTTTGATATTCGCTATGCAGGTGAAAGTAAGAGCATTATTTCTCTTGCTGGCATGCAAGATCGCACTGTCATCTTGTATACATTTTCAAAAAAGTTTGCAATGACCGGCTGGCGACTTGGTGCCGCAATCGGTCCGCGTGATCTTGTGGATCGAATTTCAAAACTGAATACGAACGAAGAAAGTTGCACTGCGCAGTTCGTACAGTGGGCGGGTGTCGAAGCAATTACTGGCGATCAATCTGGTGCAAATGATTTGGTTCGCGTTTTGAAGTCTCGTCGTGATGCGACAATTGTGGGTATCAATAAAGTGCCAGGTATGCGCGTGCATACTCCGAATAGTGCTTTCTACGTCTTCCCCGAAGTTTCAGAGACTATGAAGCGAACTGGACATAAAGATGTTGCCGATTTTGCACTTGATGCCCTGCACAACTCAGGCATGTCGTTTTGCACTCGCCGACATTTCGGTCGCCCCGCGCCCGATGAAAAGGGCAATTACATTCGCCTTGCTTACAGTGGCATCGATAACTCGAAGATCGAAAAGGGTCTAGCCCGACTTGCTGAGTGGGTTTCGTCGAAGTGAGCAAGATAGTTGTCACCGGAAAAATACCAAATGCTGGCTTAGAAGTGCTTCGTAACGCAGACATAGAGCCCCAAGCTTGGTCGCAAGACACGGCGATGCCGCGTCAAGAGTTGCTGCAACAAGTCAAGGGTGCAGAAATTCTTATAACTCTGCTCACCGAAAAAGTTGATAACGAACTACTTGACGCTGCCGGACCGCAACTTAAAGCCGTATGCAATGTCGCCGTGGGCTACAACAACATCGATGTTGCGGCGTGCAAGGCACGCGGGGTAACCGTCACCAACACTCCTGGTGTCCTGACTGACGCCACGGCGGATATCGCGCTGGCTTTGATCTTGATGGTGACGCGTCGTTTGGCTGAAGGTGAGAGAGTGATCCGCACCAAGACATCGTGGCAATGGGGCATGCATTACATGCTCGGTACAGGCATAACCAATCGCGTCTTGGGTGTTGTCGGTATGGGCGCCATCGGTATCGCGACTGCGCGACGAGCGAAGGCTTGCGGAATGTCGATTGTCTATCACTCGCGCAGCGAGATCGATGCCAAGATTGCAAACGAACTCGGCGCCAAAAAAGTTCTATTCGATGAGCTTTTGGCGACAAGCGATGTCGTCTCAATTCACTGTCCATCAAACGACAGCACTCATCACTTGTTTGGCCCCGAACAATTTGAAAAAATGAAAAAGACTGCCTTCTTGGTGAATACTGCCCGCGGACCGATCGTCGATGAACAAGCCTTGGTCGATGCACTGCGAAACCAAGAAATAGCCGGTGCTGGTCTTGATGTCTTCGAATTCGAACCAAAGATTAATCAAGGTCTACTTGACCGCGATGATGTTGTGTTGATCCCACACTTGGGTTCAGCAACCACCGAGACACGAGACGCCATGGCGATGCTCGCGGCAAATAATGCAGTGGCGATCGCCAATGGTCGTGCACCATTGACGCCCGTCAGTTAGATGTGAATTGATGCGGGGTCTCGGCACGATCATCAATACCGTCACGGTCTTGGGTGGTGGAATGTTGGGTCTAATTGTCGGTGACAAAATTCCCGATCGTATTCGCGTGATTATTGTTCAGGTTATTGGTCTGACGACTTTGGTAATCGGACTGCGTGATGTCATCGATACAGCGAACATTGTGTTTCCTTTGGTCGGCATGGTTCTGGGCGGCATCGTCGGTGAACTCTTGCGAATTGAAGATCGTCTCGTGGGCATCGGAGAATTTCTGCGACGCAAATTTGCCAAAAACTCTTCGGAGAGCACTTTCGTCAATGGTTTTGTGACTGCGACGCTTTTGTTTTGCGTGGGTCCACTGACGATTCTCGGCGCGATTGAAGATGCAAGCGGTAGAACGCCGCAGCTCTACATCATCAAGGGCACTCTGGACGGTTTTATGACAATTATTTTTACAGCGCTATACGGCGTTGGTGCAATTTTTAGTGCTGTAAGCGTTTTTGTCGTGCAGGGCTCACTAACTGTGTTTGGCACTTCGCTAGACGCTTTACTAACAGATCGAATGCGCCTTGAGCTGTTCAGTGCAGGCGGCCTGGCAGTAATTGCGATTGGCATCAACTTGCTTGAAATCAAAAAAATTCGTCTCGGTTCACTATTGCCCGGTCTCGTAATAACCCCAGTGTTGGTCTGGCTATTTGCGACCCCGAACGGTCTAATTCACGGTATCTAAAACGTTTAATGATGAATCGACGTTTGACGCTGGGCATACACAAACATAAGCGCGCTATCCACTAAGTTCGTAAGGAAGCGTTCCAATTAAAAGGGGTCTAAAAATGAGATCAATTTCGGCATATATTCGCAAGTTCGGCCTACCGGCTCTGATTTCGGCTTCGGTGGCATTAGTCGCTGGTGGTGTAGTCGCGGTGAGCGCGACCCCAACGAGCATCACTGTTTGTGCCAATAAGTCAAGTGGCGCAATGCGCTATTCAAAGGCAGGAAAATGTAATGGTAAAAAGGAAACTAAGTTGACGCTAGGTCAGCAGGGTCCCGCAGGTGCGACAGGCGCTACGGGTGCTGCTGGTGCGACTGGTGCGACGGGTGCGACTGGTGCGACGGGTGCGACAGGTGCCGCTGGAACTTATGCAACACCAATGTCAGTAGCGACAATTCCGTCAGCGGGTTACACACTTGTACTCGGTGATGCGGGCAAGCTTCTTTATTCTTTGGTCTCACCAACTGTGACGATTCCGACGAATGCATCGGTTGCGTTTGCAATCGGAACCCGAATCGATATTGGTCAACTTGGTGCCACGAGTGCTAACGTAATTTTCATAACGCCAGCGAGTGGTGTAACTCTTAATGGTGCTACAACGTCTTCGACATTTGACCGAGGCGCCTATCAAATGGGCAGTTTGATTAAAATTGCGACTAACGAATGGTTGTTCCTCAAGCCAGCAGACGAGTTGTCATCATGAAAACTGAGCCAACTTCACGTTTGCAAAAAATTGTGGTCGCGGTAGTAGCTGCTGTAGTTGCCTCGGGTGTAGGTGCTTTCGTCGTGGCCTCGGCTGTTGATAATTCAGTCGTGGTGTGCTCTGGCAAGGCCGGGGCGCTTCGCTACAGCAAAAATGGTTCGTGTCGCACCGCTGAAACCAAATTAACTCTTAACCAACAAGGACCGACTGGCAGTGCAGGTGCAACCGGTGCGACTGGCGCCGCAGGGATTGCAGGTGGGGCGGGCACCGCTGGTGGGGCTGGCAGTTTTCCGACCTCGATGGAGATCTTGAATATCACATCTACTCATACTTTAGCGCTTACCGATATTGGCAAGATACTCGTATCGCGATCTGGAACAGTTGTCACCATACCAACGAACACGAGTGTTGCGCTTGCCGTCGGGGCGCGAATCGATTTCGGAGTCGTCAGTAGCTTTCTTTATTTTGATCCGGCGAGTGGCGTCACGCTAAACGCTGGCACAACTCGAGTTGATGTTGACACGGGCACATTTCAAATTGCGACGCTTGTTAAAATTGCCACTAACGAATGGGTTCTTTTAAAAACTGTCGACGAAAGCTGACAATTAGAGCCAGTTGTATAAAATTGTTGCGTGTGCGGCAGATTTAATTCGATTGCGAGCGGTAAAGATTTCGCGGAAGTTTACGGTGCCGTTTTTGTTGGTGAAGAGATTCATACGAATCACAATGTTGTGCCGACAACAAAGATTTACGTCTTGAGTCAAAAAGAATCTGAGAAAACTGTCGATCTGATGATGTGGGGTTTGGTGCCCAGTTGGTCTAAAGACAAAACTCGTTCGGCGAGCATGATTAACGCACGCAGCGAAACATTGGCAGAAAAGCCGAGTTTCAGAAATCTATTGTCTAAATATCGATGCGTGATTCCAATTCAGGGTTTCTATGAATGGCAGGTTCTGCCGAGCAAAAGTAAAAAGCCCGTCAAGCAGGCGCATTATATTTCGCGGAGCGATGGTCAAGTGATGACACTGGCTGGTTTATGGACGACTTGGAAAGACTCCGATGGCACTGTGCTTGAAACTTGCACAATTATCACGGTTGAAGCGACCAACAAATTTGCCGAGATTCATCATCGAATGCCAGCAATTCTCGAGCGTGAAAATGTTGAGACATGGCTTGACGCAGAACAGTCATTGCCGATCAATTTACTGCGGGTTGCGCCAGATGATGTTTTGACTAGCGAGCCGACAAATCGATTAGATCGTGCCGGTCGAGTCAACAACGCCAACGATGCCAGCACCTCGCAGTTCGGTGATGATTCGCACGGCCGCTTGTTCTAATTCGTTGCGGTCAACATTTGTGCGTGCGTTGGCAAACTCAAGGTCAGCCATCGAATTGCTTGGGATGACATGCAAGTGACAGTGCGGTATTTCGTAGCCGGCGATGACAAGTGCGATTCGTTCGCAACCGAAAGCTCGCTTAGTCGCTTGACCAATAACTTTGGCGACATTAAACAAGTGCTCATTTAGTTTTGGTGGCAAGTCTGTCCATTGATCAATTTCTTTTATCGGCACCACCAAAGTGTGACCGGTTGTGATCGGACTGATAGTCATGAATACGACACAATGTTCATCGCGGTAGACGAAGGTGCCAGGTATATCGCCTTTGATAATTCTTGTAAATAGCGTCTCAGCCACGCAAAACAGCGTAGGCGATTTACAGACTTGTACGCTCGGGTAATGAGCACTGACCGAGTTTTAACGGCACCTAACCTGATTACTCTGCTTCGGCTGCTATGTCTACCGATTTTTTTGTGGCTTCTTTTCTCTGTTGAAGACAAGGCGGGGGCCGCTTGGCTATTGGGTGCCCTTGGTTCGACCGATTGGGTTGACGGTTGGGTCGCGCGTAAGTTTGGTCAACAAAGTTCATTCGGTGCGGTGTTCGACCCTACGGTGGATAGAGGCATGTTCATTGTCGCAGTTCTGGCAATTGTCATTGATCAATCAATGCCACTTTGGTTCGCAGTTGCCGTCTTGATTCGCGAAATTTCTGTGGCTGCAGCGATGGTCATCGCCACGGCCTTTGGGATGCAACGTTTTAGTGTCAGCATCTGGGGCAAGCGATACACATTTCTGCTGATGTTCGCGGTGCCACTGATGTTGTTGGCGGCTGACGATGGTCGGGGAGCCGATCTGGTGAGTTTAGGTGCGTGGGCCTTTGCTATTCCGGGGATAATTCTGTCGTATTCAACAGCCCTCGCGTATATCCCCGAGATTCGCCGCAATCTTCGTTTAGGGCGAGAGGCGCGACGGGGCTAACTTTGTCTTATGAAGATTCTTGAAGATCGTCGGTATTCAAAAGATCACGAGTGGATTCTTTTTTCAACTTCATCTGCACGCATTGGCATCACCGACTATGCCCAAGACGCGCTCGGCGATGTGGTTTTCGTGCAACTACCAAGAATTGGTGACAAATTCATGGCGGGCTCGGCATGTTGCGAAGTTGAGAGCACTAAGAGTGTTTCAGATATATATGTCCCGCTTGCAGGAGTGATCAGCACGGTAAATGACAAACTTTCCGAGCAGCCCGGTCTATTAAATTCTGACCCCTACGGTGAAGGTTGGATCTTTGAGCTTACCCTAGATGCTGCGGCTGATGATTCAGGCTTACTTGATTCGCAAAAATATCAACAACTGATTGAGGGTTGAGACTCTATGGCGTATGTTTTTTGCAACAGTTGTGGTCATCGCAATCCACCTAATTCATCTTTTTGTTCTAGTTGTGGCGCTGTTTTAGATATGCCCGATGAGCGCACCGTTGTGATTGCCCAGGTTGATCCGATGCAGGATCTGCCGGGGCCAAGCGATAACGCGTCAATTCGTTTGGGCGATATTGGCGAGCACGCTGTTTTGGTGATTCGTTCTGGCGACTTAATCGGCAGCCGCTTCACTCTGAGCAAGGACATAACGCAAATCGGTCGGCATCAAGATAGTGATATTTTGCTCGACGACATTACTGTTTCGCGTCGCCACGCTGAGGTCGTGAGAACGTCGAAGTCGCTGATCGTCAGAGATCTCGGATCTCTGAACGGAACTTATGTGAATCAATCTCGTGTCGATGAATTCGCGTTACAGCATGGCGACGAGTTGCAAGTCGGTAAATATCGCATGGTTTTGTTCAGCAAAGCCGACATTCTGTCATGACGAAATACGATTTGAGTTGAAGTGAATACGGCCCGAAACTATCTATCGATCGGCGAGGTGCTTGCGCTTTTGCTAGAAGAATTCCCGGATGTGACAATTTCGAAAATTCGCTTTCTTGAAAGTCAAGGATTAATCGAACCTGAGCGAACGGCGTCTGGATATCGAAAATTCTCACAAGCCGAAGTTGATCGTCTTAAATTCATTTTGCGCGAGCAGAAAGATAATTATCTACCGCTAAAGGTAATTCGCACTCGACTCGAGGGCGACACCAGTGACGGCATGCTTCGCGACGACGAAATTACCGCACCGCGGGGCTTGGGTCATATTCCGGCACCGCGCGGTCAAGGTCATCCGGCAGGAGTTAAAAAACTTTCAAAGGCCCCAGAGGTTGCAAATTCGGCGAGCAACATCTCACTGCTCAAGTCGAAAGATGAGCCAGTTGGTGATACGTCATATAACCGAAAAGAAATCCTCGTTGCAGCCAAGATCGACGAGAAGACTCTTAAAGAACTCGAGCGCTATGGCATCGTGCGTGCGCATCTAGTCGGTTCTACCGAACTGTATGACGAGGTCGATTTGCAAATTTTGCAAGCCTCGGCCGCATTCATTGCGCTCGGTATTGAATCTCGACATCTGAAAGCATGGCGGTCGGCGGCCGATCACGAGGTGTCGCTGTTTGAGAGCCGGGTCGTTCCGCTGATGCGCCAGCGCAACCCACAAGCGCGACAGCAAGCGATGCAGATGTTCGCCGAACTTGTCGACCAGGGTTCGAAGCTTCGTGCGGCGTTGATTGCAGCGCAAGCACGCGATCACATTGAACACCGCTGAGGCTTTAAAATCTTTATGAAGGTACGCTGAGTCGATGATTGAAATGCAGCTAGAGGGCATTCGACTAGAGATCCCGCAGAATACGCCCGTGTTGATGTTGCGTGAACAATCGGGTTCGAGACGAATCATGCCGATCTATATCGGTGCACCTGAGGCTTCGTCGATTCACTACGCACTCGAAGGTTTGCAGCCCGATCGTCCACTGACGCACGATTTATTGATCAACGTTGCCGAAGGTCTTGATGCTCAGCCGGTAAAACTTGTGATCACTAAAGTTGAAGAGAACACATATTTTGCTGATTTGCATTTTCTGCAACGCGGAAAAGTGATTGCGATTAGTTGCCGCCCGTCTGACGGCGTGGCTGTGGCGGTGCGATCGGGCATACCGATTTTTGTCGAAGAAGACCTACTTGATGCCGTCGGCAAGGTAGTGCCAACAACGGCACCCGATAATGCCGAAGAGATCATTGATGATTTTCGCGATTTCATAGACTCAATCAAGCCCGAGGATTTTCAGGGCTGAGCATTCCTAAATCTTCGAACGAGCCGTAGCCTGACAAATGGGCGTTGAGGGTTCTATATGGGGGTCGCAATGGCGAGACAAAGTTTCAGTGGCAGTCAAGCTGCGCAAATTGCGGGGATCACATATCGTCAACTTGACTATTGGGCTCGCACAAATTTGATTCGTCCGTCTTTGACCGATGCTAAGGGCAGCGGCTCGCGACGAATCTATGAATATCGAGATCTTCTCGAGTTAAGAGTTATTAAGCAGTTGCTTGACGCCGGCATCAAGCTCGA
>JAQCDG010000140.1 GCA_027731085.1 Actinomycetota bacterium | reverse complement strand
AGTTCGTTCTCATCGAGTTGATTGATTGCATAAGACGAAACAACCACCAGGTGGCCGCCAGAAGCGAAAGCATTGATGTCTTGGCTGTCGACAACTGCGAGAACGAAACTCTCAGTGCTGGCATGATTTGCTTGGGCGACTCTGCGCCACGACTTGTGAAGAGTGGCCGCTTCTTTTGGCGTTGGCTTTCGGGCATTCAATAGTCGTGCAAGAAAAACTCGTTGTACTGACTTCGAAAACAAAACGATGCCGAGAGCGAGCGCAGAAAATGCAAACAGTGGATAAGAAACATCGGTGAAGATCCAGAGTGGTAGCCAAAAAATTGCGATTGCGATCAACCAGATCGGAATCAGAGCAGCAACCGGGGCAAGTGCACTAATCGCAGCCGAATCGACTTGCCGTTTAGCGGTAGACACATATTAAGTAGACCAGCAAAAGTCGCAGATAGGCAACTGCTCGCTAATTCAACGCTGAGAACTAGTCTGAGTTTGATGTTTGCAAGTTTGCCAAGCCCGTCTGCGGGTTCGCTCGAGTTCGGGCCGCTGCGATTTAACGCATACGGATTAATGATTGCGCTCGGAGTCGTCGCCGCAGTTTGGTTGTTCAAGAAGCGACTTGCACAACGTCAGATCGGCAAACCAGAAGACGCGAGTTCAATCGCCATGATCGCCGTGCCGATTGGTATCGTCGGCGCACGGGCCTATCACGTGATCACTGATTGGGAGCGCTTCAATGGGCGATGGTTTGATGTCGTCAAAATCTGGGAAGGGGGTCTCGGTATTTGGGGAGGAATTGCAGTCGGTGTAGTCGCGGGAGTTGTCGCTGCAAAAAAGCGCAACATACCGGTTGCTGTTGGTCTTACTTGTGTTGCCCCGGCTTTGGCGCTTGCGCAAACAATTGGACGGTGGGGAAATTGGTTTAATCAAGAATTGTTCGGCAAGCCGACTAATTTGCCGTGGGCGTTGCAAGTTTCGGCAGGCAAGGCACAAGCGGCTGGTTTTGAGGTCGGCACAACATTTCATCCGACATTCTTATATGAGTCGTTGGGCTGTCTACTTATATGTGTGGGGTTAATCAAAGCCGAGAAGCGGTGGAACTTTCGCGATGGAAGGTTGTTTGCAATGTATGTTGCGGCATATACGTTTGTTCGGTTCTCTGTTGAATCGTTGCGAATTGATGAAGCAAAAAATATCGCAGGTCTGCGGTTGAATCAATGGACATCGCTTGTTGTTTTTGCTTGCGCGGTGATTTACATGGCAATTACCAAGAATAAATCTACGAACTCGGCAAGCGAAGACGCTTCGCAAGATCCTCTGGGTTGACCGGATTAAAAAACTCGCCGGTTGAAACTTCGGCTGCCGCAATATAGCGAGAGACATCTTTGTCACGCCAAGGCGAAATGACTTCGACATTGAGCCATGACGGTGATTGATTCTTTGCGTCTTGGTTGATCCACATCATGTATGGGGTTTTACTGTCAAAGAGTTGATCAATTCGTTGCAAAACATCTTTAAGAATTGTTGCAAAATTGATTCGATCTTGTTCGGTGAGAGCCGAAAGGTTGGCGATTTGTTTAAGCGGTGCCACTTCAATTGAGACGGGGTAAATCGGTGCTGAAATTACCCAGGCGGCCCAGCCGTTGAGCTCGATAAAGCGTCGTTGTTGATCTGGGTCAGGGCGCCAGTTGCTTGAAAGTCGTTGCGAAGTGCGTTGCGGAACATGGTCGAATGCATAAATCTGACCATGCGGGTGATCGATCGTGGCGCCGACTTCGCGACCGCGGTTTTCAAAAATTAAAACGCTGTCGACATCTTGTCGGTTCATCAATGCGGTTGTGCGCGATGCCCACACATCGACGATTTCTTTGATGTGGCCAACTGGCAATTCGCCAAAAGATGAATCGTGATCGTCTGTGTAGAGCACGACTTCGCACCGATCGTCGGGCATTGCCGGCCAACGATTTATGAAGGACTTCATTTTGTACGGTTGAGCTGCTTCGAGACCGCCAACACAAAACGGACAACCGTCGTTTGGCAAGTTAGGGCGGTTCTGTCGCGACTCGACGATGTGCACCAAAGTGTTTAGCCATGGATCTTGTCGCACAGAATAAGAAGTGTATCTTTTGAGCCATGGGCGACTTTTGCGATGCTGCCAACAATCGGTAACCTGCGCCCGTGGGCTGACCCACGAATAAATCAAATTAATCGCCTGCCAATGCATGCGACAATGTTTCGTGAAAATCGAATGTCGTTGGACGGCGAGTGGTCATTCAATTTGTTTTCGCATCCAGATGAAGTTGACTCATCGGTGTTGAGCAATCTGCAACGTGACAAGACGGTTTTGGTGCCAGGTAATTGGACGATGCAAGACACCGGTGACCTTCCTCATTACACGAATGTCGAGATGCCATTTGATGGTGCCCCACCAGAATTGCCAGCGCGAATTGCCACTGGTGTGTACCGTCGAGAGTTTGTAGTGCCAGACAGCTGGCGAGAGTCTCAAACGGTGCTTTGTGTCGGCGGTGCCGAGAGCATTCACGCCGTTTATTTAAACGGCGAATTTGTCGGTTATGGCACCGATAGTCGTCTACCGAGCGAATATGACATAAGCAAGTTTCTCGTGGCTGGAGAGAACATTTTGGCGATCGTCGTGATGCGGTATAGCGCAATGAGTTATATCGAAGATCAAGATCAGTGGTGGATGGCTGGCTTGCATAGAAAAGTGTTTGCCGAATCGCGTAAAGAGGTGTGCATCTCCGATGTTATTTGCGAGGCAGATTTTGACCACGAGAAAAAACTTGGCAACCTGACTGCGACGACAGAGGTGCGATTTCTGCACGAAACTCGACCTGGTTTTATCGTGCGCACAACCTTGCTGTCACCAAGCGGCAAAATAGTCGGCAAAACTCAGTCAAAAGTCGTGCCGCATGTTGCTGCGCAGCCATATTTGTTTGCCGGTCACAAGGCGAGTTTTAACTGGACAGTCAAGAATTGTGCGGCGTGGTCGGCTGAAGCGCCGAATTTGTATCTCGTTGAAACAGAGTTGACAGCACCTTCTGGCGAAGTGATCGAAACCATTCGGCAGCGAATTGGATTTCGTCGCGTCGAAGTTAGAGATCGACAATTGCTTGTCAACGGTCAACCAATCTGGATTTTTGGCGTCAACCGACACGACCATCACCCCGATAAAGGCAGCACTGTATCGATCGAAGATATGCGTCGCGATCTAGAA
>JAQCDG010000139.1 GCA_027731085.1 Actinomycetota bacterium | reverse complement strand
AACGGATAAAAATGATCCCATGTCCAAATGCTGTCGACACCCATCGCGTCTGCCGTGCGCCAGGCGGCGCGCATTTCCTTGATATTTGTGGCCTGTGGCCAAAGTTGTACACCAATTTTCATAGTCAAACAATACAACTAGAATCGGTTTGTGGGCTTATCGCAAATTTTGGAGGATAAACATGCGAATTAAAAAATCACTCCTCGCGGTAGCACTCGGGTTTTCACTTGTCGCGGGCGTCACGCAGGTGCCAACTGCGGGCGCAGTCGTCGAGTGGGCGCTGACCGAAGAAACGGTTTCGCTTGGTCTTACTGGCGTTTCACCGCATGTTGAGCGCACGGGCAATGCCGATCGCCTTTGGTACCCGAGTCTCGCCGGAACGATTGCTAGTGATTGCACCGACGCTGGTGCGTGTGCGAGTGTGCCCGTTACCGGGCGCTTGGGTAGCGACTTCACCGCGATCACACTGCCCAATGGCACCCGCCGTGCATATTTCGTTGAGAACTCGATGACTCCGGGCGCCAACACCAAATCTGTTTCGTCGGCGCCATGTTTGACTGCGTCGTGCACGGCAGTTGGCACATCAACTGTTGCTGCAGCAGAACTTGTTGTTTCGCAAAATGTTAAAGCGTGGGGTGTACCCGATGCCGTGGTTACACCCGACGGCAAAGTGCGTCTCTATGTTGTTGAGTCGCCAACCGACGGCAACTGCACCGAAAAACTTGCCAGTTATATTTCAAATGACGGAATCACATTTACAAAAGAAGCCGGTTGGCGTCTAGAAAACGGAATCAGCGTCGACCCAGAAATTCTTCGTGCGAAAACTGGTGAATGGATGATGGTTTTGGCTGACGGTCCTGGTTGCGGCGATCGGGTACAAAAGCTATACACATCAACTTCAAACGACGGTCTCACTTGGTCAACCCCGCAAAAAATTTCGGGCTCAGATCTGCGTCGGCTTGACCCAACGGGTTACGAAGTTTCAACGAACGTATTTCGTGTTTATTATGCGACCGCAGTTGCCGGAGCACTAGGCGATGTCACTTACACAATCAAGCGAGGCACGATTGCAATCAAACAGTCGTCTGCTGAAGTTGCAATCACCGGTGGCAAGAAAAAAGCGACTAAAACCACGATCACATGTGCCAAGGGTAAGACCACTAAAAAGGTGACGGGCGTAAAACCGAAGTGCCCACGCGGATTCAAAAAGAAATAGTGCGTTAGCTTGCGTTAGCTCGCGCTAGCTTGCGTTAGCGGGCGTTGTTGATCGCGGTTTCGGTTAGCGCCTGAACCTCGGCCAATGTCGCAATACGCGGATTCGTACGCGCTGCTGAATCTTTCAGCGCCTTACCGGCGATTCGCTCTGCACAATCAGCAGTCACGCCGATTTCGCTCAGCGATTTCGGAATCGCGATCTCGTCGAGCAACACCTCAACCGAATTAATAAAACCATCACCCGAATGATCGGGCAGTTTCATCGCTTCGGCCATGCGCCGCACTTTGTCGTCCATGCCGGGCAAATTGAACCGCAAAACCACGGGTAAAATAATCGCATTAGTCAAACCGTGATGCGTATTGAACTCGGCGCCGATCATGTGCGAGATCGCATGCACGAGCCCCAGACCCTTCAGAAACGAAATGCCCGCTAAACATGACCCCACATGCATGCCACCGCGCGCCGCGATGTTTGTCGGCTCAGTCACAGCAATCGGCAACCAAGTTGAAATCAAACTCAGCGCCTCAAGTGCCATTGCATCGCAAAGCGGATTAAACCCCGGCACCAAAAACGCCTCAATCGCATGAATCAATGCATCGGCGCCAGTCCACGCGGTCATATTTGCTGGCAAACCAACTGTCAACTCAGGGTCAAGCAACGCAAGCGACGGCTTTAATTCGGGGTGCCACACACAAAACTTCATCGCTTTTTTCAAATCGGTAACCATGCCGGTGCTTTCGGTCTCGGCACCCGTGCCAGCAGTTGTTGGAATCGTGATCAATTTCGGAAACGCATTATCACGGTCAATTTTTGGCGCTGGTTTTTCAAATTCGAAATCCCAAAGATCGATCGAATTATTTGCAGTCAAACAAATCGCCTTGCCACCATCCATGGCGCTGCCGCCACCAATCGCAATAATCGCATCGTGACCGCCATCGCGAAACGCCGCGCGACCGGCGCCAATCTCTGTGTCGATCGGGTTTGGTGAAATCTCATAAAACAGCGCCGACTTCAAACCAGCCTCGCCAAGAATTGATTGCAGGCGAGCGATGAATGAAAGATTGCGGCTACCGCGGTCAGTCACAATTAACGGATTTCTCACGCCGAGCCCAACGCATCGGCGCCCGACTTCGGCTATTCGCCCTGGTCCGTAAGCAATCGGCACCGGAAAACCCCAGTCATGTGCGCCGAGCATTGACGGGTCATAACTAATAGGCGATGAGTTCATATTCATTGCACTTTCGATTGTATGGTCTTGGCGATGGCGATTATTTCTGGGATGGTCGGCGGCGGCGGTCTGGGCTATCGCTCAATCGAAGCTCTCACTGGTCCAGACTCGGGCCTCGGGGTAGAGGTCGGCTTGGCGATCGTGATTATGGCGACAATTTTAGATCGCTTGTTGCAGGCAACTGCGCGCCGCATGCAAGCGCCCGTCGCTGTTTAGCTATTCAAATTGATCATCACGTGCTTGATGCGCGTGTAATCGTCAAGCGCATATGCCGAAAGATCTTTGCCGTAGCCCGACTTCTTGTAGCCACCGTGTGGCATCTCGGCCACCATCGGAATATGCGTGTTCACCCACACGCAACCAAAATCGAGGTTCTTGGTCATGCGCATCGCCTTGCCCAAGTCGCGTGTCCACACTGAAGAGGCGAGTGCATATTCGACGCCGTTGGCCCACTTCAAGGCTTCTTGTTCGTCGCTGAACTTCTGCACGGTGATGACCGGTCCAAACATCTCATCTTGAATCATCTCGTCGGTTTGTTTGAGATCACAAATCACGGTCGGCTCGAAAAAGTAGCCGGGGCCTGAAACTTGCGAACCACCAGCAACAATTTTGGCGTGCTTTGGTGTGCGATCAACAAAACCTTTGACTTTGCTCAGGTGCCCTTCGTTGTTGAGTGGCCCATAGAGCACATCTTCGTTTGGTTTGCCCGTCTTGGTTTTTTTGGCTTGTTCGGCGAGTGCGTCGACGAAGTCACCATAAATTTTTGGACCAGCGATCACGCGCGTTGCA
>JAQCDG010000138.1 GCA_027731085.1 Actinomycetota bacterium | reverse complement strand
GCAACAGTCTGGCGTGGCAAAAAATTTAGGGGCACAATCGTGTCGAGTGCCGTATCGGTGATGCCACGGTGGTCGCGATAAACGAACAGTGAACAGTTCGAAACGCCACAGTCATATGTCTTGCTCGCTCCGCTTGCATCAACTTTTGTAAACGTAGAACGAAACATCAACACCAATTCGCTAGTCGCCGCCAGCGAACCACGCTGAGCGTCAGTTGTTGCCCAGATCATCGTGCCCGTCTCGGTAACGCTGCCATTGCAGATCAAACCTGTGCCCGCGCGCTGACCCAATGTCGGCTTGAAGCATTGCGAGATATAGACACCCTGACCCGCTGGCACGCTTGCCAATTTGATCGAAACGACCTCAAGGTCAGTAAGTTTTGCTACTTTGCTCACGCTCACACTTACGGCCGCCGAAACTTGTGCCGGCACTGCTACCAATAACATCGATACCAACGCAACTAAAACACCTGAGCGCACCACAAACTTTGAGTTAGACATTTGAACCTTCATCTTTGTTTCTTTGGGAGTGAATAAAAACTAATTCGAAAACGAAATCGGCACAAAAACATCTTGTGTTCGATCCGTATATCGTAAATGATCAGATCGTGTTACCACACCGCATTTAAGAACTGTGCAGTCCAATAAACCACTTTTTCCGACGATTACGAATTCAATATTAAATGACCCATCAGGCGAAAACGGCGTCGTGAGACCAATGGCATAGTTCGGCGGATTCGAAGACACCCAAACCGAACTCGAAGATGAGCCATCAATATTTATTCCACCGATGCAAGTCGCTTGTGGGCCTGGCGCGGCTTGCGTGCACACGATCACATAGACACCTTTATTCACGTCATAACCCGTGCCACGCACTGTGACTGATGTCCCGTTTGGGTTGAGGCTATTCGTTTGACTCACAGAAAGTTTTGGTCGGCTTGCTGCGACAACTGTCGTAGTCGGCGCAACCTTGACGACGCTCGAACTCGGTGCGCTTGTCGCACTAGTCGTGCTCGCAACCGTTGTAACTGTCGTTGAACTTGAAACAGTCTCGGCAGCAACCGCAGTTGATGCCACAGTCGTAGCCACAGCCGTAACCACCGTCGTAACTGGGGTTTCGGCCGCCTCAATCGTCGTCGTAACCGTCGTAACCGTCGTAACAAATGTCTCACTCGCCGATCGATCACTCGCACAACTTGAAATCGCCGACACCGACAACATAAGAGACATCACATAAACGGCAATTTTCACTCCGCAAATTCTACCAATCTGACTGTCACTAGTAGATTGAAATGGCTATGGTCACAAGAAAAATATCTCTGGCTTTGTTGACCACCCAACTTTTCATCGCATTAATTTCTGCCTGTAGCGCGAACTCTGCGACCACAGGCACAACATCGCAAGCAGCTGCGTCGACAACCGCCCCAGCGACTAAGCCAGCAAACGAATCAACTCGACCAGTCTTAATTTCGGCCGAAAACTTTGAACTGCCAATTGTCGGCGACGGCAAATCAACCCTGCCAGCAAAAGTGACCTCGGCTGACGATATCGAAGTCACAATCACCGATACATCACGCATCATTGTGCTCAACGAAGCGATCGCCGAAATAGTCATCTCACTTGGTTTCGCCGGCAAAATCATTGGTCGTGATGCAACAACAACGCTGGCGGCACTAACTGCAATACCAAAAGTCAGCAGCGGACACGACATCAGTGCCGAAAGCGTGCTCGAGTTGAATCCGACACTCGTCATTGGCGACACACGTTCAGGTCCGTCAGAAGCAATCCAACAGTTGCGTGGTGCCGGCATTCCAATCGTGCTTGCCCCTGAAGTATGGAAACTCTCCGACATCGCACCGCGCATCAATCTGATCGCCAACGCACTCGGTGCCGGCAGTTTCGGCTTAAAACTTCTCGACACGACACAGAGCGACATCAATCAGGCCCTCAACACGCTTGACCCTGCAACCACAAAACCGCGTGTCGCATTTATCTACGTGCGCGGCACCGCCTCAGTATTTTTGCTTGGCGGCAAAGAATCGGGCGCCGACGAAATGATTCGCTCGGCTGGCGGCATTGATGTGGGCACCGACCTCGACCTTGCAGCATTTACACCGCTCACGAGCGAAGCAATCGTCAAAGCCAACCCCGAAATCATCGTCGTCACCACTCGCGGTCTCGCATCTGTCGGTGGCATTGACGGGCTACTCGAGTTACCCGGTATCGCCCAAACCCCCGCGGCAAAAACCCGTGCAGTGGTGTCGATTGACGATGACTTGTTATTCTCGTTTGGGCCACGAACCGGCGAACTCATGATTCGCATGGCGCAAGCCTTAAAAATCTTGGCGACAGAAAACTGAGCATCAAGCAATGAGCGAAATGCGCCGACTCAATCCGAAAACTGTGGCAATCGTGCTAACAGTCGCCCTGGTCATCGTCGTCATCAACGCACTAACCACCGGTGCCTACACAATTGAGTTCAGCGAAGTTTTCAAAGTTTTGTTTCAAGGCCCAGCGGCAACTTCAGATTCGACCTCGATTAGTCACGCCGTTTTTTGGAATGTTCGCCTACCGCGAGTCGCGCTAGCAATAGTCGTCGGTGCTTCACTCGCTGTCGCCGGCGTCGTAATGCAAGGTGTGTTTCGCAATCCTCTCGCCGAACCGGCAACAGTCGGCGTATCGGGCGGCGCGGCTGTCGGTGCAGTAATTGCAATCACACTCGGCCTGAGCAGAATCACGCTCGGCGTACAAATTTTTGCATTCATTGGTGGCACACTCGCAACTGCAATTGTTTACGGCTTGTCACGCGTTGACGGCAAAACAGATGTCGTCACACTGATCCTCACCGGCATCGCGATCAACGCATTGTCGGGCGCACTAATCGGCCTCGCCGTGTTCATCGCCGACGACGATCAAATTCGCACCGTCACATTTTGGAGTCTTGGCTCACTCGGCCTCGCAACTTGGCGCGCGGTCGCCGTGGTTTTACCGCTCGCAATAATCGGTATTGCGCTGAGCACGAGATTCACCCGCACGCTCGACCTCATGGCACTCGGCGATCGCTCGGCGGCGCATGTCGGCGTGCCAGTCGAACGAGTGCGACTGCAAACAATTGCAATCGTCGGTTTACTTGCATCAAGCGCCGTCGCGGCAACTGGCATCATCGCTTTCGTCGGATTAATCGTGCCACACATTTTGCGTCTCGTACTCGGGCCCAAGCACCGAGATTTGTTG
>JAQCDG010000019.1 GCA_027731085.1 Actinomycetota bacterium | reverse complement strand
GCCTTCAACGCGAGCGACAAGATCGTTGGCGATGGCGATGCGCTCGAGAGTCGAACCCAATACAAATTCGCCTGGGTGCAACATAAATACACCATTAGATTCAATTTCAACAAGTTCGGTCAAATCACTCAGGTCGCGTTTGACGTCGATCGTGCCGGCTGTGTGGTTGCGAAATACACGAAACAGATTCGAAACCTTGACATCAATAGATGACGGTTGAATGCACGATATATCTAGCGGATCAATGATGATTCGCTTGGCCTCTATTGCCTCTTTGATGCTTCGATCTGACAAAATCACGACTAAAGAACCTTAGTGAATTTTTTGCCTCACTTAAATTCCGGTCTCAAAACTGTGTTGCTACGCTCAAATGTGCAACTGCGGGTGTAGTTCAGTGGTAGAACATCAGCTTCCCAAGCTGAATACGCGGGTCCGATTCCCGTCACCCGCTCAAGTTTTTTAGAGCAGGCTGACGAGTGCCCAAAGTGCTGCGATTGCGCCAATCGTGGCCATCACGACGCTGCGCACAACTGGCGCCTTGGTTAAATCGTTAGCGTCGCGACGCTGTTTAGGCGGGCGAACCAATGCTGCGAAGTTGCCGGCGAACATCGCGCCACCGAGCGCAATTACCATCCACGCCAAAAGGTCTTCGCCGAGAAACATAACTAATTCGAATTGGGGTCGGACGCGAAATTCTCGAATCGTGTGTATGCCGCCAACCACGCAAGACGCACCTTGCCGAGTGGGCCAGCGCGATGCTTCGAAATATTTAGCTCGGCGATGCCCAGTTCGGTTTTGTTGTCAGGGTTATAAACCTCGTCGCGATACAAGAACATCACGACGTCGGCGTCTTGCTCGAGTGCGCCAGACTCGCGCAAGTCAGAAAGCGTCGGACGCTTGTCGTTGCGCGCTTCGAGACCACGGCTCAGCTGACTGAGCGCCAAGATCGGCAGATTGAATTCGCGTGCCAAGAGTTTTAGTTTTCGACTGATCTCACTTACTTCAAGTTGTCGGTTCTCTGGCTTGCCGTCGCCACCCATGAGTTGCAAATAGTCGATGACGATAAGCGCAACTTCGCCCTGTCGACTGACGATACGTCGAGTTTTGGCACGAATCGCGCCGACTGATGTGCCGGGGCTGTCATCGATAATCAACGGAATGTCCAGACGACCGACTGCGTGACCAATTTTTGTCCAGTCGTTCGGTGACGGGCGGCCGCTGCGCAAAACCTTTGAGTCGACGCCCGCTTCGCTGGCGAGAATTCGTTGCACAAGTTCGGCGGTACCCATTTCGAGCGAGAAGAATAAAACTTGCTTGCCCGAAGTGCGCGCCACATGCACCGCCAAACCAAGAGCCAAAGCCGACTTGCCCATCGCAGGTCGAGCACCCAAAATATTTAGTGTGCCTGGCTGTAAGCCGAGCAAAATTTTGTCGAGGTCGTCGAGACCAGTTGCGGTGCCAGTGATCAATTCTTTGTTGTTGGCGCGGTCTTCGAGTTTCTCCATTGCTTCGTTGACCAGTAATCCGAGTCGTTGAGAAGCATCCCCGATATTTGTTTCAGAGACATCAAAAATCTTCGATTCAGATTCGTCAATTGCTCGAGCAACATCTTCAGGGCCGCTATAGGCAATCTCAGCAATTTCTGAAGCGACTGAAATCAACTTGCGCAACGAGGCTGTTTCACGCACGATCTTGGCGTATCGCTCGGCGCTCGTAATTGCGGGGGTGGCGTTTTGCAATGTGAGCAAAGCGTCGATGCCACCGACGCCTTCTAATAAATTGTTGCGACGTAGTTCGTCACCAACAGTTACCGGATCAACTGGTTCGCCTGCGCTGTTCAGCGCACGAATCGCGTCAAAAATATGTTGGTGCGCTGGTTTATAAAATTCGTCAGAACGAACACCACGCTCAAATGCGATGCTGACCGCCTCGCGCGACAAAAGCATTGCGCCCAACAAAGACGCTTCGGCTTCGACACTGTGCGGAGGAATTCTGTTTGTCGATCGCTGCGTCGCGCCACGATCAGAACGATCGCCTCGAGGGAATTCAGCAATAGACATGTCTACACAATGCCTTAGTTTGCCTGTTGATTGCTACGGGTATAACCCTGTGATTCTTCTGTGGATAACAGGTGGATAACTAGAAATGCGTAGCGAAAATTATTTAGCAACGATTTCTAGTTTGAGAGTTGCCACAACATCGGCGAATATTTCAGCAGTTACCGAGTGTTCGCCAAGTTGTCGCAATGGCGCTTCAACTTGAATATTCTTGCGGTCGATCGTGACACCAGTTTGATCAAGAACCGCTTTTGCAATTTCGGCGGCGTTGATCGAGCCGAACAATCGACCCTCATTGCCAGCCTTTGCCGCAATCTTGATAACTGTTGTCGACAGTGAAGTAGCCACGAGACGAGCCGACTCGCGATCAGTAGCAATTTGTTGTTCACGCGACTTGCGCATGACCTCGGCCTGGGCGATCGTGCCGGCATTGGCGACAATCGCCAAGTCATTTGGCAACAAAAAGTTGCGCGCATGACCAGACGAAACATTTACGATGTCGCCACGACGGCCAACACCCTTGATGTCAGAGCGAAGCAGCACTTTCATGATGCAGCCCCGTCAACGATGGCCGCAACAGTTGCCTCAGTTGTCACTTCTGCTGAGATGTTTTCGGCAATTTCGACACGAGTTGACTCGCCTGCACCTTCATCACGACGCGGGCCACGCGGGCCACGGTCACGACCACGGTCATCAGAACCATATTCGCCACGCTCGCGCGGCGCACGCGTTACTGAAACACGCTTGGTGTATGGCAACAACGCCATTTCGCGCGCGTTCTTAACTGCAGTTGCGATATCGCGCTGTTGTTGCACAGAATTGCCGTTCATGCGTCGAGCTCGCAACTTTGAACGATCAGACATGTAGCGCTGCAACAAGTTGACGTCTTTGTAGTCGACGAAGCCAACTTTTTCTTGCACCATCATATTTGGACGCTTCTTCGGCTTGCGCAGTAGCGCTTTTTTTGCTCTCAACTTGTTGGATTTACTTGTCATGCGGAGTCCTTATTTTTATTTGATTTGATTTTTGCCTGTTTGGTGATTAATTAAGTCTTCGGATCAGAACGGTTCTTCGCCATCAAATGGCGTTGCTTCGGTGCCTGGGTTGGTGCCGGTGTTTGCCGGACGAGGTGCTGAACCGCCGCCTTGAGCATCTTGTTTTGGTGTGCGCACAACGGTTGCAGTTGCCCAGCGCAAACTTGGCCCGAGTTCGTCGGCGATGACATCGATCGCTGTGCGCTTTTCGCCCTCGCGCGATGTGTATTCGCGTTGCTCAAGACGACCGGTGACGACGACTCGAGTGCCTTTGGTGAATGTTGCCGCTGCATTTTCGCCAAGTTGGCCCCATGCAGTGACATTGAAATATGAAGTTTGTTCTTGCCATTCGCCGTTTACTTGATAGCGACGACCAACTGCGATGCCAAACGATGCAACGGCTCGACCTGTTGCGGTGAATCGAATTTCTGGATCGCGAGTTAAGTTTCCGACCAGAGTGATGCTGTTATCAGCCATTTGATTTGTGTCCCTTTATTTTTATGAATTTGCTGCGACTGAAAGACCGCGACGTGCGGCTTCGTCATCAGGAAGGCGGAGGAGTTTGTGACGCAACACATCGTCAGCGATGCGCATCGCGCGTTCTGCTTCATCAAGTGCACCACCTGGTGCCGTAATGTTGAAGATCGCGTAATAGCCGTCATTTTGTTTTTTGATTGGATAAGCCAAGCGACGCTTGCCCCACCAATCAGGTGTGCCGTGAACACTGCCACCGGCACTTGTAACTGACTTGGTGATCACACTCAACCAGCTATGGGCGGCTGACTCTTCGAGGTTGCCGCTGATAATGACCATTAATTCATATGCACGCATGAACGTGATAACTCCCTTCGGACCCAACTATTAGCTGGGGCCCCCGAAGGGGCAGGTATGTGAACTTGAAAGTGTAACGGCACGACAGCACTGTGCCACAGGGCTGTTGCAGGGTTTTTCGAAGACTCTAAATGTCGCGAGTTTTTAGCAGATGATGCCATGAACAACCGCGACAAACCTCAATCAGATAGCCCGTGAAGTGTTCGGGGCGCCGAGCGAACTGTTCGATTTCGGCACGGGTCGCGATGAATTTGCCGTGCCGCGGCAACCGGGGGCCGAACAAATACGTGACCGTCACGAGATGATCTTGCACACAAATTGGACACTTAACGCGGGTAGTTCGACCAAAGTTTCGCGCCACGCGCAAAAGTTCGGGGTGCGCATCGCAAATGCTGTCTTGCGAGATTATGCCACGCCGAAAATTTTGAATGACCGCGCGACGGGTCAGGCGATGATCAATCTCGCCGAGATGCTGATCGAAATCTTCAGCCTCGGTGCGTTGTTTTTTTTGCGCCTGTTTGCGTGGCATATTTGCTAGACCCTAACAAATCAAATTACTTTTTCTGCAAATCCCACCAAGACTGCAGTCGTTTACGAATTTCTTCGTCGCCGAGCAGGCCTTCTTCGATGCGAATCTCCATCAAGAAATCTAAAGCTTGCCCGACATGTCGACTCGGCTTGATATTCAAAAATTCCATGACTTGTGCGCCGTCCATTTCTGGTCGCATCGCTGCAATTTCTTCGCGCGCCATGAGTTCGGCGATGCGTTGCTCGAGTTCGACCATGCGCCGTGCGAGTGCGGCAACTTTTTTTTCGTTGCGTGTCGTACAATCACTTTTTGTCAAAACATTTAGTTCGGCCAAGTGTGCGCCAGCGTCGCGCACGTAGCGACGCACCGCTGCGTCCGTCCATCCCATTTGATATGTATGAAAACGCGCACTGAGGGCCACAAGTTCGGCGACAGTTTCGATGTCTTGCGCTGAATAGCGAAGTTTGCGCATGCGTTCGCGCGTCATACGGGCGCCAACTGCTTCATGATGATAAAAAGTTATGCCTTTGCCTGGACGAATCGCTCGAGTTTTCGGTTTGCCGACATCATGAAACAGCGCGGCCAGTCGCGTGATGCGAAAATCACACGGCTCATCACGTTGCACGTTTTCGATTACTGCGAGCGTGTGCGTCAAAACATCTTTGTGTCGATGAATTGGGTCTTGTTCAAGTTGCATCGCCGCTAGTTCTGGCAAAAAATGCTTCGACAAACCATTGTCAACCAAGAACCACAGACCAAATGACGGCCGATCAGTGACGATTAAGCGATCGAACTCGTCACGAATTCTTTCGGCGCTGACAATTGTGATGCGATCAGACATCGACTTGACTGCTGCAATCAATTCGGGCACGGCAACCATGCCAAGACTCGAAATAAAGCGGGCAGCACGCATCATGCGCAACGGGTCATCGCTGAAACTGACTTCAGGCGACAACGGCGTGCACAAAACTTTGCCCATTAAGTCGGCCATGCCATTAAATGGATCAACAAGAACGGGCGAGTCAGATGTAACTTCAAGTGCCATCGAGTTGATCGTGAAGTCGCGACGCGATAAATCTTCATGTATATCTTTTGAAAATTGCACATCTGGCTTGCGTGAGTCGGGCGAATATGCTTCTGCGCGATGCGTCGTTATCTCGTAAACACGCTCACCTTTTTTGGCGCCGATCGTGCCGAATCTTTCACCTTGCACCCACAACGAGTCGCTCCAACCTGTAAGCAATGCCTTGATCTGCTCGGGAAGCGCATCTGTTGTTAAGTCAAAATCGAGTTCAGCAATTGGGCGGTCGAGCATCAGGTCGCGAACAGTGCCGCCAACCACAAAAAGTTTGTAACCAGCGTCGCGAAACCTAGAAGCGATTGGAGCTATTTCGCTCAAAACTGGCGCGAAGCGCTGGGGCACCACGCTCTACAGGCTACGCACAAGGTCGTGTCAAGTGATGCGTTTGCTCAGTTAGCAACCGCGCGAGCATTAGCGTGATTATGTCGTGATTTATCGTTCTAACGCCGAAAAACTCTCGCTTACGTTCAGGTTCGTGCTGGCATTTGCAATAGTCAACTGTCTGATCCTGACGACCCTTTCGGCCCAGAAGTCAAATGCTGCCGTCGATTCGAGCCAGTTGACGCTGACCGCACAAAACTTTCACATATATTCGTCGGGCAATCTGCGCTTTGTTTTTGGCATCACCTCCGAAGCATTGGTTAATGAAGTTACCAGCAACGAGACGGCAGTTTTTCGCATTTCACTTGGTCAAAAAATAACTGGTGGCGAGAAACAAGTGCAAGCGCTCAGTGATGCAACCGAAGAATTCGTCGCTACCGACTCGGTCGACTTGACTTTCCGCGAAGTTGCCCGTCGCAGCGACGGACAATTCGAATTAATCGCACTTTCGACGGATATTCCGTCGGGCACGCGACGAATCGAATTTAACGGTCCGGGTATTTACCCGATTCGTGTTGAGGTTTTAGTTGACGATGAGTCGCGCGCCCTGCTGACGACATTTGTTAATCGATTCAACGCGTCACGCGAGGTAAAGCCAATGCCAGTCACTGTCGTGGTTGCGCTTGACGCACCAATCACACTGCAACCTGACGGCTCGCGAGTGATTGATCCAACGACGCGAACGAAACTTGAAAAGCTGATCAGATTGCTGAAACTTGACGCGCCAAGAATGACCGTTCAAATTTCGCCAGAACTAATTGACGGCCTGAGTCGCTCAACCAACCCCGATGACCAATCTCTGCTTGTTCAACTCATCGCCGCACTTGGCTCTGCACCGATCGTTTCTGGCACATATGTTCCATTTGATCCGTCGGCAGCCAGTGCCAACAAACAAGCAGATCAGTTTGAGTTGCTTGTCGAGCGAGGCGTTGCAAACTGGCAGCAAATTTTGCCAACATCAAAAATTATTTCAAATGTTTGGTTCGCCAGAAACCCGCTTGACCAAAACGGGCTCGATCTATTGGTCAAAGCAGGCGTGCGCTCGGTCGTCATGTTGCCAACATCAAGTGCTGCACTTGGTGAATTTGACAATGCCGCGCGACCATATCGACTGTCGAGCAACAACACCGATATCTCGCTGCACCTCGCCGACAAAAACTATGTTGACCAACTCAGCAAACCAACCACAAGCGCGTTTTCTGCGGCGACTTATCTTGCGGCGCAAATTTTGGCTCAACGCAATCAAATTGAAAGCGAAGGAGGCACGCCCGCCCTGCGCAGGGTTGTTTTAACTTCGCGCGACGGTTCAGTGATCAACGAAGGCTTAATCCATGAAACAATGCTGATTTTAAGTCGCGTGCCGCAACAAGTTGCCTTGCGCACCCTGGTTAATCTGCCAGCACCTCGCCTTGATGCATCCAAACCGTCTCTGCCAAAAGTCAACACAGCGAGTTTTGTCGAGCGTGCAACAAAAATTGCCGACCTGCGCGACGACATCGAGAAGTTGCGCGGGACTTTAAGCCCCGACGCAAAAATCTGGCAAGACTGGGATGAGCGATTGCTTGTGATGTCGAGCGACTCGATGAAAGGAGACGAATTCGACGGATTTATCTCAACAACTCGCGATCAACTAAAAATAATTCGACAATCAGTGACGCTGCAAGAAGGCACGACATTTACATTGGGTAGTCGCGAAAGCACGCTTCGTCTCGACCTGCAAAACTCATCAGATTTTGTAATGACCGTGCAGATTCGAGTTGCCAGTTCAAAATTACGCTTCAAAAAAGAAACCATGACAATTCAAGTACCGGCAAAAAGTTCAAACAAACTCGTCGTGGATGTAGTTGCGCTTTCAAACGGACTATTTCCGGTTGAAGTAAGAATTTTTACCGCCGATGGCCTGAGTCAACTCGGTAAAAAAATTGAAGTGTCGGCGCGAGTCAATGCACTTGCAGGTCTCGGCCAAGTAGTAACTGGTGTCGGATTGTTATTGTTGGTAACTTGGTGGATGGCCCATATTCGCCGAAGATATCGCAAGAAAATCAGCAAGAACCATCCTGTACTACGATCAAAACCATGACCATCCGCATAGTTACCGATTCGGCCTGTGACCTTCCAGAAGCATTGGCTCGCAAACACAGCATCACGATTGTGCCCCTAACTTTCAGTCTCGGCGATCAAGAGTTCACCGACCGAACGAGTCTGACAACTTCAGAATTTTGGAAGCGTTGCGCAGAGTCGCCAGTGCTGCCCCAAACCGCTGCACCGTCACCCGGCAAGTTTGCCGACGCATTTAAGAAACTCGCAGCCGACGGAGCAACTGGCATTTTGATGATCGGTTTGTCACGCGAACTTTCAGCCACAATTCAGTCGGCTGAGACTGGTGCCAAAGAATCAGGCGTCAATATTCCGATTCAGTTTGTTGACAGTCGTTCGGCAAGCATGGGCGAAGGCATCAATGTGCTCGTGGCTGCTCAGATGCTGATTGATGATCCACAAATCACGCTCGACCAATTAGCTCAAAAAATCACCGAATGGGCGAGTCGCACGCGTGTGTTTGGAGCGCTTGACACTCTCGAAAACCTCAAAAAAGGTGGTCGCATTAGCGGGGCGAAAGCGTTTGTCGCTTCAGCGTTGTCGATCAAACCGATTGTTGAAGTGCGTGAGGGAAAAATAGTCGAAGGCGGCAAAGAACGCACCCGAAGCAAAGCCTTGGCTTTTTTGATTGACAAAGTTAAAACGGCTGGGCCGATCACTAATTTGGCGGTATTGCACGCCCAATGCAGCGATCTTGACACATTTATTGCGCAACTCAAGACTGTTTATTCGGGCGAAATCATCGTCGGTGAAGTCGGCTCGGTGATTGGTTCGCACACTGGTGTGGGCACCATGGGCGTGACCTATCACGTCAAATAATTCGCAATTTTTAGTGCGAAAAGTTTTCGCCAACTGACATTCCCCACTTCGTTGGGCGCGCAGAACTAGCGTCAAAGTTCACAGATGAGCCTTGAACCCGCCCAACCAATAGATAATTCAAGGCGCCAGTTAGGCGGTAGATATCGGCTCGATCGACAAATCGCGCGCGGCGGAATGGCCGAAGTTTGGCTTGGTTTTGACACTTTTTTAAATCGTCAAGTTGCAGTCAAATTGTTGAAGCCACAATTGGTTAGCGACCCCGTTGTCGCAGAGAGATTTCGTCGCGAAGCAATTGTCTGTGCTGGTTTGAGTCATCCGAATATCGTCGCCGTTTATGACACGGTCGAAGACGAGGGCCGACAAGCAGTGGTGATGCAATATGTGCAAGGAAAATCTCTTCGCGAACTTTTGGATCGTCGCAAACGTCTTGGGCCGTTGTTGACGATTCATATGGGGGCTGCGATGGCGGCCGCACTCGATGTTTCACATCGTGCAGGTCTCGTGCACCGCGATGTCAAACCAGGAAATATTTTATTGACACCTGACGGCAAGTTTTTGCTTGCCGATTTTGGCATCGCCAAGGCGCTTGTCGCTTCTGGTGAAGATCTGACTCATGACAACATCATGATGGGCACCGCGAAGTATCTTTCACCCGAACAAGTGCGCGGCAAACCACTCGATGGTCGTGCCGATCTTTATGGTCTTGGACTCGTGCTATATGAATGTCTGGCTGGTCGAGTGCCGTTCTTGGGTGAGACCGATGCCGACACGGCTCTTGCGCGTTTGCAACGCGAGCCGACAGATTTGGCGCATTTGCGTCCGTCACTTGCGCCGCAACTTGTGCGCGTAATTCACAAATTGTTGGCACGAAACCCAGATCACAGATATGCCACAGGCGAAGAAACTCGTGTTGCGTTGATGCAAGCGTTGAGTGCACAAAACGACTACACAACATCAATGACGCCGCCAAGCGGTGCGACACCGCCAAAGCCGCTCAGGCGGGCGATGACCAGCGACGAATCTTCAGTTGCACAAATACCAGGCCAGCCGGTTCTTGAGACTGCAGTCAATGCAACGCCACAAAAAACTTTGCGTGACCCAAGGGCACAAACTGCGGCGTGGCGATTCTTTTCACTTCCACCAAGCACAAAAATTTTGAGTCTGGTTGCAGCCGCATTGGCTGTTGCGGTTGTTCTCGTCGGCACCCGATCAAACTCGACACAACAACTTGAAACACCTGTTGTTGAAAGCATCGCTGTTGACCAGTCGCCCGTCACAATTGCAAGAATGGTTAGTTTCGACCCCAACGGCGATGACGCCCAAGAAAATGAGGCGCAAATTTGGGCTTTGCGTGACGGCAACTCAAAGACCGCATGGACAACCGACTGTTATGCCAATCAATTCTTCGGCACCAAAGAATACGTTGGTGTACTGATTGAACTATCGCGCGTTTCGACCGGTGTTTTACAGGTCGGAATGAAAAATGGGCCGTGGTCGCTAGAGATTTACACGGCTACGGGTGCCGCCCCGAGTCGACTTGAGCAATGGGGCCCTCGCACTGGCGCCGACTACAACACGCGTCGTGGCGTCGCCCAATTCGTCGTGCCGACCGAAGCGCAATTCGTATTGTTGGTGTTACGTGAAGTTGGCACGAGCGTGCAGTGCAGTGCGAAAAACCCTTATCAAGGAGTAATCCAAGACATTTCGTTTAACGCTGCATAATCAACAAATTTTTTAAGCGTTAGTCTGAAAGCGTGATTTCTAATCCGTTTACTGATCCAAAGTGGGCGAAGAAAACCGTCGCAGCAATTGACACATGGGTTGATTTTGTCAGCGACAAAACAACTCGACCGATTGCCAACTTGGTGCGTCTTGTGGTTTTCGGTTTGATTGCCCTCGTTGCCGCAATCATTATGGTCGTGCTTGCTCTCATCGGTGTTTCGCGTGGCCTCAACGATCTGCTTGACAATTGGTTAACTCGCGACGACGCTGTTTGGATTTCATATTTTATTTTGTCGTTCATTTTCGTGGCGATAGGTGCATGGCTGATGCGCAAGCGCTATCCGAGCAAGCAAGACTGAAGCGAGGTCAAATATGGCGTCTGAAAATATCCATGAAGTGATAATCATCGGCTCTGGGCCTGCCGGATTAACCGCGGCGATTTACGCTGCGCGCGCAAACCTGGCACCACTAGTCATTGAAGGCGAACCGTCCAGCACATCTGACCAACCTGGCGGCCAATTGATGTTGACGACCGACGTTGAAAACTTTCCGGGGTTTCCAGAGGGCGTGATGGGCCCAGATTTGATGCTCAAGTTTCGTGAGCAGGCCGCTCGTTTCAACGCTACTTTTATCACCGAAAAAGTCACAAAAGTCGACTTTTCTGAACGACCATTCAAGGTTTGGGTGCGCGACGAATTGCACCAAGCCAAATCAGTGATCGTCAGTACAGGTGCGCAGTCGCTGATGTTGGGTCTTGAAAACGAAAAACGATTTTACGGTCACGGTCTTTCGTCTTGCGCAACTTGCGACGGTTTTTTCTTCAAAGGTCAAGAGATAGTCGTCGTCGGTGGCGGCGACTCGGCGATCGAAGAAGCATCATTTTTGACAAAATTTGCCACAAAAGTCACGCTCGTCGTTCGGCGAGATGCTTTGCGCGCTTCGAAAATTATGCAACAGCGGGCTAAGAGCAATCCAAAAATTGAAATCAAATGGAATTCACAAGTCACCGAACTTTTTGGTGAACAAAAACTTTCTGGCGTCGGGCTGATCGACACCGTAACGGGTGAAAAGTCGAAGCTTGATGTCACGGGTTTGTTCGTGGCGATCGGTCATCGTCCGAATACCGATTTGTTCAAAGGCGTTCTTGAGATGCTTGACAACGGTTACCTACAAACAAAACCTGGTTCTTCATATACGAACATCGCCGGCGTATTCGCCTGTGGTGATGTGCAAGACCACACTTATCGCCAAGCAATTACTGCGGCGGGATCGGGTTGTATGGCGGCTATCGACTGTGAACGATGGCTTGAGTCACAGCACTAGATAACACACGACGAGTAGCCTGACGTTGTCCGCGTGATAATGCGGCTTGACGAAAGGTTTTGTAATGGCCGATGGCATCATCACTCTGACTAGCGCAAATTTTGACGAGACCGTCAAATCTGCGACGACGCCAATTGTTGTTGACTTTTGGGCCGAGTGGTGTGGGCCGTGCAAAGCAATTGCACCGGTACTCACTGAAATTGCCAAAGAACAAGCCGGCGTAGTAACTATCGCCAAACTCAACGTCGACGATCACGGCGACATTGCGCAACGATTTGGTGTCATGAGCATTCCTACATTGATGGTTTTCAACAATGGCGAGATGAAAAAGAAGATGGTTGGAGCAAAAGGTAAAACACAGTTGCTTGCGGAGATCGCAGAATTTATCCCGAAAAAGAGTTAACTCTCGGCGACAGCCACGACGCTGTCGGAGACCTGCAGCGACGGTTAAGTGACGCTCGGCTGCTCGATTTATCTCGTGTATCGATCAACGAGTTTTGCGAAACAACCCACAACGCAGTTGCGACGTTTCAGGAGCTTCGATCGCTTCACGTTTCGGGGGTCTGCGACCACGCAACTTGGCTGACGCTCGTTGAGTCTTCGTTCGAGTTGGGTGATCGGCTGCTTTATCTGACTTCTCCCCTATTGCGCGGTGACGATGTGGCTGCGTTGCAATTGTTGTTGTCTCGAGTCGGCTTTGACTGCGGGCGCGTGGATGGCTTTCTCGGTAAAATCACGGCAAAGATAATCACAGAGTTTCAACAAAACTATGGGCTCGTGCCAGACGGCATCTGTGGACCACAAACTTTGCAAGCCCTTCAACGTGCAAGTCGCAACTCTGGGGGTGGCCCCGGGGTGGGCATCGTGCGCGAGCGACACACGGTGGCAAAGTATCCGCAAGAAGTTGCAAATTTACGTGTTGTCATCGGACAATTTTCGAAACTCGATCGATTGACGAACGATCTAGCCGACCGGTTGCGTTCGCAACACACCAATGTTGCTGTGATCAACGATGTCGATCAATATCGACACGCTCAACTTGCCAACGACTTTGCGGCGAACATTTACATCGGCATCGAGGCCCGCGATCAACAAATCTGCGACATTGCCTATTATCACACCGAGGGTTTTCATTCGGTGGCGGCTCATGTGTTTGCAACGCTTGCCACCGAAACCATCGAGAGATCGGCACCATGGTTTAAGCCAACAGTAAGTGGCATGCGGTTGCAGGTTTTACGTGAAACATCGATGCCCGCGGTTGTCTGTGGATTTGGGCCAGTTACCCGAATTACGCCACACAGTGCGGTGCTCGCCGACGACCTGGCAAATGCCTTGTCTATATGGGTTAAAACGACAACGATGAAATTAGGCAATAAATAGTGGGATAACCTTCGGGTTATTCCACAGAGTTATCCACAAGTTGTGAGCAACCTGAAGTATGGGTTTAGCGTCAACTTGAAGGTGAGTCTTAGTCTCTGTCACGCAAATCGCAAAATCAATTGCAATATCTAATCTGAAACTGCTGGGCCTTCGGTCATCGCGCGATAAATGCGTTCAAGATCATTGAGGTCAGCGAACTCAATTACAACTCGGCCGTGACCATTCGTTGCCGTGACCGAAACATTTGTTGCCAAATGTTCGCCCAGAAGTTTTTCGAGTTCAACAATACCTGGTGCCGGAAGAGCAACTGTTCGAGACTTATTTGTGTTAGTACTATTTTTGGTACTAGCTTTATCATCAGTTTTTTTGTCAGATTTAATTGGTCTTATGTCGCGACCCAAACTCTGACGCACCGCTTCTTCAGCGGCGCGAACCGTCCAGTTTTCATCAACACATTGACGGGCGAGTTTTTCTTGCGACGATCTGTCGGTGACCGCCAACAACGCTCTTGCGTGACCGCCTGAAAGTCGACCATCGGCAAGAAGTTGCAAAATTGAAGGCGGCAAAGCCAACAACCGCAATGCGTTTGTAATCACAGAGCGAGACTTTCCAACTCTTTCTGCAACTTTTTCGTGGGTCATCTTGAAATCATCGAGTAATTGTTTGTATGCGGCCGCCTCTTCGAGTGGTGTTAAGTCTTGGCGATGCAGGTTTTCGACAAGTGCTTGCTCAACCGACAAAAGATCATTTGTTTCGCGAACGATTGCTGGAATGACTTTCAGTTTGGCGATCATTGATGCTCGCCATCGACGCTCGCCTGCAATAATTTCGAACGCCTTGGCTTTGCCCGGCGTGGGTCGCACAAGAATTGGTTGCAACACGCCTACGGCTTGAATTGAATCGGCGAGTTCTTTTAGAGCGTCTTCGTCGAAGTGGACTCGTGGTTGATTTAGATTGGGCGAGATCGTGTCGACGTCGATATTGCGCAGGCCCATGCCTGCGCTGTCGCTGCCGTCGCTGCCAGATTTTCGCGGGTCGCGACCCGGAATCAGCGCGTCTAATCCTTTACCTAGACCTGTTGGACGGGCCACCACTGATCTCCTTTGCTATGTCTCGATATGCCTTGGATGCTGGCGATGAAGGATCAAAAGATGTCACGGGTTTGCCGTGCGATGGCGCTTCAGCAACTCGCACCGACCGCGGCACAACCGTCTTGCAAACCTTGTCGCCAAAGTGTTCGCGTACCTCACGCACCACATCGTCAGCCAATGTCGTGTGGGTATACATCACACACGCAATGTGTCGCACTTCAAGAGTGGGGTTCAAAACCTGGCTTACACGGTCGACGCTGCGCAACAACTGACCCAAGCCTTCGAGAGCGAAGTATTCGCACTGAATCGGCACAAAGACCTCGGTGGCGGCGGTTAGTCCGTTGACCGTCAAGAGTCCCAAACTAGGTGGGCAGTCGAGAATCACATAGTCGTATTGGTCGATAACCGTGTCGATCGCTTTTTTTAGTCGCTGTTCACGCCCCATCTCGGGCACTAATTCGATGTCGGCGCCTGCCAAATCAAGGTTGGCGGGGGCAATAAACAGGTTCTTAATCGCTGTTGGCTCAATGCAATTTTCAAGCTTCTCGCCACGCAGTAGAACGTCGTAGATCGTTGCGTCTAAATCGCGGGCGTTAATGCCAAGGCCGGTCGAGGCGTTGCCTTGAGGGTCGAGATCGACCACTAATACGCGATACTCGAGTTCGGCTAAACATGCCGCGACGGTGATCGCTGTTGTTGTCTTGCCGACACCACCTTTTTGGTTGGCGAAAGCAATGATTCGGGGCAAAGTCGGTAGGGCTTCCACGGATTCAGACTAGTTAGTGGGTGTGGCTACTTAACGGATAGTTGGCCGATGATTGATGTTTCACGTGAAACGTCAAGTTTTGGGGTTTAGGGCTTTTTGGTCAATCCGAATGTTTCACGTGAAACACGGCCACGGCACCGTGCCGAGCAGGGCCTTTGAGGTCAAGTATCGAGATCTGGTTGGGGTCCCAACGAGACTGGGCGGTTAGGGGTGGTTCGCTAATTATCACGACTCCCCCAACTTTGACCAAATCACGGGAGAGCCGAAGTGTCTCGAGTGGAGGCCCAAGACCTCGGCTGACTGCTGCATCAAACTGTTTGGAGAACTTACGGTCTTGAGCCAGGTCGGCGATCTCTGAGCACTTTACGCTGACTCGGCCGGCAAGGTTCAAAGCCAAAACAGATCGAGTCAACGAATCTGTTCGGCCTGACCGTCGATCGACCAGCACGAGTTCAAGTTCGGGGCGTTCAAAAGCGATAATCAAGCCAGGCACCCCGGCACCAGAACCCAAATCAATAACACGCTTTGCTGAGTCTGGTATCGCCTGAGCAAACCACAAGGCATGGCTGATGATTTGCTCTATTGGTGTGTCTGAAAGAGCGCCGATTTTCTGCGCGGCACGCAGAACTGGCTCTAAAGCCGCAAATTTCGCAGGTTCGTAACTCGGACCGTTCTTAGTCATGTCGTTTGATTCGGACATGACTAAAAACTAGTCAAAACCTCACTCGTCGGTTGATGAATCAGCGCCGATTGGATCTTCAGCATTATCGTCGACTTCAGGCTCTTCGCTGATTGAAGCCAACGCCACAACGACTCGACGGAAAGGATCGCTGCCCTCTGAACGCGTTGAAATGCCGTCAACTTCAGTTAATGCGTCATGCACTATCTTGCGGTCTGACGAGTTCATTGGTTCAAGAGCCCTTGCCTGGCCTGAAGTCTTAACATCTTCAGCCACTTTGAGGGCAAATCGGCTTAGCGCTTCGCGACGCTTTTCGCGATAACCAGCGACATCGACTCGAAGTCGCGTTTCGTGATCGCCCAAACGACGTTGACTGACAACTCGTGTCAAATCTTGCAAAGCAAGCAGAGTTGCGCCCTTGGTGCCCACCAAAAAGCCTAAGTCTTCGCCCATTACATCAATGTCGATGTGCTCGCCTTCAACTTTGGCTGATACTGAACCATTGAGTCCGGCAGATTTAACCAAGCCTTCAAGAAATGTGGTTGCTACAGCACTTACCGTGGTTGGATCTACTGGTGGCAAGTCTTCGCGCGGTGTTCGCTCACTGCGTTCGGCTCGTGGTGCACGCTCGGTTCGGTCAGTGCGTGGTGCACGCTCGCTGCGCTCGCCTCGGCTATTACGGTCGTTACGTGAACGACTCGGGCCCCGACTACCCCGGTCGTTGCGCGGACCACGATCTGATCGCTCGCTGCGCTCGCCCGCCTCTTGTCGCGAACTTGAAGTTCGTTCGATTGTTGGTTTGCCACGACGATCCCTTCGGTCGGCTTTGGCGCGTACAGAGTTCGGCTTGATTCGCGCCCGAACTCGAGCCTCGCCGCGAGTTCGACCAAACAAGCCTGCTTTTGGCTCTTCGACCACTTCGAATTCGGCGTCAGCGTCATCTACCCCTAAACGGTCAAGTGCGATTGCTTTGGCGTCTTCAATTGTTGTTGCTGTTATCTCTACCCATTCCATGATTCAATTTCCTTTCGGTTGTTTACTAGATCGTAAAATTTATTTAATTTGGCTTATTTTTCTTTTTGATTTCGCCACTGCGATTTTTACCCGGTGGTTTTGGGCGGCGGGACGAAGATGGTACAGAATTATTTTTTGGCGGTGTCACACGCTTGCTGATGAACTTTGTGTCGTTCGTTGTCGACTCGCCTTTTTCTTTTTTGTCTTTCTTGTCAGACTTCGGCAAATCTTTCATGTCGCGCGCAACCGCACTTGCGGCTTGTGCTTGGCGACCCAAACTGTCGTCTTTTTTATAAAAGCGTTGCGTGATGTATTGCTGTTGAACGATGCGAATTAAAGCTTGCATCATGTAATAAACAACCAACGCCGTTGGTAGCCAAATTTGAAACAGGGCAAACGCAACGGGCATATATTGCATCAATTTGGCTTGGTTTGCTGACATCGTTGGGCTCATCGTGCGCGAGGCGATCATGCGTTGTTGCACGAGATATATGCCGGCCAAAAGCACAACAAGTAGGGCATAAACAAGACCCGAAACGAAGTCGTCTTGTATCGCCCGCAACGGCGTTTTAGCCAAATCGATACCGAACGAGAGCATTTCGCTCTTGCCGACGAGTGATTGATAAATGTCAGATGTCTTGTCAAGATATTTTGGTTCGAAAGGTCCGCCATCTTTTCGACTAGTTAGTCCGCTGATCGCGCGAAACATAATGATGAACACCGGCATCTGTGCCAACAGCGGCAAACACGAAGCAAGTGGGTTGACTTTGTGCTCTTGATATAGCTTCATCATCGCTTCGTTTAATTTCTGACGATCGCCCTTGAATTGCTGTTGCATCTTTTTCATCTCGGGTTGCAGTCGCTGCATCTCGAGCATGCCCTTGGTGCTCTTCAGTGTCAGGGGGGTAATCAACAACATCACGACAACGGCGACCATCGCCAAGGCGAACGAATAGTCGGGCACAAGACCGTAGAAAAAGGCGATGACCTTGGCGGCAATTTCAAACATGTTCGTGAGTCGCTTTCGTTAAAAGCGAGTGCTCTTGACAGTCATGATTTTCGGGCACCGGGTCGTAGCCGCTGGGGCCGAATGGTCGGCACCGACTGAGCCGGCGCACGGCCAGAAGCACACCCCGCCAAGCACCGTGAGTTTCAATCGATTCTTTGGCATACACCGAACAACTTGGGTAAAACCGACACGGTGATAGGCGATATGAGAATACTTTTTGGTACCAGTCAATTAGTTGAAGCAACAGATGTTTCACGTTAAACCTTTATTTTGAGGCCTGTTTCGATGCTTTTTGAGCGCATCGCTCAAGCAACGAATCGACCTGATTGCCTAAATCAACAAACGACAACTTGGTCGCTCCAGATGCGGCCCCAATCAAATAAAACCCCGGCAAAACCTTATGGGCATTGGCTTTTAGCAGTTCACGCAGACGACGACGCAACAAATTGCGTTGCACCGCACCACCCACTTGGCGACCCAAAGCATAGGCAATCGCAGGCTGGGTAAGGGTTTGGTCGATA